>NZ_JBEXYE010000012.1:0-279668 GCF_040630785.1 Nocardia sp. NPDC005746
GCAAGGTGACGATCAAGGTCAGCTTCACCGGCCTCGACGACGTCGCCGGACCCACCACCACCCAGCAGATCACCGTCGCCAACGGCACCACCACCCCCACGACCACCAAACCCAACACACCGCCGCCCGCGAACGCCGTCATGGGTGGCGACGTCTACGGCGCCGTGGACGCCTCCGGCGAGGCCTACATGTGCTCGCTCGGCTTCAACGGCACCGACGCCTCCGGCCACACGGTGAACATCACCGCCGGACACTGCGACCCCAACGACCCTGCCGCCGCGGGCACTCCAGACGCCTCGACCGCACACACCGTGGTCGGCAACGCTCCCGGCGATCGCTTCGGCACCTTCGCCAAGACAGTCAAGGGGCCACTCGACCACGCGGTGATCAAGATCGACGACAACTCCGCCAAGCGCTTCCAGAACAACTACGTTCGCGTCCCCGGAAAGGCCCCGCTCGCGATCACCGGCGTCGCCACCCCCATGGTCGGTCAGCCGGTCTGCTTCTCCGGCAGTATTACCGGCTACCACTGCGGCAAGGTCAAATCGACCGATGCCGCCGCCGCCAACTACGGAGACGTCAACCGTGGCAAAACCACCTCGAGCATCTGCGCGCTGAGCGGCGACAGCGGCGGCGTCCTGGTCACCGGCACCATGGCCCTGGGCATCGCGAGCCAGAACAACGGAATGCGGGACCAGCAGATGTGCGATGAGTTCAACGCCGATCCGGCCATCAGTGATTTCGACAAACCCACTCTGATCACCACACCGATCGTGTCCATTCTCAAGAACAACCCCGGCCTGAAGGTCCGCACCAACTAGGTCGCGCCTCATCAGTCATGGTCGGTGTTCTCGGGACTCACGAACCGAACTCTCCGCCGGGCCAAAGGGCGCGAAGCCAGGATATGGACGCCGACCAGCCCGAAAACGATTGATCCCCGCCCGGGTACCCGGGCGGGGATCAATCATTCTGCGCTCGTTGCTGTTCGACCGCAGGCTAGCCTAAGCCGTTCTTGTGCGTCAGATTCAACCGAGCGGTCCATATAAGTCGTCATCGTCTCCGGCGAGAACGATGTTATAGGTGGCCTTGAGGACCTCCGCCTTCCCGCCCACGGCGTTGTAGACGGTTTGCGGGTTGACCCCGGTCGCTTGTGCCAGACCGGAAATGGTCATCGTCGGAACCGCGCGGCTGTACGTGTTCGACCTGCTGGGTTTCGGGGACCGGGACCTACGACCGCTGACCTACCTGCACCGCCGCGACCCCCTCGAACAGCTGCCGCTGCCGCATGCTCTCGCCGTCCTACCGCGGGATCCCGGCCTCGCGAAGTGCGGCCGGGCAGCAGTAGGCCGGTGGATGCAGAGGTTATTCGGTTCCGGAACGCGAGTCGAGGGTTGAGCAGGGTGTTTGACGTGCAGATGTTTGACGGCGTAGCGGTGGAATTCCGAAGCGGAGTAGCGTCACCGTCGAAGAACAAGTAGCCGCGGTCGAACCGCCACGCGCACAGACTCATTGAGCCCCGCCTGGATGATCCGGGCGGGGCTCAGCTGTGCCTGGGCTGTCTGCCGTGGCCGGTTCGGTCAGCGCGGTATGCGGCATGTCAGGACGTTTGATCCTGGTCGAACCACTGGCGGCGAACACGTATCAGGATCCCGCCCCCTGCAGCAATCCTCAACTCTGCCAACATGACACTTCGAGCATTTACTAGAACAGTATTGACTAGCGAAGTAGATCTCGCGCATGCTTGACTCATGCGAACGACCGATACCGACCTCACCGTCGAGCAGGTCGCCGCGCGGGCCGGTGTCCCGACGAGCACCGTGCGCATGTATCAGTCGAAGGGGTTGCTGCATGCACCACGCCGGGTCGGCCGCACCGCGCGCTACGACAGCTCACACCTGCACCGTCTCGAATTGGTGCAGCGTCTGCAGGACCGCGGCTTCTCACTCGCCTCGATCGCCGAACTGTTGACCGCGCGTGAGCAGGGGGCGACAGTCGCCGATCTGCTCGCACTGCCCGGCGGGCCCGAAGATTGGGTACCACTCCGTTTGGGCGATATCCGACTGATGATCAAGCCCAAAGCCCTGCGGCCCACCCTGCTGCGCAAGGCAACTCAGCTCGGATTGATCCGATGGCGACGCGGCCGACCGCAGACGCGACGCTGGGCACTCACCAGCGGCCTGCGAGTCGCCGAACTGGACATACCGCCGAGCGAGGTGCTCGACCAGATCGTCCGATTGCGTGCACACACTGATCAGATCGCAGCCGACTTCGGCGACATCTTCGAGCGCACGCTGTGGCCCCGCATCCAAGCCGACAGCACCGAGACCGACCAACTCGACCGAATCCGAGCCCTCCTACAGGAACTGACCGGCCTAGCCGAAGGAGTAGTGGTCAGCGCCTTACGAGAATCGGTCCGCCACCTCGCCGAACAATTCGTCGAACGACACGAACTACTGCCCGCAAACGGCGAACGCCCCGCATGGCTGGACCGCTCGATACCGATTCTCAACGAGCGCCTGCTCGAAACCGGCGACGACGACATCGAAACGGTAGACCAGTTCCTGGCCGCCGATCGGACCCAGGAGTAGTGATGAACTCACACTTCAACTCCCCTGTCACGAACACTGACCAAGAACGGGGCGAACGAGCACCACAGGATCAGGTGGGCACGCGAGTAGGCACCCGAAAAACGGTCTTGACCTGGATCCGGTACTGCTGGGACGTGATCCTGGGTGTCGTGTCGGGGTTCGCATTGGTCTGCTTCTTCACCCTGGCGCTGGTCAGCGTCCTGTATTTCTGGGCCCTAGCGGTGGGATCGATTCTCGCGCTGGCTATTTGGGCAGTGACCGCGATCGTCAGCACAGTACGCATGCACTTTCGAGGCTGGAACTCCGCCAGGATTCGATTCCTGGCCGGGTTCGGGATCATCCCCTGCTACATCGGCATAACGATGATCATCCCCGCATGCCTCGACGGCTGGGGCAATCCCTTCATCGGCTGATCTCGCCAGCAGCGGCAGTTCGATAACGACCGTGAAAGACAAGCACGGATCCCAAACCAGTCACAGCCGGGCCGATACCGCCGAGCAGAGAGGGCTCAGCGGTCAGCGCACCGCATTCGGCAGTCGCGGACGTTCCGCCAGCCTCGGATCGGCGCGGCCAGTTGATCTTCCGATGCCCCGCGCTGGCCGGTTCGGTCAGCGCGGTATGGCGGCAGAAGGGTGTGTTCGGCAAGGCGACCTCGTCGAGGGATGACCGAATCCGCCGCAGCCACGGCTCTCGCCCGGGCCACACGTCGTCATAGTTGACCGCGTCCGTCGCTGCGCGAGGCGATGGCCACCGACGAGGGCGCTCCCGCAGCCAACGGCGACTAGATCGGTTTCAGCAGATCCGTCACGAACACCGCAGTTCGTGACGGTCTTTGCCGTGCCCCCAAGACTTGGGGCGATCACGAGTCCATGCGCTGCGGTATCTTCCATGCGATCGCCGCACCCTGGTCGGCGCGCAGAGGAAGCATGCCACTTGTTCAACAAATCCTTTGCGGCCGCCGCCCTCTCGGTGAGCGCCGCTGCCGTTCTCGCGGCACCGACTGCCGCCGCCGACCCGGTCAATTGGGGCGCCGTTTCCCTCAGCGTGTGGGGCAACGTCTTCGCGTTTTCGGTCAACCACCCGACGGAAGCCGACGCTATTCGAGCCGCCGACCGAGCGTGCAAGGGTCAAGGCATCATCGACTGCCGGATGATGGTGACGTTCGCGAACGGCTGCGGTGCAGTCGTGACGAGTCCGCTCGCGATCGTCGCAGGGTTCCCGATCGTGGGCTTCGGTAAGGGGGCGACCCCGGCGGAGGCATACGCAGACGCCACCCGCAACCTCCCCACCGGCACTGGAAGCGTCGGCTCGTTCAATCGCGAACATGCCTGCACCCAGCCTTGATCCAGTTCCAGCACGGTCCTCGGCAGTAGCGGATGTTCTGCACCGCAACGGGATCCGGCCGCCGGCGCCCCGCGCTGGCCGGTTCGGTCAGCGCGGTATGCGCCATGACAGTGCGTTCAGTCCTGGGCGCGATATGCGAGGCAAGGACGCGGTGTGCAGGTTCGGCTTTTTGGGTGAACCGCAGCCCGGCTTCCGGGCGGAAGGTAGCGGGCCGGCGACAGCGGGCGGATCTGGAAGCCCGGCCGCCGCCGTTGTTCGGTCTCTCTATCCGGATGTGCTCGTGTCCTCGAAGTAGAACCAGTCGTCGCCGTACTCCGTAGAGGACGATTGCTCCTTGTCGGCAGCCCGCACCGTCACGGAGGAGATCTTGTCGTTGAACCCGTCACCGACATAGGGGGTGTCGGCGGTGAATTCCTTGCTGTCGCCTTGGAAGTTGGCGTCGGTGTAGGCGGTGACGACGTAGCCGTCGGCGACCTTCAGCGAGCTGACGGTGTCATTGCCGGCCTGATCCTTTCTTTCAGGCGGCTGATGTTGTACTCGCCGACCTCGAGTGTGCCACTCCTACCTCCGTAGTCGCGATCGACGAACAACTGAGCTTTTCCAGCACTGGGGGGCATGTCAAAACCCTTCCGTCACGACCGAATCGGTACTGAAGGAACCGTGTAGACATGATCACATGGACGGCCGACAGCTGAAGGCCTCATCCGCATAGAACAACCCAAGATCCCGTAACGCGCCATAAGGTCCGACCCGATACCGGTTTCTCCGGGTGTGTCGCAGCCGGAGTGGGAACTTCTCGCACTACCGGGCAGTTGAGAGCGGCTCCTGGGCAACAAGTGTCGACCGGCTCTGTCTCGTCCGAACCTCGGCAGTAGCGGATGTCTCTGCACGCTGTCGGTCTCGCCGTCGGCCGCACCGCTTTCGGTAACCTTCAGTGGGATTGGGCGGAACGTACAGCGGCAGGTCAAGCGTTGTCGTCCGGTGCGCGGCGTCCGAGGAGGAAGTATGCGACGGGGAGGGCGCCTATCGAGTTCACCAGCACGATCGAGGTTGCCCATACGCGTTTGGAGCCGCGGATCTGCTCGGGCGGCCGTTGGAGCAGATCCAGCAGGGCCGCGACCTTCGCGATACCGTCGATCACGCCCGCGCCCACGATCAGCCCGCGAGTGCGCACGTTCAGATCATGCCACTGCTTTCGGATCATCTCCGATTCTCCTTCTTCGGCTCAGGTGTCGATTTGAATGCATACGGTCGCCGGTCAGCGTGCCGTTCGGAGTGTCTGCAGGGCCGAGCTGGTTTCGGCGTACATCACCCCATGCCACCAAGAGTCCAAGGGGCTGGGGTCGGGCCAGACTACCGAGTTCCGTACGCGGCCGATGGCGGGCTGGGCGGTAGTGTCGCTCATGCGATTCTCCTGATGTGCACGAACATTCCGGAAGGGGCAGCGACTACGCTGGCGCTGCCTGATCCAAGATCGCCCGCCACGCTGGCTCACCACAGGGGCCGAAGGTCAGCTGTGGGGACCCCGAAGGGCACATCACCGTTGCCACAACCGAACCGTCGGCGTGCTGCTGCCGGTCGTATGGACCTACGCTCCGTTACCGGCCTCGAACCGCGTGGCATGAGCAAAGCCGCTGTGCTGGTCCAAGTTTCGACGGCCCCCCACTGGTTTCCCGGTGATGCGCGCCCCGCCGAGCAGCCGCACATCCAGGATGGTGACATCGGGTCGCAACACCGGCACCTCGGCCAGAGCGGTGACGACATCACCAGCTCCACGAGGTTGAGGCGGTATGCCCATGCCCCCTACATCGGGCCCTGCCGCTGTCACGGTGTAATCGGCAGAAGCGGATGTTCTGCACCGCAACGGGATCCGGCGGCCGGCGCCCCGGGCTGGCCGGTTCGGTCAGCGCGGTATGCGGTAGTAGCGTGCGTTTGCTTGCCGTCGTCATCGGTGTGATCGCCAGTGCGCTGTGGATCATCGGTCCATCGATCGATGTGCAAGGCTTGGCCACTGACCTTGTGGGTCAGCGATGTTCGCCTTCGTAGGTGAACCAGTCGAATGCGACGGTTCCGGTCGCGGCGTAGATGCCGGCGACGCGTCCGGTGAAGGCGGCTGCGGTGTCGGCTGTGAGGTAGCGGCCGTCCACGTCGGCGATTTCGGTGGTGTCGGGGCCTTGTCCGTATCCGAATCTGACGGTGTCGCAGGACATCGCGTGCGGGTCGAATCCGTTGGTGAGGACCGGGGTGGTGGTGATCCACAGGACGGTCGGGCCTGCCGGCACCCGCCGTTCCCATGTCTGTTCGACCTGGGCGAGGCGTACCCGTGCCCGCACGAGGTAGTCGCCGGTGTCGTGGTCGGGCTGGATTTCGATGTCGTAGTGGTGGAGTTCGTCGTAGCGGATGCTCAGGCCGCCGATGCCGTCGGCTGCGTCGATCGATGCGGCGTAGCGGGATCGGATGTGCTGCTGGCGTCGGCCGAGGAAATGCGGGTGCGAAGCGTCCATCGCCGGGCCGAGGGTGTCGGGGGTCGAGCCTTGCAGCACCAGCCACCCGAGGCGGGTATCGAGGGAGGCCCAGTCGCGTTTCGCATCGCGCACCGACACCCACTCGACGCCGAGGGGTTCGTCGAAGTCGGTGTGGGCCTTGGTGCCCGGAAGGTCGGGGGTCAGTGTGATGGGGTCGATCACCGGCCACCCGTCGACCCAATGCAGGGTCGACTGGAAGCTCTCGCGGCCCATCGCTGCGAAAGCCTGGGTCAGACCGGCAGGGCGGGTGCCGAGGAAGACGACACGCCAGCCGTCGTCGGTGCGGACCAGGTCCGCGTGGCCGGTGTTCTGGACGGGGTGGTTGGTGCTGCGGTGGCTGTAGATCGGGTTGGCCGGGCAGCCGTGGAACGGGCCTTCGGGGTGGTCGGCGCGGGCGATGCTGATGCTGTGGCCGCGTCCGGTGCCGCCCTCGGCGATCAGCAGGTACCAGGTCCCGTCGACGTCGTAGAGGTGTGGGGCTTCGGGGAATTTCAGGCCGGTTCCCGACCACAGTGAGCGGGGTTTTTCGAGCGCGTGGCCGGTGGTGGTATCCATCCGCACTTGTTGAATCCCGTGGTGTGTGCCGGATTGTTCGCCTTCGAGGGTGAGTCCGGAAAAGGTGATGTAGCAGGTACCGTCCGCGTCCCAGGCGATGTCGTGGTCGATGCCTTCCACGCCGTGGAGCTCGATCCCGTCGCTCCATGGCCCTTCCGCGCGGTCGGCGGTGAACAGCAGCGGCCCGCGGCCGAAGGCGTCGGCGACCACGAGCCAGAAGCGGTCGTCGTGGAAACGGATGGTCGGCGCCCAGACGCCGCCGGCGGTGGGCACGTCTTCGAGGGCGAGTTGGCCGGGGCGGGTGGCCACGTGCCCGATCGGGGTCCAGTGCTCGGCGTCGGTGCTGGAGAACAGGGGCACGCCCGGGAAGTACTCGAAGGATGAACAGGCCAGGTAGTAGGTCCGCCCGGCGCGGCAGATGCTGGGGTCGGGATAGAAACCTGGCACAGCGGGGTTGAGCATGGTCGTTCCTGTCTCAGTGTGGTTCGGCCACAGCGGGAAGGTGCGGGCCTGGCGCGGCGGAGGTGCCGAACGAGACCGGATCCAATGCCGCTGAAGCGAAGACCTGTTCCATGACCGCGAAAGCATACTGACTGTTTAGTCGGCATGCAGCTCGCGTCGGTTGATGGCTGGTCCAGATGATCTGCAGCAGGCGTTCGCTCATCGGCGTGAGCGCGCATTCCGCGTGGCTCAGACCGGCCGAACCGGCAGAAACCCCGGGGGTAGTCTGACGCGTGGGTGTCGATCCCCCGTCTCACAGCATCATCAACCTGCGAAACCAGGCACTGGAGAAGGAGAGTTCGATGACAGCGGCACATAGCCAACACGGCCAGCACGACCACGTCCACGGCCCGGACTGCGGCCACACCGCGTTCGCGCATGGTGACCATGTGGACTACGCGCACGATGGGCACCTTCACCGCGAACACGACGGCCACTACGACGAATGCGAACCGCAGGGTCACACCGAACACAGCGGCCACCCCCACGAACACGGCGACGGCTGCGGCCACGACGCGGTCCAGCACGGTGACCACGTGGATTACATCCACGACGGTCACCGCCACGCCCCGCATGAAGGCCACTATGACGAGCACTGAGCGGGATCCCGAGGACTGCACCGCATAAGACCGACGCCGCTACCCCCTGGGGGCAACCCTCGCCGGTGGCTGTCCCCGGCGGCGGCGCACGGAAATCGGCTACAGCGTGCGTCTGGTCGGCTGTGGAGGAAGGCGTCGGTGACCGGTCCGGCGATGTAGCGGCGTCCGGCGGTGGTGGGTTACTGCGCCCAGGGTGGGCTGACGCGGTCACCGCCGGGGGCCTGGGCGTAGGCGCCGACAGGGAGGATGGCCACGGCCTCGAAGGGCCCGTCGCCGGGGACGGAGACCTTGAAAACGGTGTCCGCCGGGATCACCAGGGCGTCGCCGGCGCGGAAATCGCATGTCTGGCCGTCCATCTCGACGCGGGCGGCTCCGGCGAGGGCGACGAAGATCTCCTCACGGGACACGGCGTGCGCGTGACCGGGGTTGCCGGGGTGCATGGTGAAGCGCCAGACGCTGTTCTCTTCGGAGCCGCGGCTGGGTGCGGCCAGGCCGGTCGCGGTCATGAGAGGAGCTTCGAAGGTGGGGGCGTCGGCGGATTTGATGAGTGGCATGATGCCTCCTGGATGTTCAACCAAGGTGTTCAACTGCAGTTGAATATATTGGTTCGCGAAAGGAGCGTCAACACATGGATTTCGGCGTACTACTGGGCCAGGCCTATCAATCGTTCGTGCAGCAGCTGCACGCCCACCTCGCCGAGCACGGTCATGTGATCCTCGGCGCTTCCTACGGGTACGTCCTGCGCGCGCTGGCCGAATCCCCCTGCACTGCAAGCCAACTGGGCGAGCAGCTCGGCATCACCGCCCAAGGTGCGGCCAAGGTTGTCGACGAGATGGTCCGGCACGGGTACGTGGAGCGCCGACCGGACCCGATCGACAAGCGCGCCAAACGGCTACACCTCTCCCCGAGAGGGGACGACATGCTTCGCATCGTCCGCGAGTTCCACACCGACTACGAGCGCCGGCTCGCCGGACGCATCGGCGCCGAACAGGTGGCCACCACCCGCGCCGTGCTCGGCGAAATCATGAGCGAAGCACTGGATTTCGGGCGGGCCAAGACCTTCCGCCCGTTGTGACCTCGGCACGGCGTCCCCATGAGAGGTCTGCGGCCGAATCGGCATGAGCGCGCACTTCGGCTCACTAGAGCTAGCGCCAGGGGCGGGACTGGCCGCAGTAGGATCGGTGGACACTACGCGATGTCCCTCACCCCCCGATTACTCGGCGGTGTCATGGGTTTGGGCTGCGGCCCATACCGCGATCTGGGAGCGCGAGGTGAAGCCCAGTTTGGTGAGAATGTGTTCGATATGGCCCTGCACGGTGCGCGGCGAGACGACGAGGCGATCGGCGATCGCCTTGCTGGTCAGTCCCTCGGCGACGAGCTCGGCGACCTGGCGTTCGCGCGGGCTGAGAAGCTCGGGCGAATGATCGGCCGACGAGGTGACTCGGGGTCGCTCGCCGAGTGCGAAAGCGACTGCGGCGTCGAGACTCATCGAGGCGCCTTCCTGCCGTGCCGCGTCGAACGCGCCGGCACCGACGATTCGGCGGCTGCGCTGCTCGCATTCGTCCTGGTAGGGGCCATGGCGGCCAAGGATGGTGGAGCTGCCGGCCAGGCGTCCCAGCGCATCGGCCGCGCCCATGAGGACGGCCGCGCGCTGAGCATCGAGCTGCTCGGCGGCGATCCAGGCCAGCGTCGCGAGACAGCCGGTGGCGACCAGCGGATCGGAGGCCTTGCGGGCCAATCGAATTCCCTTCGCGAGCGAGCGCGTGGCACGGTCGGGATCACCGGCGCGCCACGCGGCGAATCCAGCCGACCACAGTGTCCACGACCGATAGATCGTTTCACCGGCGGATTCGGTGAGGTCGAGCGCCTTGCCCAGACAGTCGAGGGCTCGGGAGGTATCGCCTTGCAGCGCATAGGCCCATCCCAGCGAGACCCGGGCGTCCAACTGCATGGTGCTGTCACCGCACAGCTCGTAGGTGCGCAGCGCGTGATTCAGATCGGCGACCGGGCCGGACAGATCACCCACTCCACTGGTGAGAACGTAATCCGCCTGGATATGCGTGAGCAGCGCCGGAACCATAGGGTCGGTCGCCTGCTCCGCCAGCCCTGCCAGCTCCGTGACATGGCCGGCGGCGGCCGTCAGGTCACCCTGAAGCCCGGCCATCAAGGTGGCGGCGTGGAGCGCCTTGGCCCGGTCGATCGGCCGGCCTCCGGGAACGCGGGCGAGAACCCGTTCGTACCATTGGCGACCCTCACCGAGCCGTCCCCGCAACATCCAGAACATGTACAGCGGATTGGCGATTCGCAGTCCGCTCTCATAGGCCTCGGTCAGGCTGAACTCCAGCGCTTTCGAAATGTTCGGCAGCTCGCGCTCGAGCCGTTCGACCCAGTCCAGCTGGTGCGGCCCTATCCAGTCGACATCGGCCGCCTGCACCAGTTGCTCGCACCATTCCAGATGCTGCCGGCGCAGGAGCGGATACTCTCCGGACTCCTCGGCCTTCTGCTGACCGAATTCGCGGACTGTCTCGAGCATCTGGAACCGCACCGAGCCGGCCACTTCCTTGCGGACGAGGATCGATTTGTCCACCAGGCCCGACAACGTATCGAGCAAATCCGGCTCGGTCATGTCAGCCGAACACACCTGTAGCACCGCGTCGAGCTCGAACCCGCCGGTGAACACCGATAGTCGACTCCACAGCCGCTGCTCGTCCGGTGTGCACAGGTCATGGCTCCAGTCCATGCAGTACTGCATGGTCTGCTGCCGTCTGGGTGCGCTGCGGCTACCCCGGGTCAGGAAGGCGTAGCGGTCGTCCAGCCGGGCCAGGAGTTGTTCGACGGACATGGTCCGCAGGCGTGCCGCGGCCAGTTCGATGGCCAGAGGTAGGCCGTCCAGCCGGGCACAGATCTTGGCGGTGTACGCCCTGTTGTGATCGCTCAGCTCGAACCTGGGCACCGCCGCGGCCGCTCGTTCCGCGAAGAGCGTCACCGCGGTGTCGCCCGCCACGGTCCGGACCGCCGGATCGGCGGCCAACTCGGGTATATCCAGCGGCGGCAGCCGGTATACCGCTTCGCCCTCGATATCCAGGGCTTCACGGCTGGTGGCCAGGATCCGCACGCCCGGGCAGGCTCGGATGAGTGCTTCGGCCAGCTGTGCGACCGGCTCGACCATGTGCTCGCAGTCGTCCAGTACCAGGAGCAGATCATGGGGTGCCAGTAACTCGATCAGCGTGTCGAGTGTCGATCCACCGCCGTGGTCGGACACACCGAAGATGGCAGCCACGACGTTCGGCAGCGATTCGTTGGCACGCAGGTCGCCCAGTTCGATCAGCCAGACCCCGCCCTCGAATTTCCGCCGCAGGGTGTGAGCGACTCGCAAGGCGAGCCGTGACTTGCCCACACCCCCGATCCCGGTCAACGTCACCAGACGTGAGTCGGACAACAGGTTCCTGACATCGGACTGCGGGGTCCTCCGATCCACGAAGCTGGTCATCTCCAGGGGGAGATTCCCCGTCCCCGCCCGCAAGCGGTCGCCGCGGAAATGCGTGACCGCGTGCGGCTTCGCTTCGGCCGAAGTCGCGGCGGGTTCCGGCTCGGCGGGCAGCACCATCGTGTCGACCGGGAATCCGTGGTCGTTTTGCAGCCGGCGCAGCCGCTCACCCAACTCCGCCGCGGTCGGCCGGTCGTGCGGGTCACGAGCCATCGCCGCCTCGATGACCGCGCACATATCGTCGGGAATGCCGGATTCGCGCAAGTCCGGGATCGGCTGAGTGGTGATCCGCACGAATTGAGCCACCATTTGTTCGCCACTGCGGCGCTCGAACGCGGCGTGCCCGGTGAGTGCCGAGAACAGCGTGGCGCCCAGTCCGTACACATCCGAGGCGGGAGTCTGTGCCCGGCCTTCGAGAACCTCGGGTGCGGTGAAGGCGGGCGAGCCGGTGATCGCGCCGGACGTCGTCTCGTATCCGCCGGCGAAGTGAGCGATCCCGAAGTCCGTCAGCGCCGGCTCGCCGTAGTCGGTCAGCAGGATATTGGCCGGTTTGACATCACGATGCAGAACACCCATTCGGTGGGCCGACTCCAACGCCCCCGCTGTCTTCACCCCGAGGTGCAGGACCTCGGCCACCGGCAACGGACCGTCGCGTCGGATGCGTGCGTCGAGGGAGCCCCGGGAATGGTAGGGCATCACCAGATACGGGCGCCCGGTCCCGGTCTCCCCGATCTCGAGCATCCCGACGACATTGGGATGGCCGGTCAGCCGGCCCATCGCGTGCTGCTCGCGCAGGAAGCGCTCGCGATTCTCCGGAAGTTCACCGGTGAGAACTTTGACCGCCACCGTGCGGCCGGCGGCGATCTGACTGCACCGGTACACCGCACCGAAACCGCCCCGGCCGATCTCCTCGGCGTCTGTGAACCCGGCCGCGTTCAACTCCGTGATGACACCGACACCGACATCACGCTGCGTCTCGAGGGGGTCGCCGTCAACCATCCGTCGCTCGGAACCGCGGCACGTCAGTCAGAATATCGCCGCCCGTCGCCTCCGGCCACGCCGATCGCGCCCGCCCGTCGGACAGCTCGGGTGAAGCCGCCGCGACATCCGTCGAAAGCAGCACCGGGGAACATGTGGTCGGCGGTCGAACCGCTTCGCGCGCAGAGTGATCGAGCCCCGCCCGGTGATCCGGACGGGGCTCGATCGTGCCCGGCCGTCTGCCGTGGCCGGTTCGAAGGCGAGTCCTGCGCTACTTGCTGGACCCGAAGCCGCCGAGCAGCGCGCCGAGGCCGGCGAGAACGCCGTCCGCGCTGCCGGTGTTGGCCGTGCCGCCCGGGGTCTTGGAAATGGTGATCGAGGGCCCCTTGGTGTCGAAGGTGTGGTAGCCGAGGCTCGACAGGTAGTTGAAGCCGGTGTCGAGCGCACCGTTCTGCTTCGTGCAGTCGGCGCCGACCTTGTACTGGGCGCTGAACGTGGGCGATTGGGCGCCACCGTGCTTCACGACCATCTTGTAGCTGGTGGCGGTGAAATCAGCCGAGATGACCTCGTCGTCGACCATGAGGTTGATGTTCTCGACCGCGTGGTCACCGCTGTTGTCGGTCATCTTCGCCGATTTCGCGACGTAGGTCAGGCACTGCGGGTGGTAGTCCGCGACATAGTCGATCGTCTCGTCGGCGGAGCCCTTCTGCTCGAACTTGGTGCTGATGGTGATCGTCTCGCCGACCGTCGGGGTCGTGTTGCTCACCGTCCGGGTGTAGTGGCTCGTGCCGTCGTCCCAGGTGATCGTCGCGGGGGCCGCACCGGCCGCGCCGGAACCCAGCAGCGTGCCCGCGCCGAGGGCGATGGTGGCGGCCGCACCGACGGCGATGCGGGTGGTTGCGTGCGTCATGCTGATGTCCTTTGTCGTTGAATGGATGACATGCCGACCCCTGCGGCGAGGTCGCCAGGAACCGCATTCCGGGCAGAAACCGAAGCAGAACAAGGAATTTCAGGCCTTCGGCCCCATCGCGGCAGCCAGGTCCGCGGGTAGCGCGGGCGTCGGCGGGGCGGGTTCGGCCTGTCCGAGGATCGCGCAGGGCGCGGCCAGGAGGAAGGCCGCGGTGCCGATCATCGCGGCTCGCCGAATATGGGTACTACGCATGGAGGTCTTTCGGATGAGGTATTCCGGCATGGCAAGGGCGTCAGGGCCGAGCCGGGTGTCATGACCTGCCCGGCTACCACCGCCGCCGCCCACCGAAAACAATGGGATTATCCGGGCTCGGGGGCGCACGCATATCAGGATCCGTTCATATCGGGAAATGCTTCGACCCACGAAAGGCACAATTGTGTCTTTATAGTTGCCGCGACCTATGCCTACAGCTCATAGGGTGGTTCCGGCTCGGGGGAGTGTCGAACCGGAACCGTCCCTCGGCTGCGGTCAGTTCGGCTTGTGCGTACCGGCCGAGCCGCTGCTCATCAGCTTCTTCAGCTCCGCGAGGATGGCGTCCAGTCCAAAGTTGCCCAGGGAACCCATTTCTCGTCTCCTTCTATCGGGTGTTCTTCGTGAGCGAGCTATGCTCACGCCGGAGACGTTAGTCAGGACCGGATTTCAAGAGAAATCACATTTTCGGATCCACTCACAACCGTCAATTGTTGTTCTTTGCGAGTAAAGCCCACTGCTCGGGCGGCAGGTTATTGACAATAAAACCTGATGGATAGTTCGGAAAATGTTGTTTCAGCTTCTTTTCGGAGCTCCCTAGGTATTCATGCCGCCAAGCAGTACGAAGCCGATGAGTTGTCGAGGCGAGCGAGAGTGCCTCGCCGGCGAAACCGCCACGTGCACAGACTGATCGAGCCCCGCCCGGTGATCCGGGCGAGGCTCAGTCCTGTGGTTCTCCGTGGCGGGCGGGGTCGGTCAGTGGTCGGCGACCGGGGTGTTCTGGCAGAAAGTGAGCAGCCAGCGGCCGTCCTCCTTGGTCATGCCGTACAGCGGCGAGCCCTGGGCCTGGAGTTCGTCGGCATGGTTGAAGTACTGCTGGCGGACCTTGACCGCGGCCACGTCGGGGCGGATGAAGCGGATGAAGAACGGCTCGTAGGTGGCGTAGCCGTCCTTGGTGGCGCCGGGGAGTACGGCGCGGGTGAACTCGGAGATCTCGGTGAGGCCGTTGAGGAATTTGCCGCCGCCGGTGGTCCAGATGGCGTCGGGGTGGAACAGGGCGAGGAAGGCGTCGGCGTCCTCGGCGCGCTGTGCCTCGGCCACCGCGGCCACGACGGCGTGGATGGCGGTGATGTCTTCGGTCCGATCGAGTTCCGTGGTTGTCATGTGGCAATCTTCGAACCCCAACCCCGCTCGAGGTCAATGACCGAGATCGGTGGGTTCGGTTACAGTGTGAGGCGATGACTACCGGGACTGGCTTGCGCCGCACACGGATTGGCTACCCGGTGCTCCGCTGAGCGCCGTCCGGGCTCCGCCATCGTCGTGTTGATCACAGAACATCAACTACGACAAAAGGATTCGACGATGACTCGCACGCTCGGTATGTCGGTCGACGTGCACACACCCGATGGTGTCGCCGACGCGTATCTCACCTACCCGGACGATGGCGCCGCCCATCCGGGAGTGCTGGTGATTCAGGACGGTTTCGGACTGCGGCCCAGCCTGCGGGCGCTGGCCGATCGGATCGCCGCCCACGGCTACACCGTCCTGCTGCCCAACGCCTACTACCGGCACGGGCGCGCACCGGTGATCGAGCTGCCCGACCTCATCGACCCGGTGCAGCGGCCCGAGATCTTCCAGCAGCTCTTCCCCATGATCCGCGAGCTGACACCGGACGTCCTGCGTTCGGATGTCGGCGCCTACCTCGCGTGGCTGGCGGCGTCGCCGCAGGTCACCGAGGGGAAGGTCGGCGTCACCGGCTACTGCATGGGTGCGCGGCTGGCGGTCGTGTCCGCCGCCATGTTCCCGGACAGGATCGCGGCGGTGGCCGGGTTCCACGGTGGTCCACTCGTCACCGACACCCCGGACAGCCCGCACTTGATGGTCGGAAACATCACCGGGGAACTGTATTTCGCCCACGCGGGCGAGGATCACCACATGACCCCGGAGCACATCGCCCAGTTCGACAAGGCGCTGGACGCCGCCGGCGTCCGCCACCGCACCGAGGTCTACGCGGGCGCCCAGCACGGCTACACCCAGGCCGACACCGCGGCCTACGACTCCGAAGCCTCCGAACGGCACTACCGCGAACTGCTGGCCCTGTTCGACCGCACTCTGATCCCGTAGCGGAGGAACCCGATCAGCTGAGCCCCGGCCCGGTGTCCGGGTCTGGGGTTCGGCTCCTGGTGGCCCGGTTCAGCGGTGGCCGCCCACGCCACCTTCGTCGTGACCGTTGCCCATATCGCCCTCGTTGTTGTGATCGTCGGGGAAGTTCGTGCAATACGGATTGTTCACATCGGGGTACGGGCAGAGCTCTGTGTCGGGGCCCGTGCCCGCGGTGCCGGGATCGTCGGGATCGGCGGCGGCTATGCCCGCGCCGAACGCAACCGCGAGAATGGCCGTGGCCAGCCCCAATGCCGCGCGCTTGGATCTCATGGGATGCCTCCTCGTGCCGAGTGCCCACAGTGAACGCACCCTTCGGAAGCTAGCCCAAAGTTCGCCGGATTGGCGTGGATGTTGCAGCACTGTGCTTCAAGCAGCCCGGGTCAGCGTCGACGCCGCGGCGTTCAGCGGGCGATGAGTCGCCCGGTCAGGCAGGGAAACAGGCGGTACTCGCCGATCGATCCCGGAGCCCGCGCCGGTAACGATCGCGACCCGCTTCAGCACGTGCTCGGGGTGAGCTCACCGGCGAAGCGGGCGGACGGGTAGTTCAAGGCCGCGGGCACTTCGGCGAAGGCCGACAAGGTGTGCGTCGGGACGCTCGAACGAACGCGCTGCACGGTCGCTCCATCGGCGCAGTACCCGGCGACCAGTGCGTCCGACCCCGTCGACCGTGACGACCTCGTCGGCGGTACCGCGATCGCTGAACCGACACCAGGATCATCGCGATTCCCGAATACGGTTGGACGCCAGCGTCTTCCGGGCGATGTATCACCGGCCCGGCAGCGTCTTACGCAGTCCGCGCACGGTGATCTCCGGGTCCGCAGGACGTAGCCGTTCGCGCGCCCGGCCAGTTCCGCCGGAGCAAATCGAACGAATCCGGTACCGGTGCAACAGGATCGGAAGCCGCCGGAGCTGCCGCGTCACTCGTGAACACGCGAATCGCCATGGCCGTCGAGACGAGCCGGGACGACAGAGCCATTCCCGAGTTCGATCGCATCCCCTCGAATCGTTCGATGAGTTCGCGAGCGAGGACGACTCCGGGCCCCCTCCGGTATCCGGCGCGGGGGCTCGGACCTCGCGGGCGGAGCGACGCGCGCCGACCCGGTGGGTGATGATGGTGCGATGAACCCCGGTCCGCAGGAGAGCGTCCCGACCGACCTGGATACCCGTCTTCTCGCGGCCGCTATCGCCATTGCCGGGCGGGCGCGGGAACGGGGCAATCACCCATTCGGGGCGTTGCTCACCGGGCCCGACGGGGCGGTGTTGCTGGAAGCCGAGAACACGGTGGTGACCGGACGGGACGCGACCGGGCACGCGGAGACGAATCTGGTGCGGGCGGCCAGTGCGGCTTATGATGCCGAGTTTCTGCGTGGCTGTACGGTTTACACCAGTTGCGAGCCCTGTGTCATGTGTGCCGGGGCGATCTATTGGGCGAATATCGGGCGGGTGGTTTATGCACTCGGGGAAGACCAGCTTCTGGGGCTGACCGGGGCGAATCGGGAGAACCCGACGATGGCGCTGTCGTGCCGGGCGGTATTCGCGGCGGGGCAGCGGGGGATCGCCGTGGTGGGGCCGGTCGAGCTCGCGGAGGCGTGGGCCGTGCACGGCGGGTTCTGGCGCGGAACGACGGCGTAGTAATACCTTCCAGCGCATAGGTATTCGACGTTTCCGGAGGTCGCGGCGGGGTCGCCGGATGGTAGCGGACGGTCGGCTCGGAATCGGCTGAATGACACCTGTGAAAATAGCGGCGCGACGCGCGGATAAGCGCTCGAAATTTACATGCCGCCTGCGGCGCGGTGCGCTGGTGTTCCGCTATCGTTCATCCCACTATCCGATGCTGCTACTGGCGCGCCAGGGCTGGTTCGTCGATTCCGGAGTGGGTGGCCGGGGCGGCCAATGCCTGACGCGACCCCCGACCGTCTCCGAAAGATCGAGGGAACGTGCCCGTACCCGTTACTCTGACCGGCCGTCTGGTACGGCTGGAACCCCTTGCGCCGCAGCATGCGTCGGGTCTCGCGGAGGCCGCGGCGGGAAATCGCGACGACTATGCGTTCACTCCTGTCCCGCACGGTGTGGACGAGGCGTTGGAATACATCGCCCAGGCACTGGCCGGGCATGCCGCGGGCACCTCGGTGGCCTTCGCCATCGTCGCCATGGCCGGCGGCCGGATACTGGGCTCGACCCGGTTCACCCGCTTCGACTATTGGCAGGGTCCGGTGGTGTGGCCGCTGGTCCACGGTGCGCCCAGTGACGATCCGCTGCTGGCGGTGCCCGACGCCGCCGAGATCGGCAACACCTGGCTGTCCCGGGAGGCCCGCGGCGCGGGCATCAACCTGGAGTCCAAACTGCTGTTACTCCAACACGCCTTCGAGGTGTGGCGGGTGCGGCGCATCGCCATGCGCGCCGACGTCCGGAACCTGCGCTCCCGCATGGCGATCGAACGGCTCGGCGCCACCAGCGACGGGGTCCGGCGGGCGCATTCGCGCGGGCTGGACGGCGAGGTGCGCAGCACCGCGTTCTATTCGATCCTGGAGGACGAGTGGCCCAATGTCCGGGCCATCATCGAGGGTGAACTGGCGGCGCTGCCCGCGCAGGGGACGCGCGGTCGTCTGGTCGGCGCGTAGACCGGAGAAGCGCCCGCGAACCCCGATCGGACCGGCCGAAAGACCGGTCGGTCCGATCGATGGCCGGCGACTATAATTCCGGGTGTTGCACCGGTCGGGCGTCGAGGAGAGATCTGTCCGAGTCTGGTCACTCGACGAGCCGGCACCACCTCGGATGACCATGCCAGCAACCCTTCTCCCGAAGGAGCGGCGCATGCCCGACCCCATGCGCACGAAAGTCTGCCTCTCCGACAGCGTGTCCGGATCCCCGGTCCTGAGCCTGTTCCTCGTCCCCGAACCCCGCGTGCCCGGAGCCGGAGTCCTGCACCTGGTCGAGCAGGCGCCGCTCGCCGCCGGACCCCGCTGGTCGCCCGACCCGATCCCGAGCCCCAACCCCCACCTCGTCGAGTGGTTGCACGCGCACGGCGCACCCAGCATCCGAACCCGATTCCTGGCCTTCACCGCCGGACAGCACGACCCGCACCGGATGCACGTGGTCCTGCACGATCACTTCATCGCCGATCCGGAGCCCCCCATGGGGCTGGACGCGGACGATCCCGACGAGCTGGCCCGGCTCGAACTGCTCCCCGAACACTGGCTCGGCCCGCGGCGCATCGACGACTTCCACAACTACGCCGTCCGGTCCGCCATGCTCGCCGTCTACCGGCATTTCGGCGTCGACCGGCGCATCCCGCTCATGTACCACGGATACGCCGAACCCGAGGACGGCTGGTTCGAGATCCCGGCCGCGGAGGCCTAGTCGAACGGGACCACGGTCAGCAGCCACCACGGCCGCTGCGGCGACCGGAACTCGAAGGTCTGTACGTACATCCGCCGCTCCTTGCGGGTCAGCGGATCATTCATCAGCACCGTGCGCTCGTAGGGCGCGGCCGGGACGACCCCGCTGTCCCACAGTCGATCCCAGTCGGGGGAGCGGCGGGCCAGATTGACGATCTCCTCGACCCGGTCCGGCCGCAGCTCGGGGGCGGCGGCACGGAACGCCGACACCATCACCTGCGCCTCGGCCTCCCAGTCGCCCAGCCGATAGCGGGCCATGGGTTCGAGCAGGATCGCGGTCATCAGATTCGCGCCCGGGCCGGTGCCGGGGAACAATTTCTTGAACGCGTCGTTGGCTGCGACCACGTCGTAGCCGCCGTCGTGCAGGCAGGCCGGATGCGGGAGGCTGTGTAGCACCGCGAGATCGGCGTCGGGCGGCGGAGAGGGGTCGAACACCCTAGGCAGTGTGCGGGATAGCTCTTCGGAATGACTTCGTATCGAGTTAAGCCGGATCACAAGACTGGGTACTGTCGCAGAATTTCTGCCATATTGAGAGCATCCTGTTTGGTTTTATTCGAAGTGGGTACGGGGGTCGGACACCGGCTATGGCGCTGATACGGATCGGGGTGCTGGGCCCGCTGCACATCAGCATCGATGGCCAGCGCGTGCCCCCGGGCGCGCCCATGCAGTGCGCGGTACTGGGCCGGCTGGTCGCCGCCGGCGGCCGCGTGGTGCCCACCGAACGGCTCATCGACGACCTCTGGCACGGCGACCCGCCCGCCAAAGCCGTTGCCGCGCTCCAGGTGTACATCCACAACCTGCGCCGCGTCTTCGAACCCGACCGGCCCCGCCGCGCCCACTCGCGCGTCATCGTGTCCGAATCCCACGGCTACGCGCTCAACCTGGAACCCAACCAGGTCGACTCCTGGCTCTTCGAACAACTCCTGCACGGCCACGAGGCCGCCATGCGCGATCCCGCCGGACGACCCGAACCCCTCGAACAGGTGCGGGTGCTCGACTCCGCGCTCGCCTGCTGGCACGGCGGCGCCTTCGAATCCTTCCCCGGCATGACCTGGGCGACCCAGGAGACCGCGCGGCTGCAGGCGCTCAAGATGACCGCGGCCGAACTGCGCGCCCAGGCGGCGCTCGAGATGAACCGGCCCGCCGAAGTGGTGCTGGCGCTGCGGCCCATCCTGGAGGAGCACCCCGGCCGCGAGGAGACCGCCCGGCTGCTGGCCCTCGCCCAATACCGACTGGGACAGTCGCTGGACGCGCTCGCCACGGTGCGCCGCAGCCGCGAATTCCTCACCCTCGAATTCGGGGTCGACCCCGGACCCGCGCTGCGCGACCTGGAAACCGCCATCCTCACCCACTCGGTGGACGCCGAGACCGCACCGCCCGCCGTGGTGGTCCGGCCCGCCGAACCCGAACCCCTGCCCGCCCCGGAACCCCTGCCGGACAGCGGATATGCCGCCCAGCGCGACGCCGTGCTGGCCGCCGCCGAAGCCGCCGCCGAAGGGCATGTGCGGCTGGTCTGGCTGTCCGGCGAGGCCGGGGCCGGAAAGACCACCCTCGCCACCACTATCACCACGCACCTGAGTGAACGCGGCTGGACCACCGTCTTCGGCCGCTGCCCCGAGGTCGACTCCGCGCCGCCCGCCTGGTCCTGGGCCGAAGTGCTCACCGGACTCGACGCCGCCGACCCCGAAACCTTCACCGCCGCCGACGCTTTCACCCTGGCCCGCCGGGTGGTCCGGTCCTGCCGGGAACGGTCCGCCGGAACACCCGTCGCCATCGTGCTCGAGGACGTGCACGGCGCGGACACCGCCACCCTGCAGGTACTGCGGCAGGTGGTGAACTGGCTGCGCGACAGCCCGATCCTCATCATCGCCACCCTGCGCGGCACCGAGGCCGGACCCGGCGTCCGCGACACAGCCGCCGCCCTGGCCCTGTTCACCGCCGACCGCATCGAACTCGACGGACTCGACATGGCCGGGACCCGCCGCGCCGCGGCCGCCGCCGGACTCACCGCCCTCGACGACCGCACCGTCGAACTGCTGCGCCGCCGCACCGGCGGCAACCCGCTGTTCGTGCGCGAACTCGCCAAACTCGTTGCCACCCAGGGCATCACCGACGCGCTGCCGGACAGCGTGCGCGACCTGCTCGGGCGCCGGATCGCCCAGCTGCCGCCGGACGTGGTGGACCTGCTGCGCCACCTGTCGGTCTGGGGCGACAGCGATATCGCCACCCTCGCGGGCTCCACCCGGCAGTCCCACGACACCGTCATCGACCTCGTCGCCACCGGCGAAACCGCGCGGCTGCTGCGCACCGACCGGGCCGGGCGCGTGACCTTCGACCACGCGCTCGTCCGCGAAACCGTCTACTACGACCTGCCCGCGCTGCGCCGCACCCGAATGCACTGGGCAGCTTTCGAATACCTGCGCCACGACCCCGAGACCGAGGCGTCGAACCAGCCCTACGCCTCCGATGCGGGAAGACCGTCCGCTGACCATCGAACCGACGGCGCGGGCTTCCCCGTCGCGGCGGACCGGGCGCTGTCCGCGCTCCGCGGGGCCGACGAAGTGGTCGCCGCCCTGCTCGGAATGCCGCGGTACGCCAACGGATCTCGCATCGACCGCACGCTGGCGGCGCTGCGCGGAGCGAATGAGGTCGCCGCGACCACCCGCAACGACCCCGATCCGCACGCGCCGAAACCCGATCCCGCCGCGCTCTCGGCCGCTTCGCTGCGCATGGCGGGACTGTTCCAGGCCGGCATCAGGCACGCCGCCGGCGGCACGTACCGATCGTCCATGGCGGCCCTGAGTACCTCGGGGGTCGGCGGGTACGTGGCCGAGTTTCCCTTCACCGGAGCGCATTCCGCTGCTGAGGAGATCGAAGTGCCGCACGGCCGGGATATCGATGAGCTGGCCCATCACGCCGCGCTCGGCGCCGACGGCGAGACCGCGACGGTGGCGCTGCCCTACGTGCGGGCGGCGGCGCGGCGGTGTGTGGAACGGCGGATGCGGGCCGATGCCGTACGGCGGTGGCGGTCGGTGCTGGCCCTGCACGATCTGGCGGGGCACACCGGGGAGGGTGCGGCGCAGCGGGATCGGCTGGCGGTGCTGGAGGCGCGGTGCGAGCTGGTGGTGGCGCTGGCCTACGACGGGCAGCACATCGCGGCGCGGGCGGCGCGGGCGCAGGCGCTGGATCTGGCCCAATCAGTCGGTGGGACAGCAATTCTCGCGCACGCCGTCACCTGCTGGCCGACGCCGCTGATCTGGTCGGTGCACGACTGGCACACGCCGGATCCGGGGCTGCGGGGGCCGTTGCGGGCCGCGTCGGCCGATCCGGTGCAGCCGGTGCGGACCCGAATCATGTTGCAGGTCACCGCTGTTTTCGATCGCGCGGTCGAGGATCCGGCCGCCGCCTGCGTGCTGGCGGCCACCGCGATGGCGCTGGCCGAGCCGCTCGGCGATCCGGATCTGCTGTGCACGGTGCTCAACGCGCAGGCGTTCGCGGCCTTCGCGGCGGGCGGCTTCCTGCGTGCCCACGACCTGCGGCGCTACGCCACCCACCTGCTGCGCATCTCCACCGAGGCCGAGCTCACCGAATTCCGCGCGCTCGCACACTATCTGCTGTTCCGCGCCACCCTCGCCGACGCCGACCTGGTGGCCGCGGCCGAACACGCCGCCCAGGCGGGGGCCTACGCCACCGACGGGCAGCTGCGGCACCTGCTCGACGCCATCGCGCCCTTCGGCATGGTGCTGGAGTTGTTGCGCGGCAACACCGATGAGGTGCTGCGCCTGCTCGCCGAGGGCGGCGCGGACGTCGACGACCTGGTGGCGCACTCGCTGGAGGGCGCGGCCGAACCGACCCGCGACACCAACGCACTGCACGTCGGCATCGCCGTGTCCATCGGCTGGCTGCGCGGCGACATGTCGGAGTACCTGAACGACCTGCGCGAACGCACCGCGCTCAAACCCGAGCTGTTCGTCCACGGCTACGCGCTCGCGCTCGTGGACGCGGGCCGCCCCGAGGAGGCCCGCCGCACCCTCGCCGCCGCGCCACCCCTCGCCCCGCAGTTCTGGTCCACCTTCACTGCGGTGAAGGCCCGCCTGGCCATCGCCCTCGACGAACCCGCCGAGGCGCGCGACATCTACGCGAAGCTGCTGCCGTACGCGGGCACCGTCTGCGGGCTGGAATCGGGCGCCTCGGCCATGGGTCCGATGGACTTCGTGCTCGCCGAACTGGCCACCTACCTCGGCGACCACACGCGCGCCGCCGGACACCGGTCCGCCGGGACGGAACTCCAGGCCCGGCTGCGCACCCAGCTGGGCGAGCTCGCGCCCGCGGGCCTGGGCCTGATGCGGGCCGGGCGGCTGGGCGCGATCGGCCACGGCCGCCTCGAACCGTCCGCCGAATCGGCCGTGCGGGCGGGTGAGGGAACCTCCCACCGGTGTGAGACGTCCTAACCTTCGAGGCCGATCACCGGCCGCAGGGGGAGGGCGACATGACGAAGCGGGTGCGCGGCCGCCGGATGCTGGTGGCCGTCCTGGTACTGGCCGTGGTCGGCGGCCTCGTGGCCGGGGGAGTGGCCGGGGTGCGCTGGTGGCAGCACGGACACCCCGGGACGAATCCGTTCACCGGTCCGCGCAACCTGGCTGGCGGCCTGGTGCACAATTATTTTCCGGCCGTCGATTCCACCGGCTTGACCGCCGCGCAGAACCGCGTGGTGGATGTGCTGCGGCAACAATTCGAGGAACAGGACGGACGCGACAAATACTCCGAGGGTATTGCCGAACCGTGGTGCGCCGACTTCGTGAGCTGGGTGATGCGTGCCGCCGGGCAACCGCTGCACAATCCGAATTCCGGATCCTGGCGTATACCCGGCGTTTACACGTTGGAGGAGTACTACCGGGGTCAGCGCCGTTTCGAGGAGGCGAACGCGGGTTATCTACCGCGTGTCGGAGACGTTGTCCTGTACTCCGATTCCAGTGTGTTCCATCAGCACACGAATATTGTGATCGCGGTGGATTCGGATACCATCACCACGGTGGGTGGCAATGAAGCCGGAGAATCCGGTGGCGTCGCCATCCATGAATTCCGCCCATCCGGCACAACGGGGCTGGTCGGTTTCGGGCGATTGGGAACACGCTGATTCCACATTCTGGAAACACGCGGGGCGGGGTGTACAACCGAGCGCATCTTCCGCCTACGATGGTTTCGGCGGCGCCCGGCAGCGTCGCCGATTGATCCCTGTCCTGCTGCCCCCTCATCGGCAGGACAGGGGTCCCCGCCCGACGAAAGAGCTGGATGACGTTGCCCGACGCACCGACCTGGATCGATTACGCCGAATTCGGCGAACGTTTCGTGGCGGCGGCGGTGACGGAATCCCGGATCGAATCCGCGGTCTCCAGTGTGGCCGGGCGGGGAATCACCATCGGGCCCTTCGGAATCGGGCCCGCCGGACTGGCCCGCTTCGTGGCCAAGGGCAGCATCGGCAAGCCCACCATCATCCGGCGCGCCCCCCACGTGCACTTCGACGTCATGCTCCCGGTCACCCTGCGGGTCGACGTCACCCTCGGCGGACAGCGGCTACGGCTGGAGGCGGTCGTGGAGATCGACCTCACCATGCACGCGCGCACCGCCGCCCCGCTGCTCATCGTCATCGACATCCCCCCGGTCACCGGCCGCGACGTCAGCTTCGTCATGCGCGCGCAAGCCATCGGCACCGCCTGGGAAGTCCTGCTCAACCCGATCGCGCAGCTGGTGCAGCGCGAGGTCGCCAACCGGATCAACGCGATCCTGGCCGACCCGGACTCGCAGCGCGGCCGCACCTTCGACGTGCAGGCCATCCTGGACGGCACCCGCTCGCCCTACAGGGGCCGCCCCACCCATGAATGGATCGGCTACGACGAGTTCGGGCACCGATTCTTCGACCTGATCGTCACCGCGGACCGGGTCCGGCAGGTGGTGGAGTCGATGGCCGGAAAACCCATCGAGGTCGGGCCGCTGCGCACCGGTCCCGGCAACAAGGCCGAGGTCTGGGTGCAGGGCAGCGTGCGCCTGCCCAAGGTGGCCGCCGCCGCGCCGGTCGCCCCGGCGGCCCCGCCCGCGCCGCGGATCGCCGAATTGCCCAGGGCCGCCGCCGAATCCGCCGCGGCCGCGCAGGCCGCCGAAGCCGCTGCCGCCGAAGTCCACGATCCCGCGCTGGTGCGCTTCGACCTCACCATTCCGGTCAGCCTGGACATCAGCGTCGACGTGCTGAAGACCAACCGCTACCGGGCCGAGGTGAACGTGCCCGTGGCCCTCACCGCGCGCGCCGCCGAACCGTTGCTGATCGTCATCGACGCCGCCCCGCCCCGGGCTCGCGACATCGATCTGGAGATGATCGCCGAGGGCTGGCGGGCCGCCGCCCTGGGCAAGCTCGCGGGTATGCGCAAGCAGATCGCCGCGCAGGTGGCGATGGTCGTGCGGACCGAGGTCGCGGACGTATCGCGCCGGACCATCGATGTGGGCGCGCAGCTGAACAAGACCCGCGTCTGACGGCTGCCGGCGGCCACGAAAATTCATAGCTATTTGTTCGCTGTCGGCCGGTCGTTGCCTGGTTTTCCATCGATGTGACATATGGTGCCGATGTGCTCGATGAGTCTGGCGATTCCAATGTGAATATGGTGAAATGAGGACACGTTCAGGGGCTCCCGGCGCACGGATGATCTTGTTGTCATCGGGGAAGGTGCGCCGGGCACGCCGCAGGTGGACCGAATAGGTCCAGAGCCAGACTCCTCCAGCACTCGATCGGAATGTTCGACCAGTGCGCGAAGGAGCCGTGATGAGTTCTGCCCCTGTCAACCGACGGAATTTCCTCTCCGGGGCGACGGCCCTGGCCGCCGGGATCACCGCTGGAATGGCCCTCCCACCCGCCACCGCCGCCGCCAAGGAATCCCTCGGCACCCTGCTCGACTACGCGGGCGGCGTCCCCGCAGCCCAATCCATCAGCGACGACGGCCATATGGGCGTCATCCGCTACGTCTCCGACCGGCGGCCCGGCGCGGAATGGATGGAAGGCAAACCGCTGCTGGCCCGCGAGGTCGACGCCCTGCGCGCCGCGGGCCTGTCGGTGGTGTCCTGCTACCAGTTCGGCAAGGGCCCGACCGCCGACTGGCGCGGCGGCTACCCGGCCGGATTGAAGCACGCCGCACGGGGATTGGTGCTGCACAAGGCCGCGGGCGGCCCGGACAGCGCGCCCATCTACGCCTCCATCGACGACAACCCCAGCGACGAGGAGTTCGAGTCGATGATCGAGCCCTACCTGCGCGGGTGGGAAACCGTCATCGGGCACGGGCGTACCGGCGTGTACGCCAACTCGCCGACCATCGACAACATTCGCGACGTCGGGCTGGGTTCGTTCTTCTGGCAGCACAACTGGGGCACCCCGAAGGGCTACGTCCACCCCGCCGCCACCCTGCACCAGTTCGAGATCGACGAGCGCGAAGTGGGCGGCATCTCCGTGGACGTCAACTCCGTCCTGGCACCGCAGTACGGCCAGTGGTGGTGACACCCCACTCTCGCGGCTCTCGTGTCCCGCTGCCGGTGGCAGCGGGACACGAAGGCGAACAGGAAGTGGGCCACGAACGCGGTGTCCGCGTAGTGGCCCGACTTCACGTGGTCGACGAAGTTGGCAACGGTCTCTAGGTCTGGCAGTGGCAGGTGGGGTCCCGCACCAGATCGGGCTCTTCGGGGACGACCCGGAGCATCAGGTGGGGATCGTTGTGTTCCTCGTCGGAGCCATTGGCGAAGGCCTGCCCGTTGCCGTTCCAGGAGAACAGCGAGAAGCGGGACAGGCCGGAGAAGGCGGATCCCAGGCTGCCGAAGGACGCCGAGGAGATGAGAGAGCCGAACGAGCCCACCGACCCGATCGACAGCACCGAGCCCACGCTGCCGATGGACAGGATCGAATAGGCCGAGCCGATCGACAGGATCGATCCCTCCGAGCGAATCGAGAGGATCGATCGGCGCGAATGCAGTCCCCGCAGAGGGTTGGAAACAGCGGCCATAGTTAGCGGTCTACCACAGGAATCCGCTCCTGCAAACGATTTCGCCCCCGCCGCTCCCTGGCTTTCGCTCGGGAGGGACGGGGGCGAATTCTCGGGTGCACCGAGACTAGACCGTGAAGAAGCCGATGGTCGGCAGGAAGGAGCAGGTGATCGGCTGCGCCTCCGGGTCGGACTGGGTGGTCAGCGAACCCGAGACGATGGCGACCACGCGACCGGCGCCGGTGTTGGCGATGGCCGACAGGGTGGCCGGGCCGTCCGGGTTGATCTTGGCGTCGTCGGTCAGGTTCATGGTGCCGGTGGCGCGGGTGTCCAGGTTCAGCCACTGCACCGTCATCGGGATGGGCTGCGGGTCGGTGGGCCGCTTGGTGCCCAGCGCGGTGAACACGAAACCGGCCTGGCCCTGCGCGGGTCCCGGCGGGGGCAGCTGCGCGGGACCGGCGACGGCCAGCGCGGTGCCCACCGAGTCGGCGGACGAGGAGATGCAGCCCTTGCCGATGGTCGGCCACAGGAACTGCGAGATGGCCGGGCCGTCCTCCGGAATGTCCGGGCCGCCACCGCCACTGCCGTCGAGGAACTTGATGACCGCGAGCAGCGTGGTCTTCACCTGCGGCGGCAGATTGCTGTTCTCCAGCAACTGCTTGGCCTGGGCGAGGATGGTGTTCTTCGGACCGGCATCGGCGATATCGGCGGGCCCGGCGGCCGCGCCCACGATGGCGGGGATCAGCGAGGCCAGGGCGTCGACCGGAACCCCTTCGGGGATCATCGGAATCGACACCGCGCTCAGGGCGGGCGCGGGCTTCGCCTCTGCCGCAGTCGGCACGGCGACGGTGGCGCAGGCCGCCAGGGCCAGCGCGGAGACTGTGAACCGCGTTCCTCGGGTGCGAAGCACTGGTGTAGCCGTCCTTACCTCGGGTACAACTAGCGGCGATGGAGCCCCATCGCTCCGCGCCACTCTAGGGACCGGGCTGCCGTGTTGTACAGCCAGCGTGTGATCTTGGCGAACTTGATCAGCTGACGCTATCGAACGACCGACCAGAATGCGTGTTACGAATGGGGCTGGTGATGCAAATGTTACGCAGTGCGTCCGATGCGCGGCGCATTTCGGGCTACGACTAGGCTGGCCGCGGCCGTAGACCGCCCGAGCTGAAAGACGTGCCGTGAAACGACACTTCCATATGGCCGCCGCGGCACTGGGTATTTCGGTGCTGGCCCGTCTGCTGTGGGTCCTGCTATTGCCCAATGGCATGAACTTCGTGGACCTCCACGTCTATGTCGACGGCTCGGCGAATCTCGGCAGCGGGCACCTCTACGAGTACACCGATGCCAGTAAGACGCCGGACTTCCCGCTGCCGTTCACCTATCCGCCGTTCGCGGCGCTGGTGTTCTACCCCCTGCATTTTCTGCCCTTCGGCGTGGTCGCCATCGGGTGGCTGCTGGCCACGGTGGGGGCGCTGTTCGGGGTGGTGTGGTTCGCGCTGGAGATGATCCTGGGGTCCGAGGCCATGCGCGAACAGCGTTGGCGCACAGCCGCGGTCGCGTGGACGGCGGTCGGGTTGTGGCTCGAGCCGGTGCGCACCACGTTCGACTACGGCCAGGTCAATGTGTTCCTGGTGCTGCTGGCCATGCTCGCGGTGCGCAGCTCGCGGTGGTGGGTGTCGGGCACGCTGGTCGGCGTGGCGGCGGGCATCAAACTGACCCCGGCGGTCACCGGGCTGTACTTCGCGGCCCGCAAGCGCTGGTTCACCGCGCTGTGGTCGGCGGTGGTCTTCTTCGGCACCATCGGCCTGACCTACCTGCTGACGCCGGGGGAGACCAACAAGTACTTCCGGGAGCTGCTCGGCGACGCCAAGCGGATCGGCCCGGTGGGTTCGTCGACCAATCAGTCGCTGCGCGGAGCGCTCAGCCGCCTGCTCGGCCACGACGTGGTGTCGGGCCCGGTGTGGATCGCCGCGGCGCTGGTGACCGCGGTGCTCGCGTTCTTCGCCTGGCGCGCACTGCGTTCCGACGACCGGCTCGGCACGCTGATCATCGTGCAGCTGTTCGGGCTGATGGTGTCGCCGATCTCGTGGTCGCATCACTGGATCTGGCTGGTGCCGGTGATCCTGTGGCTGATCTACGGCCCGCTGCGCGATGCCCCCGGGGCGCGGGTGCTGGCGGGGTACTGGCTCGTGGTGACGTTGATCGGCGTGCCATGGGTGCTCGGGTTCTTCCAGGATTCGATCTGGACCATCTCGCGGCCGGGCATCCTGTCCTGGCTGGGCGCGGTGGATGTGATCGGCGTGCTGGCGCTGTTCGCCTGGATCATCTGGGCTGGTCGCCTCGCGAGTCGTAGCCAGGCCGACGCTGAAGTGAAAGTCGCGGTGTGAAATTCGCAATAGGCGGGTCCCGGTGCCCACGTTTCTTGGGTGCGCGAGATATTCGTTACTACGGCTACGCTTATCCGCGCGCCGTCAGGCGAGATCGCCAGCCGTGAACTCCGGTCGGTGACCAATCCGACCCGAAAGTCCGTCTGTGAATCGACGTTTCCAGCTGGCTGCCGTCGCCCTCGGCATCTCGGTGCTGGCTCGTGTGGCCTGGGCGCTGTTCTGGCCCAGCAACCTGATCCTCGTGGACCTGCACGTCTATGTCGAAGGCGCCGCGAATCTCTTCGGCGGGAACCTCTACGAATGGACCGATTCCAGTCGGTCACCACAATTTCCGCTGCCGTTCACGTATCCGCCGTTTGCGGCGCTGCTGTTGTATCCATTGCATTTCCTGCCCTTCGGCGTGGTCGCCGTGGGCTGGTTGCTGGCCACCGTCGGGGCACTGTTCGGCATCATCTGGATCGCGCTGGAGATGATCCTCGGCCCGGAAGCCATGCAGCAACAGCGCTGGCGCACGTCCGCGGTGGCGTGGACCGCGGGCGGCATGTGGCTGGAACCGGTGCGGTCCACCCTCGACTACGGCCAGGTCAACGTGTTTCTGGTGTTCATGGCGATGGCCGCGGCGCGCAGCACCCGGTGGTGGCTGGCGGGCGCGTGGGTCGGTCTGGGCGCGGGCATCAAGCTGACCCCGGCGGTGACCGGGCTGTACTTCGTGGCCCGCAAGCAGTGGCTCGCGATCGCCGCCTCGGTGGGCGCGTTCGCCGGGACCATCGGGCTGACCTACCTGCTCACGCCCAACGAGACCAAGAAGTACTTCGGCGAGCTGGTCGGCGACCCGCACCGCATCGGGCCGGTCGGTTCGGTGGTCAACCAGTCGCTGCGCGGCGCGCTCAGCCGCCTGGCCGGGCACGATATCGGCGGCGGGCTGCTGTGGAAGGCGGCGGTGCTGGCCACGGCCGTGCTGGCCTTCTTCGCTTGGCGCGCACTGCGTTCCGACGACCGGCTGGGCACCCTGCTCATCGTGCAGCTGTTCGGCATGATGGCCGCGCCCATCTCCTGGTCGCACCACTGGATCTGCCTGGTCCCGCTGGTGCTGTGGCTGCGCTTCGGCCCGCTGCGCGACGCACCGGGCGCGGGCCTGATGCGCGCGTTCTGGCTGTTCAACACGATCGTCGGCATCCCGTGGCTGCTGGGCACGGTGCAGACGAACATGTGGGAGATCTCCCGGCCCTGGTACCTGGCCTGGGCGGGTACGGCCAACGCGGCCGGGGTGCTGGTGCTGTTCGGCTGGATGATCGCGGTGAAGCGGCTCAGCCCTGCTCCCGCAGTCGATCGATCTCCCGTGCGAGAGCCATATCCAGTGGCGTGAGGCCGCCGGCGGAATGGGTCGAGAGCGTGAAGGTGACCCGCCGCCAGCGGATGTCGATGTCGGGATGGTGGTCGGCGGCCTCGGCCGCGGCCGCCACCCGGCGGACCAGCTCGATTCCGGCCAGGAACGAGCCGGCCTGTACGGTGCGGCTGATGCTGTCGCCCGTTCGGGTCCATTCGGGCAGGTCGGTGAGGGCCTTGGCGATCTCGTCGTCGGAGAGCAACACAGGACTCATAAGTCCTGGTCTACTCCGATTTCAGGCGGCGCGTGCGGCTTTGAGGCACTTCTTGAGTTCCTTGCCGCAGCAGCCCGCGGCTTCCGCCTTCTTCATCTTCATGATGACCACAGGGCATTTCATGCACCGCGTTTTCTTGCGGCAGCATTTCTTCTTCGGCTTGAGACGCGAGACGTCCTTTGCCTTGACCTTGCCCATGTTGGTTAGCTTAACCTAACCTCTGGCCGTTGAACAGGTGACCCACGTCGCCCGGTAATGTGTAGCTCGCCGCATGCCCGGTGGAGTTCGCCATGTCTCGTCGTAGGCAGCCCCACGCATGAGACCCATCCGGGTCGGCAACAGACTTTTCACCAGGAGGAATCAAACGTGTCGTCTGTCGAGTTCCGCAACGTCGCCATCGTGGCGCACGTCGACCACGGCAAGACAACACTGGTCGACGCCATGCTCCGGCAATCCGGTGCGTTCGCCGAACGCGCCGAACTCGTCGACCGAGTGATGGACTCCGGTGACCTCGAGCGCGAGAAGGGCATCACCATTCTCGCCAAGAACACCGCTGTTCACCGGCATAATGCCGACGGATCGGTCACCGTCATCAATGTCATCGACACCCCCGGCCACGCCGACTTCGGTGGTGAGGTCGAGCGCGGCCTGTCCATGGTGGACGGCGTCGTGCTGCTCGTCGACGCGTCCGAGGGCCCGCTGCCGCAGACCCGCTTCGTGCTGCGCAAGGCCCTCGCCGCCTCGCTGCCCGTGATCCTGGTGGTCAACAAGACCGACCGCCCGGACGCCCGCATCGAAGAGGTCGTCGAGGAATCCCACGACCTGCTGCTGGACCTGGCCTCCGACCTCGACGACGAGGCCTCGGAAGCCGCCGAGCTGGCCCTCGACCTGCCGGTGCTCTACGCCTCCGGCCGCGCGGGCGTCGCCTCCACCAGCCGCCCCGAGAACGGCCAGGTGCCGGACGCGGAGAACCTCGACGAGCTGTTCGAGGTCCTCATGAAGTACGTCCCCGCTCCGAAGGGCGACGCGACCAAGCCGCTGCAGGCCCACGTCACCAACCTCGACGCTTCCCCGTTCCTGGGCCGCATCGGCCTGGTGCGCATCCACAACGGCACCCTGAAGAAGGGCCAGACCGTCGCGTGGATGAACGGTGACGGCGTCAAGTCGGTCCGGATCACCGAGCTGCTCAAGACCGTCGGCGTCGAGCGTCAGCCCGGCGAGGAGGCCGTGGCCGGTGACATCGTCGCCATCGCGGGCATCCCGGACATCATGATCGGCGACACCCTCGCCGACCCGGAGAACGCGGTCGCGCTGCCGCGCATCACCGTCGACGAGCCGGCGATCTCGGTCACCATCGGCACCAACACCTCGCCGCTGGTCGGCCGGGTGCAGGGCCACAAGCTGACCGCCCGCATGGTGAAGCAGCGCCTGGATCAGGAGCTGGTCGGCAACGTGTCGCTGCGTGTGCTCGACATCGGCCGCCCGGACGCCTGGGAGGTCCAGGGCCGTGGTGAGCTCGCGCTCGCCATCCTGGTCGAGCAGATGCGCCGCGAGGGCTTCGAGCTCACCGTCGGCAAGCCGCAGGTGGTCACCAAGGTCGTCGACGGCAAGACCCACGAGCCGTTCGAAGAGCTGACCATCGACTGCCCCGACGAGTACCTCGGCGCCGTCACCCAGCTGCTGGCCGCCCGCAAGGGCAAGATGGTCCAGATGAGCAACCACTCCGCCGGGTGGGTGCGCATGGAGTTCATCGTGCCGTCGCGCGGCCTGATCGGTTTCCGTACCGACTTCCTCACCGAGACCCGCGGCACCGGTATCGCCAACGCCGTGTTCGACGGTTACGCGCCGTGGGCCGGCGAGATCCGCGCCCGCCACACCGGTTCGCTGGTCTCCGACCGCAACGGCTCGGTCACCCCGTTCGCCATGATCCAGCTGGCCGACCGCGGTCAGTTCTTCGTGGAGCCGGGCGCCGACACCTACGAGGGCCACGTGGTCGGCATCAACCCGCGTGCCGAGGACCTCGACATCAACGTCACCCGCGAGAAGAAGCTGACCAATATGCGGTCCGCCACCGGTGACGTGCTCGAGACCCTGGCCAAGCCGCTGCAGCTGGATCTCGAGTCGGCCATGGAGTTCTGCACCGACGACGAGTGCGTCGAGGTCACCCCGGAGATTGTGCGCGTGCGCAAGGTGACGCTGAGCGCCACCGACCGCCAGCGCGAGATCTCCCGCCGCAAGGCCCGCGACCGCGCCGCGCAGTAACAGCAAACACGCCACGCCCGAGGCCGATGGCAAGCCAGCACACTGGCTTGCCGTCGGCCTCGGCTGCGCTGTGGTGATGTGCCGACCACGAACCGAGGGCCTCACCGGCCTGGTCAGGCCCGCCTCGGTGTTCGCGGCCCGCTCCGGTCTGAATTGACGGAGCGGGGGGAGCGAAGCGGAGGAGCGAAGACCGGGGTTACGAGGCCCGCGAACCGCCCGGAGCGAAGCGGAGGGCCGATTGGATATAGAGTGCCGAACGTGATGACGGGGGCCCGGAGGCGCGCATCGGTGCGCGCGGTGCTGTTGATGGTGGCGACCCTGCTGGCGGTCGCGACCGGCTGCACCGCGAATCCGCCGCCGCCCATCGAGTCCACGGACTCTCCCAAGACGCAGCCCGCCAAGCCCGGCAAGAATTCGGTCGTGGTTGCGGTGGACGACATCGGGATCGGGTTCAATCCGCATCTGCGGTCGCAGCAGTCGCCCGCGACGGCGGCGGTGGCGTCCATGGTGTTGCCGAGCCCGTTCAAGGCCGCGCCGACGCCGGGGGTGCCGGGTGCGACCGACTGGATTCTGAATCCGGCGCTCATGGTGTCGGCGGACGTGAGCTCGCAGGAGCCGTTCACGATCAGCTACCAGATCAAGAACGAGGCGTCCTGGTCCGATGGTGCGCCGATCGCGGCCGAGGACTTCAAATACCTGTGGCAGCAGATGATCACGCAGCCGGGCACGGTGGATCCGGCGGGGTATCGGCTGATCTCCGATGTCAGTTCCGCGGCGGGCGGCAAGACCGTGAATGTCACGATGACGCAGCCGTATCCGGCTTGGCGGCAGCTGTTCACGGATCTGCTGCCGCAGCATCTGGTGAAGGACAGCGGTTTCGAGCAGGGCCTGGTCGACACCATCCGGATCTCGGGCGGTCAGTTCCGGATCAAGCAGGCCGATCGCGGCCGCGAGGAGATCCTGCTGGAACGCAATGACCGGTACTGGGGTCAGCCCGCGGTGCCGGATCAGATCCTGTTGCGGCGCGGCGGAACTCCCGCGCAGGTGGCGGAGTCGCTGCGGGTCGGGGACGCGCAGATGGCGCTGGTGCACGGCGGGGTGGCGTTGCAGGCGCAGCTGGCGGCGATCCCCTCGGTGCGCACCGCGGTGATGGCGCAGTCGCGGGAGATGTCGCTGGTGCTCAACGGGCGCAGCGGGGATCTCGCCGATGTGCGGGTCCGGCGCGCGGTGCTGGCGCTGCTGGATCCGGTGCTGCTGGCCACGGTCGGCGCGCAGACCGGCAGCTGGGTGGAACCGGTTCGGGCGCAGGTGCTTTCGCCGTCGGATCCTGGGTACGCAGCCACGCAGCCGCCGCGGCCGCCGGTGGAGGAGGCGTTCGCGTTGCTCGCGGAGGCCGGTTTCGCGCGGGCCGCGGAGGCGCCCGCGGTGCCGTCGGCGACGTCGCCCGCGCCGCAACCGCGTCCGCTGGCCAAGAACGGCAAATCCCTGACGGTGCGGATCGGCGCGGTGGACGGCGACACCACCTCGCTGGCGGTGGCCAATACCGCGGCCGACCAATTGCGCAGTGCCGGAATCGATGTCATTGTCCGCAGCGTCACCGCGGCGACGCTGTACGGCAAGGAACTGACCGACGCCGGGATCGACGCGGTGGTCGGCTGGGAGCGCACCGGCCAGGATCCGGCCACCGTGCTGGCCTCCCGGTACGGGTGCGCGCCGGTGGCCCCGCCGGGCGACAACGGCGACACCACGGTCGCGGACGGCGCGAAGAAGTCGCCGTCGAATCTGTCCGGGGTCTGTGACGCGGCTTTGCAGCCCGCTATCGACGCCGCGCTGCGCGGCCTGGATCCCGGCAAGGTGATCGCCGAGGCCGAGCCCCGGCTGTGGGAGATGTCGACCGTGCTGCCGATCGTGCAGGACACCCAGGTGGCCGCGGCGGGCCCGCGGGTGGACGGGGCCTCGCTGAGCGGCGCCATCCAGACCGGCATCTTCGCGGATGCCGCCAATTGGCGGAGGTTGCCGTGACCATCGATTCCGCGCGCCACGGCCTGCTGCTGGTGCACGCGCACCCCGACGACGAATCCATCACCACCGGCGGCACCATCGCCCACTACCGCTGCCGCGGCGTCCCGGTCACCGTGGTGACCTGCACGCTCGGTGAGGAGGGCGAGGTCATCGGCGAGGAGTACGCGCAGCTGGTGGCCGGGTCGGCCGATCAGCTGGGCGGCTACCGGATCGCCGAATTGACCAGGGCCCTGGACGCGTTGGACGCGGGCACGCCGCATTTCCTGGGTGGCGCGGGCCGCTGGCGGGACTCCGGCATGGCCGGGTCACCGTCGGCGCGCGATCCGCGGGCCTTCGTGAATTCCGGGACCGCCGCCACCGACGCGCTGGTGCGGGTGCTGCTGGAGCTGCGTCCGCGGGTGGTGATCGGCTACGACCCGCGCGGCGGGTACGGGCATCCCGATCACATTCGCGCGCACGAGATCACCATGGCGGCCGTGGACGCGGCCTCGGACTGGGGCTGGACGGTCCCGAAGGTGTATTGGACGGTCACCGACGCCGCGGTGCTGGCCATGCACACCGAGGCGTTGAAGCGCCGCACCGTGGATCAGCTGCCGGGTGCGCTGCCACACGGCTGGCGGCTGCCGCACGACGGCGAATTGGCTTGTGTCCCGGCGGAATCGGTCACCACCGCGGTGGACGTGTCCGATGTGCTGACGGCCAAGCGGGCGGCGCTGCGGGCGCACGCCACCCAGGTGACGGTGGCGCCCTCGGGCCGGGAGTTCGCGCTCTCGAACGATGTCGCCCAGCCGGTGCTGCCGGAGGAGCATTACATTCTGGTGCGGGGTGAGCGCGGCCCACTCGGCCCCGACGGTCGGGAACATGATCTCTTCGGCGGGCTGGAATGAGAGACTGAGGCTATGTACAACTGGGACCTCCAGAACGCCATCGCGGCGTTCGTCGAGAGCCAGCGGCCCTACTTCGAGTGGCAGCACGAGCTGTACCTGTCGGTGCTGTACGGCTTCGTGGACATGCAGAGTCACCTGCTGACGCTGCTCGGTTTCCCGCCGGTGCCGTGACGGCCGCCGTCGGAGCCCGCACGGGTGACGCGGTGGCGGGCCCGGGCCCGGGCCGCGTCGTGCTGAACGCGGTGATCGCCGGGCTGCTGCTGATCGACGCCGTGATCACGCTCGGCCTGGAGGTGCTGTTCCTGCCCCTCTACGCCGGGCAGGCGACCATTCCCGAGCCCGCTCCCGTGCTGGCGGCCGGCTCGCTGGCCTCGAGCATGACCTCGGGCGCGATCCCGGTGCCGGTGGCCGCCCTGGCGGCCGCGGTGGTGAACGTGCTGCTGGTGATGGGCATGGGCGTGGCGACCGATCGGATCGGTGTGATGGCGCTGCCGATCCTGGTGTGGGCGTTGGGCTTCCTGATCTGCGCGGGTTTCAGCCCGAGCGGCTACGCGCTGCTCATGGGCGACTGGCCCACCATGCTGCTGCTGATCTGCGGTCTGCTGCCCGCGGGCATGTACCTCTACTACCGCGCCACCGCGCGTCTGGCGTCGCCCGGAGCCTGAGTCTCCAGGACGCTGTCACACTTCGTCGTCGTGTCTCGTCCTTCTTGCGGAATCGCGTTCGCGAGAGAGACGAGGGGAAGACGATGGGATTCGACGAACTGCGCAACACCGTCCGGGGCCGGGTCCTGGAGGCCGGTGACGCGGACTTCGATCAGGTCGCGCGGCCGTGGAGCCTGGCGGTGACGCAGCCGGTCGCGGCGGTCGCCGAGGCCGCCGACGCCGAGGACGTGGCCGCCGTGGTGACGTACGCGCGCGCCGCGGGCCGTCCGGTGGTGACCCAGCCGACCGGGCACGGCGCGGCGGGCGGCGTCGAGACCGCCATCCTGCTGCGCACGGGCGCACTGGATCGCCTGGAGCTCGATCCGGCGGCCCGGGTGGCGCGGGTCGGCGCGGGCGTGCAGTGGGGCCGGGTGCAGGCGGCCGCCGCCGAGCACGGGCTCACCGGTCTGGCGGGCAGCAATCCGGTGGTCGGGGTGACCGGCTACACGCTGGGCGGCGGCGCCGGCTGGTTCGGCCGCAAGTACGGGTGGGCGTCGAACGCGGTGCGCGCCTTCGAGATCGTGGACGCCGACGGCCGCCCCGCCCGGGTGACCGCCGACAGCGATCCGGACCTGTTCTGGGCGTTGTCCGGCGGCGGTGGCGATTTCGCGGTGGTGACCGGGCTCGAATTCGAGCTGTTCCCCGCGCCCGAACTGTACGGCGGCCGGGTGATGTGGCCCGCCGAGCGGCTGCCCGAGGTGTGGGACGCCTTCCGGGCGTTGACCGCGCACGCGCCGGACGAGCTGTCGGTGTGGTTCCAGCGCTTCCAGTTCCCGCAGTCGCCGGAGCTGGTGGCCCTCGATGTCGCCTACCTCGGTGACGCCGGCACGGGCCGGGACCTGGTGTCGGCGCTGGATCGGATCGGCGGCGCGGTCTCCGATTCGCGGGCGCCCATGACGGTCGCGGAGATCGGGACCATCACCTCCGAGCCGACAGATCCCAGCCCGGCCATCGGCCGCACCGAGCTGCTGCCCGAGCTGACGGCGGAGGCGGAGAAGATCCTGCTGGGCGAATCCGTTGCGCCACTGGCCAATATCCAGGTGCGCGGCCTCGGCGGCGCGTTCGCCGGACCCGCCGCGGGCGCGCGCGGTGCGCTGTCCGACGGGTACCTGGTGTACCTGCTGGGCATCGGACTGCCGCAGCTGCGGGACGCGGTGCACGCCAAGGTGGACACGCTGGTCGCGCAGCTGGGGGATCAGGTCACCGGGCGCAAGCCCTTCACCTTCCTGTCCCCGGCGTTCGACACGGCGACCCTGGACCGCCTGCGGGCCGTCAAGCGAGAGCGCGACCCGCACACCGTGATTCGCGCCAACTACCCGGTCCAGGGCTGAGCCGGATCACCGCCGAGCCGGGAGACCCAGCTGTCCCGGCGTGACCGCCTCGATCAGCTCCCACGCCCGCTCCAGCGGCAGATCGATGACGTGATACCGCTTCTTGCCCGCCGCCGACGCCGCCACCACGGTGGCGACGCCCGCGCGGCGCTGGAAGAAGGTCTGGCGCACGGTCCAGCCGATGACGCCGGGGGCTTCCAGGCAGTCGCGGTCGCGGTCCAGGCAGCCGCTGCGGGTGATGAGCCAGGCTGGCTTGCCGTCCGTGGCGGGGAGGACGGCGTGGCCGAGTCCGCGGTACCGGTCCCACGCGAGGGCTACGGCGAGCGGCACGGCTACGGCGAGCGCGATCCAGACCCACGGCGGAACATGGCCTCCCGCAAGGGAGATCACCAGGAGGACCGCGGCGGCCGCCGCGAGCGGCCCCAGCGCCCGGGTGTAGCGGCGGCGACGGGCGGCGGGTCCGTGGGGGAGCAGCGGCACGGTGACGAGCGCGGGGGCATCGGCGGCGCCCACCGCCGACACGGCGGAGATCGGTTGTGTGGCAGACGATGTCGTGTTGGTCGTTCCGGCCCGGACGGCGCCGAGCAGGTGGGCGAGCGTCCGGTGCACGGCGGCGCGCGGAGCCTGCGGCAGGATCTTCTGCCGCGGGCTGGTGCCGGTCATGATGGCCTCGAGCTCGGCGGCCCCGGCCAGGCGCAGCAGCAGCGGCTCGTTCACCGTCGCGCCGCGCAGGCGGGCCAGGTCGAGGGTGGTCTGGCGGGTGGTGAGCAGGCCGTGCCGGATGGTGAGGGTCTTGCCGTCGTCGTGGACCTGGAGCCCGAACCAGGTCAGCAGGTAGCGGGCGCAGGCGGCCACGCTGACCACGACCACGAGCAGCACGATCAGCAGTGCGATGACGCCCGCGATGACGCCCGCGCTGCGGTGGCCGACATCCTGGACGGTGCCGGACTTCAGGAAGATCTGCGCGAAGCCGTACTGGAAGGCCAGACCGACGACCGGGGCGATGATGGCGAAGCCGGTCAGTGAGAGTGGGGCGTACCGCACCCACTCGGCCTGCCAGTGCGCGATCTCCACGGCGTCACCGGCCACGGCCGGGGCGGCGGCTTCGGGCGTGATCGACTGCGGGGCAGCCGATTCCGTGCCCGCCCGGGTGTGTGCCAGCAGTGTGGTCCGCAGGGCCGGCACCAGTTTCGCGTCCAGGGAGTCCAGCTTGAACTGCTCCCGTTTGTCCGTGTGCTGCCCGGTGCCGATGGACAGCACGGCCAGTCCGAGCGCCCGGTGCAGCAGGTCGGCCTCCACGTCCACCGAGCGGACCCGGTTGCGCGGGACGGAGAGTCGTTTGCGCTGGATCAGGCCGGTGCGGAGTTCCACATTGTCGGGGGTGATGCGGTAGGTGGTGGTGAACCAGCGGGTGAGCGCGAAGGCCACGATCACGCCGACCACGGTGAGGCTCCAGAGCGGGCTGTCGGCGCGGGCGCCCGCGACCAGCGTGGCGATCAGCACCGGGATGAAGCGGATGAGTTCGGTGACCGGGTGCACCAGCAGCATGCGCTTGTCGAGCCGCTGCCAGCCCGCGCCGGCCGGTTCGAGTCTCGCGGGCAGCGGTGAAAGCTGTTCTGTAGGATAGGAATCGGAGAAGTCGTCCGGCTGGTGGGGCGGCTTGCTCACGTGGCGTCCCCGCGGTGCTGGGCGGCGATCGCGGTCAGCTGGGTGACGGTGTCCCGCGCGTCGGCCAATGCCAGTGCGCTGATGTGCACGGCCCCCGCCGAGGAGGCGGTGGTGACGGTGACGGTGGCCAGCCCGAGCAGTCGCTCGAGCGGCCCGCGATAGGTGTCGACCGTCTGCACCCGGGTGATCGGCGCGACCCGGCTCTCCTGGGTGAACCAGCCGGTCCGGGTGTAGACGGCCTCGTCGGTGATCTCCCACCGGTGCACCGCGTACCGCCACAGCGGAATCACCACGATGCTGAAAACCGCTGCCAGCAGCACGATTCCGAGCACCAGGCCCTGGAGTCCACGCCGGTGCGTGTCGAACAACGCCCAGACCCCCACGCCGAGGACCGGCACCACCCAGGACAGGGCGGCACTCAGCGCCCACAGCAGTTTGGCGCGGGGGCTGGGCCGCCGGGCCGGGTCGGCCAGCAGGCCGCCGGGAGCGAGGGGCTGGGACATGGTGCCCATGCTTGCATGAATCGGGCCGCGGAGGCGGTTGTTGCGAGTGAGTACCGGACGCTCGGTTCTTTCGCCTCCGCCGCCGCGGCAGACGCCTACTTGGGTGTGACGCGGTACAGCCCGGTCGTGGTGCCCTGGTACTGGATTCGGCCGGGCGCGATGGTGCCGACCATTTCCAGGGTGTCGTTGATCGTGGTCGCGCCGACGAACTGCTCGGAGTCGACCTTGCCGGTATCGGCGTCGATCACCGCGAAGCTGTAGTTGTCGGTGACGCCCGCGCTGCCGCTGCCCAGACCCGCGCTGCCGCTGCCGAGCGCGGAACTGCCGCTGCCGAGCGCGCTGCTGCCGCTGCCGAGCAGCGAGTGCCGGGTGAAGGTGTAGATCTTGCCGTCCGCCACGGACAGTCGCGGCACCGCCGAGGACGGCACGGTGTTGGTCCACACCACGGTGCAGCCGGAGCCGGTGACGTCGATGCGGGTCATACCGCCCGAGATCGGCGCGCTGGCGGGCTGGCTGGTGCCCGCGTTGGGCGGCAGCGCCGGGTACGGGTAGCCGTAGGTGCTGGCCACGAACACGCTGTTGCCGGATCCGATGGGGGAGTTCTCGGTGCCGTCGATGGCGGGCACCGAGCAGACGGGCGTGCCGGTGGCCGTGTTGTAGACGAGCAGGTTCTCCTTGGTGGCGGCGTTGTCGGTGATGGCCAGGTATTCGGTGCCGTCGCCGGGGCCGAAGAAGGTCGGGGTGGCGCCGGTGCCCCAGCTCAGCTGGCCGGGTTTGCGGGCGGGGCCGCGGTCGTAGGCCTGCCGCCAGACGATCCGCGGGTTGCCGCCGCCGTCCACATCGAGCAGGTAGAGGGCGTGGTCGGTGGCGACGGCCATGCCCTGGGGTCCGGTGGCGATGCTGTTGGCCACGTTCTCGCCCGGCGCGAGCACGATGGAGCGCGCACTGCCGTCGAGGTTGACGAATCCGGCGGCCGCGCCGTCGGTGGCGAACCAGACTCGGCCCTGGTAGTCGGGGGAGACGGAGCTGACCGCGTCGCAGTCGCCGCCCCCGCAATGCCCGGTGACCGCCTGTGTCACATCGGTTTTGGACGCGATGGACAGCGACCATTTGCCGTCGGAGCCGCGCTGGTGCCCGATGCGCAGCAGATTGCCGGAGCCGTCGACGGTGACCATCCGGTCCTGGTTGTCGAGGTAGGCGTAGACGCCGCCGAGCAGGCTGCCCTTGGTGAGGTCGAGCTTGGCGAGGGTGTTGCCGTTGCTCGGATCCAGCAGCAGCACCTCGGGCGCGCGGTCGGTGATCTTGGTGCACAGCGCCTGCGGGAGGCCGTCCGCGCCCTGCAGAATGGTCGGGCAGGCCGCGCCCTGTTCATGGAAGTCGGCGTTCACCCCGCCGGTGCCGACGCCCGGCAGCGGGGTGGTGTCGGAGGCTTCCGAATCGCCGTGCATGGTCGCGGTGCCGACCGGTCCCAGATAGGGATTGGCCGGTGGGAGCGGCCCGAAGGCCGATGCGGTGCTGGTGGCGATGGTGAGCAGGGCGGTGGCGCCGAGGCCGGCGACGACGGCGGCACGTCGGATTTGCGCGAGCACGAAGATCTCTCCCTTTTCTGCTGGGAAGTAGTCGCCCGCGAGGCTATGGGATCGTTTCCGAGATTTGAATAGATGTACTCGAGGATGCAAGTAATTGCATTGGAATAACCTCGGCGGGCTCGCGGGTTGCCCCGTTCCATGGCACCCGAGTCGGATCAGCGGGATGGATGGCGCATGATCGTGGACGTGACGGATCTACCCACCCCGAGCCTGCCCAGCGCGCCGCGGGAGCAGGTGACGCCCGATGCCGAGGCCATGCGGGCCGCACTGGGACGGGCCCGGGACGGCGCGACGCTCGACCTGGACGCGGCCGTGGTGCTGCTGCGGGCGCGCGGCGCGGACCTGGTCGAGCTGTGCGAATCGGCGGCGCGGGTGCGCGACGCCGGGCTGCGGGCATCCGGGTACGCGGGCGAGACCCTGCCGATCACTTACTCGCGCAAAGTGTTCATCCCCATTACCCACCTGTGCCGCGACCGCTGCCACTACTGCACCTTCGTCACCGTGCCCGGCAAGCTGCGCGCCCAGGGCAAGGGCATGTACATGGAGCCCGAGGAGATCCTCGACGTCGCCCGGCAGGGCGCCGAACTCGGTTGCAAGGAAGCGCTTTTCACGCTCGGTGACCGTCCCGAGGACCGCTGGCCCGAGGCCCGGCAGTGGCTCGACGAACGCGGCTACGCCTCCACCCTGGACTACATCCGCGCCATGGCGATCCGGGTGCTCGAGGAGACCGGGCTGCTGCCGCACCTGAACCCCGGCGTGATGAGCCATGAGGAACTGGCGTGGCTCAAGCCGGTGTCGCCGTCCATGGGCATGATGCTGGAGACCACCTCCACCCGGCTGTTCACCGAACCCGGTCAGGCACACTACGGCTCGCCGGACAAGGATCCGGCGGTGCGGCTGCGGGCGCTGACCGACGCCGGTCGCCTCTCGGTGCCGTTCACCACCGGCATCCTGGTGGGCATCGGCGAGACCATCGTCGAGCGGGCCGAGTCCATTCTCGCGATTCACCAGCTGCACAAGGCTTTCGGGCACGTGCAGGAGGTCATCGTGCAGAACTTCCTGGCCAAGCACGACACCGCCATGCGGCACAGCCCCGACGCCGGGATGGAGGAGTTCCGCGCCGCCATCGCGGTGACCCGCCTGGTGATGGGGCCGGGTATGCGCATCCAGGCCCCGCCGAACCTGGTGTCGCTCGAAGAATGCCGGGCGCTGCTGGGGGCGGGCATCGACGACTGGGGCGGGGTCTCGCCGCTGACCCCGGACCACGTGAACCCGGAACGCCCGTGGCCGAACCTGGACACCCTGGCGCGGATCACCGCCGACTGCGGCTACGTGCTCACCGAGCGCGTCACCGCCCATCCGGAATACGTGCTGGCCGGCGAGCCCTGGATCGATCCGCGCATCGCGGGCCACGTGGCCGCGCTGACCGATCCGGTGACCGGCCTGGCCGCCGACGTGCGGCCGAAGGGCCTGCCGTGGCAGGACTGGGACGACCTCCCGCGGCCCAGCCTGGGGCCCGAGGTGACCGCGCGAAGTTAGGGCAGGCTGTGCAAGAGTAATGTTGGCTGGCCGGGATAGGGTTTCGCCGGGGGGAGGTATCCCCCTCAGGTGTGGACAGACTAGGAGAGCGGCAGTGCCGTACATCATCGCTGAACCGTGCGTTGACGTGAAGGACAAGGCGTGCATCGAGGAATGCCCCGTGGACTGCATCTACGAGGGCGGACGCATGCTGTACATCCAACCCGACGAGTGCGTGGACTGTGGTGCGTGTGAGCCGGTCTGCCCGGTGGAGGCCATCTTCTACGAAGACGACACCCCGGATCAGTGGGCCGGTTACGTGAACGCCAACGTCGACTTCTTCGACGACCTGGGTTCCCCGGGCGGCGCCACCAAGGTCGGCAAGGTCGACTACGACCCGCCGTTCATCGCCGCGCTGCCGCCGATGGCGAGCGAGTAGGACCGAGATTTGACCGCGCGTGGCCGGGTCAGCGCACTGCTACCCGATTTTCCCTGGGACACCATCGCTTCGGTGAAGGCGAAGGCCGCTTCGCATCCGGACGGCATCGTCGACCTGTCGGTCGGAACCCCGGTCGATCCGGTGGATCCGCTGATCCGCGAGGCGCTTTCGTCGGTGGCGGAGGTTCCCGGGTACCCGACCACACACGGCACGCCCGAATTGCGTGAGGCCGTCGTGGCGGCCCTGAAGCGGCGATTCGGGATCACGGGGGTGGACCCGGCGGCGGTGCTGCCGGCCATCGGCACCAAGGAGCTCATCGCCGGGCTGCCGCGGCTGCTGGGGCTGGGTGCCGCGGATCTGGTGGTCATCCCCGAGGTCGCGTACCCGACCTACGAGGTGGGCGCGCTGCTCGCCGGTACCCGGTACCTGCGCGCCGACAGCACGGTGGCGCTGGGCCCCGAGCGGCCCGCGCTGATCTTCCTGAACTCGCCGTCCAACCCGACCGGCAAGGTGCTCGGCGTCGACCATCTGCGCAAGGTGGTGCGGTTCGCCCGCGAGCGCGGCGCGATCGTGGCCTCCGACGAGTGCTACCTGGGCCTGGCCTGGGAGGGTCGCGCGGTCTCGATCCTCGATCCCGAGGTGTGTGACGGTGATCACACCGGCCTGCTGGCCATCCACTCGCTGTCCAAGACCTCGAACCTGGCCAGCTACCGCGCGGGTTTCGTGACCGGTGACCCGGAGCTGGTGGCGGAGCTGCTGGAGGTGCGCAAGCACTCCGGCATGATGCTGCCCTTCCCGATCCAGGCGGCCATGACCGCGGCGCTCGGCGATGACGCGCACGAGGTCGAGCAAAAGGACCGCTACCGTGCCCGCCGGGTGGTGCTGCGAGATGCGCTGCTGCGCGCGGGATTCCGGATCGACGATTCCGAGGCGGGCCTGTACCTGTGGTCGACGCGCGACGAGCCGTGCCGCACCACCCTGGATTGGCTGGCCGCGCGCGGCATCCTGGCGGCCCCGGGCGAGTTCTACGGACCGCGCGGGAATCAGCATGTGCGCATTGCCCTCACGGCCACCGACGAGCGCATCGCGACCGCGGCTGACCGTCTGACCAGCTGATTTTCGGTTACCCGGGCTCGCGTGATACCGTCTACGACGTCGCCAGGCCGGATGGCCGAGCGATTCGTAAGGCCCTGTGGCGCAGTTGGTTAGCGCGCCGCCCTGTCACGGCGGAGGTCGCGGGTTCGAGTCCCGTCAGGGTCGCAAGTACACAGCCTCCCCACCGATTTCGGTGGGGAGGCTTTTTGCTGCCCGCCCCGCTTGGCGCGTCCCCGGTTGCTCTCGGTTAGCGAGATATGTTGTCAGCTCTCGTTTTGTGAAAACTGACACACGTTCACTCCAGAACATCTATAACAAGTTCTCATCGCAACTCGATGAGGAGTATTTCAGTGCGTGGATTGTCTTATGAAACCCCCGGCAAGAGTGTCTATGGCAGCAATGTCAGCCGACGAGGGTTCCTAGCTGCAACGGGGGTTGTTCTCGGGGCGGCCGCGCTACTAGGGAAGCTCCCAGCGGCCCAGGCCTTACCCGCCGGGTCCATCAATGACGGCGACCAGATGCCGGTCCTGGTAATTGGAACAGGTTATGGCGGCGCGGTGGCGGCCCTGCGGCTCGCGCAGGCCGGGCAGAACGTGGTCATGGTCGAGAAGGGCATGTCCTGGAGCCAGCCCGGCTCCGACGGCAAGGTCTTCTGCACCATGCTCAAGCCGGACGGCCGCTCGTTCTGGCTGCGCACCGAGACCGACCAGCCCGTCAACCACTTCATGGGCGCGCCCTACAACAAGTCCATCTCCCGGTACACCGGCGTGCTGGATTCCGAGCAGTTCAGCGGGATTCGCATCTACCAGGGCCGCGGCGTCGGCGGCGGCTCGCTGGTCAACGGCGGTATGGCGGTGACGCCGCAGCAGAGCTGGTTCCCGACCATCCTGCCCTCGGTGGACCCGGGCGAGATGTACAGCACCTACTACCCGCGCGCCAATGCCGGGCTGAAGGTGAACAACATCGACTCGAACTGGTTCGAGAGCGCCGACTGCTACCAGTTCGCGCGCGTCGGGCGTAAGCAGGCCGAGCGGTCCGGCTTCAACTGGACCTTCGTCCCCAACGTCTACGACTTCAACTACATGAAGCAGGAGCAGGCCAACACCGCGCCGCGCTCCGCCCTCAACGCCGAGGTCATCTACGGCAACAACTACGGCAAGAACTCCCTCGACAAGACCTATCTCGCGGACGCCTCGGCCACCGGCAAGGTGACCATCGTCCCGCAGCACGTGGTCACCACCGTGTCCCCGGCCAACGGCGGCGGGTTCTCGGTCGTGATGAACCAGATCGACACCAGCGGCAACACCGTGAAGTCGAAAACGGTTACGGCGCAGAAGGTCTTCTTCGCGGCCGGTAGCGTGGGCACCAGCAAACTGCTGGTCACCCAGAAGGCCACCGGCAAGCTGCCCAACCTGCCCGACTCGGTCGGCGCGGGCTGGGGCAACAACGGCAATGTCATGGTGGCCCGGCAGAACCAGGCCTGGGACGCCACCGGCAGCCTGCAGTCCTGCATCCCCTGCCTGGGCATCGACAACCTGGCCGACACCGGTGGCCCGGCCTTCGCCGAGGTATCGCCGTTCCCGGCCGGGATCGAGACCTTCGCCAGCCTGTACCTGGCCATCACCAAGAACCCGAACCGCGCCAAGTTCACCTACAACTCGGGCAGCGGCGGCGTCGACCTGAACTGGCAGACCGCCTGGAACCAGCCCGGCATCGACGCGGCCAAGCGGATCTTCGACAAGATCAACAAGAAGGAAGGCACCATCTACCGGACCGACCTGTTCGGTACCTACAAGACCTGGGGCGACGACTTCGCGTATCACCCGCTGGGCGGCTGCGTGCTCAATGTGGCCACCGACAACTACGGGCGCCTCTCGTCCTACCCGGGCCTCTACGTCATCGACGGCTCGCTGATCCCCGGCTTCACCACCGTCAACCCCTTCGTCACGATTACGGCGTTGGCGGAACGCAACATTGAGAAGATCATCGCCGAGGACTTCCACTGAGTCGAAAGATGACATCTGATCTCGAACCGTGGGGGTAACTCCCCGGGTACGGCCAGAATCGGTTCGGTTCCTACCGCAGCCCCGGGGCGGTATCGGCGGACGGCACCCAGTCGGCCGCAGAAGTCCCGGGGAGGCGGGGGAGTGGACTTTCACTGACGTAAAAATTCCTCTGTAGCGGCCGCCGGGGCGTGTTCTGTCCGGCCGGGCGGGGACGATCGCGATAGTGTTGGATATGGACGCTGTCACGGTTGTCCCCGCTCCCGTCAATGAACCGGTGCACACCTACGCCCCCGGCAGCCGCGAACGCGAGCTGCTGGCCGGGCGGCTGGCCGAACTCTCCGCCGAAGCCGTTGAAGTGCCGCTGGTGATCGGCGGCAAACATCAGCCCGGCGCGGGTGAACGCCGCGAAATCGTGATGCCGCACCGGCGCCGGCACGTACTGGGGACCTACGCCAACACCACCCACGACGAAGCCCGGGCCGCCATCGCCGCGGCGACCGCGGCCGCCCCCGGCTGGCGGGCCATGCCCTTCGAGGAGCGGGCCGCCATCCTGCTCCGCGCCGCCGACCTGCTGTCCGGACCCTGGCGTGAGACCATCGCCGCCGCCACCATGCTCGGACAGTCGAAATCGGTGCAGCAGGCCGAGATCGACGCACCGTGCGAACTGGTCGACTTCTGGCGGTTCAATGTGGCCTTCGCGCGGGCGATCCTGCGGGAACAGCCGCAATCCTCACCGGGCGTGTGGAATCGGATGGACTACCGGCCCCTCGAAGGGTTCGTGTACGCCATCACGCCCTTCAACTTCACCGCCATCGCCGGGAACCTGCCCACCGCGCCCGCGCTCATGGGCAATACGGTCGTGTGGAAACCCTCTCAGACACAGACGCTTTCGGCCTACTACACCATGAAATTGCTGGAGGAGGCCGGCCTGCCGCCGGGTGTCATCAATATGCTGACCGGTGACGGCGCGCAGCTGTCGGAGGCCGTGCTGGCCGATCCGCGGCTGGCGGGCATCCACTTCACCGGATCGACGCGCACCTTCCAATACCTGTGGCAGACGGTGGGCTCGAATATCGGCCGATACCACGGCTATCCGCGGCTGGTGGGCGAGACCGGCGGCAAGGACTTCATCCTCGCGCACCCCTCCGCCGATCCGGACGCGCTGCGCGTGGCCATGATTCGCGGCGCCTACGAATATCAGGGCCAGAAGTGCTCGGCCGCCTCGCGCGCCTACATTCCGAAATCGGTGTGGCGGCGGATGGGCTCGGACTTCCTGGCCGAGGTGGAGTCGCTGACCTACGGGGATGTCGCCGACCTCTCGAATTTCGGCGGGGCCGTGATCGACGACCGCTCCTACGCCAAGTGCGTGGCCGCCATCGGGCGCGCCCGCGAGCAGGGCGTGTCGATTCCGGCGGGCGGCGGCTACGACGACAGCGAGGGCTGGTTCGTGCGGCCGACCGTGCTGCTCAGCGACGACCCGGGCGACGAATCCTTCGAGACCGAGTACTTCGGCCCGATCCTGTCGGTCTACGTCTACGACGACGGCGCGCCCGACGCCTTCGAGGAGATCATGGACGTGGTGGACGGGACCTCCCCGTACGCCCTCACCGGCGCCATCTTCGCCCGCGACCGCCAGGCCGTCGAATCCGCCACCGGCACACTGCGATTCGCGGCCGGGAACTTCTACATCAATGACAAGCCCACCGGCGCGGTGGTCGGCCAGCAGCCCTTCGGCGGCGCCCGGGCCTCGGGCACCGACGACAAGGCCGGCTCCCACCTCAACCTGTTGCGCTGGGTCGCGCCCCGCACCCTGAAGGAGACGTTCGTCCCGCCCACCGAGTACCGCTACCCCCACATGGAGGCGTGATGAACCCACTGCGCCCGGCGATCCTGGCGGCCGCCGGGTCGTCCCGGATCAAGGACGTCATCACGAAGGTGCCGGCGACCGCCGCCGTGGTGCGGCGGTTCGTCGCGGGGGAGACCCGCGCGGACATGGTGCCGGTCGCGCGGGCGCTGCTGGAGAGCGGGCGCTCGGTCAGCATCGATTTCCTGGGCGAGTACACCACCGACCGCTCCCAGGCGGATGCCGCTGTGGCGGAATACTTCTCGCTCATCGACGACCTGGCCGAGGCGGACCGGACGGCCGCCGGGGTGCTCACCGACATCCCGCGGGTGGAGGTCTCGCTCAAGCTGTCGGCGCTGGGCCAGTCCCTGGGGCAGGACGGTCCGGCCATCGCCGCGGAGAACCTGCACAAGCTGTGCGCGAAGGCCGTCGAACGCCACGTCTGGGTGACCGTCGACGCCGAGGACCACACCACGACCGCCGACACCCTCGCAGCGGTCCGCAATGCCCGCACCGAATTCCCGTGGCTGGCGGTAGCGTTGCAGACCTACCTGCGTCAGGCCGAGCACAATGCCCGCGACCTGGCCGCCGACGGCACCCGAATCCGCCTGTGCAAGGGCGCCTATCAGGAACCCGGCACCGTCGCCTACCAGCGCCGCGCCGAGGTGGACGCCTCCTACCTGCGCTGCCTCGAGGTGCTGTTGCGCAACGCCTGGTACCCCATGATCGCCTCACACGACCCGGCCATGATCTCCGCAGCGCTCGCGCTCGCCACCGAAAACCACCGCAAACCAGGCGATTTCGAGTTCCAGATGCTCTACGGCATCCGCGACGCCGAACAGCGCCGCCTGGCCGACGACGGCCACTCGCTGCGGGTCTACATCCCCTACGGCACCCAGTGGTACGGCTACCTCATGCGCCGTCTCGCCGAACGCCCGGCCAATCTCGGCTTCTTCCTGCGCGCGTTGGCCGAGCGCGGCTGAGGCCCTCCGACTTCGTCGGGCTCAGAGCAGCGGACGGCCGAAGCGGCGGCGCAGGCGCATGTCCGCCAGAAAGAAGTTGTAGGGGAACAGCCGCAGCATCGTGGGCATGCGGGTCCAGACCGCGGAGATCACGCGCAGGAAGCCGGTGAAGACGCGCTCGTCGCGGGCGCTCCAGGTCATGGACATCTCGTCGCGCAGGTGCTGGGGGAGCAGCGCGGTGACGATGAAGCGGTGCAGGCCGCCCAGGGCGAACTGCACCGGCCACGACACCATCTTCAGATCGGTGAGGTCGTTGAAGTACTTGCGGGTGGGTCCGTCGATGGACTTGGTCGCGAGGTTCTCGTCCCAGTAGGCGTAGAAGTCCTCGCGGGTGGCGGGCCACATCTCCGGGCGCATCTGCAGCGTGGTGCCCAGGCGGGCGCAGTACTGGTAGAAGGCTTCGGCCAGTTCGGGATCCATCGGGCCGCGCATGCGGTGGTACAGGTCGTCGACACCCCAGTACAGGCAGGCCGCCACCCACAGCTGGAGCTTGGGGTCGAAGGCGTTGTACTTGACGGGTCCGCCGGGCTTGGAGTGGACGCTGCGGTGCGCGCCGTTCACGGCCTCGCGGTAGGTGGTGCGGTCCAGGTCGTTGCCGAGCAGGGCGACCGAGAGGTAGGTGAGGGTGGTGCGCAGCCGCTTGACCGGGTGCAGGGTCACCTTGCCGCTGTCGACGTCGCTTTCCATGACGCCGTAGGCGACCGGCTTGAGCGAGAGCTGCATGACGACGTTGGCGGCGCCGCCGAGGAACGCCGCGACGCCGTCGATGTGCTCACGGATGTCCGCGGGGGTCAACGGCTGATAGGCCGGGGGAAACTCGTCGAACTTGCGCAGCGGGGCGGTCATCGTTGACTCGACTCCTCGGTCGTCACTCCTCGCCGGGTGAGGAGAGTGTGAGAAATTTCGCCACTCACCTTCTCATCGTGGGGTGCCGGTGTCAATGTGCGAAGATTAGTGCCTCACCGTTTCTTTGCGACCGGAAAGGGCCCGGACCATGGCCAAACTGGCCAAACTGCTGCCGCTCGTCCGCGGATCCGGCCCCGAGGACCGCAATCAGGCCAAGGTCCTCGACGCCGCCCTGCTCGCCTTCCTGGACTTCGGTATCAAACGCACCAGCATGGTCGAGGTCGCCCGGCGTGGCGGACTCTCGCTGGCCACCCTCTACCGGCGCTTCGCCGGGAAGAACGATCTCATCCAGGCCGTCGGGCTGCGGCAGGCCCGCCAATTCATCGACGACGTGGACGCCGCCGTGCAGGGTCCGATCGAGGCCGACGCCAGCGCCGAAGAACAGATCGTCGCGTTGTTCGTGGCCTTCACCGAGGGGCTGCGCCGCAACCAGCTTCTGGATCGGCTGCTGAAGACCGAACCCGAGATCGTGCTGCCCTACCTGACCGTGCGGGGCGCGCCCGTGATCGAGCTGGGCCGCGACTACCTGGCCGAATTCATCGCCCGGTTGCAGGCGGAAGGCAAACTGCCGCAGTACGATCCGCTGCCGCTGGCGGAGTTCACCGCCCGAGCCGCGCTGTCGCTGGCCTTGACCCCGCAGACCGTCATCCCGCTCGACGATCCGGCGGCCCTGCGGCAGTTCGCCCGCGACCACGTCATCCCGAGCTTCCGAATCCTCTGACCGGCAGGCGTTCTCACACCAGCCGCAGGCCCAGTCTGCGGCGCAGTCGCATATCGGTGAGATAGACATTGAGCGGGAAGGCGCGCAGCGTGGGCGGCACCACGGATTCGACCACGCCCGCGGTGCGCAGCATCGCGGCCAGCGCCCGGTCCTGACGCGGCGTCCAGGTCATACCCATCTCGTCCCGGAGGTGTTGCGGCAGCAGGCCGGTCACGAAGAAGCGGTGCACGCCGGCGAACGGCGGGCGCAGCGGGCGGGGCAGCATCTTCAGGTCGATGAGATCGTCGAAGTAGGCCTTGATCTTCGGGTCGATGCGCGTCCTGGCGAGATTCTCGGCCCAATACCGGTCGAAGGCGGCGCGGTCGGCGGGCCACATCTCCGGCCGCACCTGCAGGGTGGTGCCCAGCCGGGCGGCGTGGTGATAGAAGGCGTCGGCGGCGTAGTCGTCCATCGGGCCGTGCATGCGTTCGTAGAGGTCGCGCGCGCCCCAGTACAGGCAGGCCGCCACCCAGAGTTGGAGTCTCGGATCGAAGGCGTTGTACTTCACGGTGCTGTCCGGGCGGGACCGGACGTACTTGTGCACGGCGTCCACGGCCTGACGGTAGGCGGCGCGGTCCTCCTCGGTGCCCAGCAGCGCGACGGCCAGGTAGGTCAGGGTGGTGCGCAGCCGCTTGAACGGGTGGATCATGACGTTCCCGGACTCCACCGGGCTCTCCACCACGCCGTAGCCGACCGGGGGATTGGAGAGCTGCATGATCACGTTCGCGGCCGCGCCGAAGAAACCGGCCGCGCCGTCGAGGTAGCGGCGGACATCGATCTCCGGTGCGGGCGCGGCGGATTCGACGGGGTGGGGCAGCGGCCTGGTCATCGTTGACCACATCCTCGGGTGAGAAGGTTGTACAGAAACTGTCTTACCCACTCGGGTGGTCTGTCAACCGGCGCGACGGCTTCGCAAGCGAACCGTTGCGCGCTGCGGCAGCGGGTCGGCGGACCGCGACCTCGGGTAGCGTGAGCCCGTGTCGCCGCTGTTGCTGAGTTCGCTGAATCCGGCCGCCATCGCCGCCGGAGCCGATATCCCCGATGCCGTCACCATCGACGGGGAGACCCTGTCGCGTAGTGATCTGCTCGGCGCGGCCACCTCGGTCGCCGAACGCGTCGCCCAGGCCCGCCGGGTCGCGGTGCTGGCCGAGCCGACCGTCGCCACCGTGCTCGCGGTGGTCGGCTGCCTGATCGCCGGGGTCACCGTGGTCCCGGTCCCGCCGGACGCGGGCAGCGCGGAACTGGCCCACATCCTGCGCGACTCGGAGGCCCAGGCCTGGCTGGGCAAGGCCCCCGAAGGCTCCGAGCTGCCGGTGATCCCGGTCCGCAAGCACGCCCGATCCTGGCATCGGTACGCCGAACCCGCCGGGACCGCAACGGCTTTCGTGCTCTACACCTCCGGCACCACGGGCGCGCCCAAGGGCGTGATGCTGAGCCGCGGCGCCATCGCCGCCGGGCTGGACGCCCTGATCCAGGCGTGGGGCTGGACCTCGAACGACATTCTGGTGCACGGCCTCCCGCTGTTCCACGTGCACGGCCTGATCCTCGGCCTGCTCGGCCCGCTGCGGGCGGGCAGCCCGCTGGTCCACACCGGCAAGCCCACCCCGCGCGCCTACGCCGACGCGCGCGGCACCATGTACTTCGGCGTCCCCACCGTGTGGTCGCGGATCGTCGAGGAGCCGGACGCCGCACGGGAATTGGCGAAAGCGCGCATCCTGATCTCCGGCAGCGCCCCGCTGCCCGTGCCGGTGTTCGAGCGGCTGGCCGACCTCACCGGGCACGCCCCGATCGAGCGCTACGGCATGAGCGAAACCATGATCACCCTCTCCACCCGGCCCGACGGCGAACGCCGCCCCGGCTGGGTGGGCACCCCGGTCGCCGGGGTGGAGACCCGGCTGCGTGACGAGTCCGGCGCGCCGGTGCCGCATGACGGGGAAAGCGTTGGCGGACTTCAGGTTCGGGGACCCATGCTGTTCGACGGCTATCTGGGCAAGCCGGAGGTGACCGCCGAGAACTTCACCGCCGACGGCTGGTTCAAGACCGGTGACGTGGCCGTCATCGACGCCGAGGGCTTCCACCGCATCGTGGGCCGGGAATCGGTGGACCTGATCAAATCCGGCGGCTACCGGATCGGCGCCGGTGAGATCGAGACCTCCCTGCTGGGGCATCCCGCGGTGGCCGAGACCGCCGTCATCGGCGTCCCGGACGAGGACCTCGGGCAGCGCATCGTCGCGTACGTGGTGCCGCGGGACAGCGCCGACGAAGCCCTCGCCGACGAGCTCATCGCCCATGTGGCGGGGGAACTCTCGGTGCACAAGCGGCCCCGCGAGGTGCGCCTGGTGGACGCGCTGCCGCGCAATGCCATGGGCAAGGTGCAGAAGAAGCTCTTGTCTTGACCTGAAGCGCGGTCGAGGTTCTAGCGTGATCGCCATGACCGTATCCCTGTCGCCCGCCCAGATCGACTACCTGAACAGTCAGCGGCTCGGACGGCTCGCCACCGTCCGGCCCGACGGCTCCCCGCAGAACAATCCGGTCGGCTACCGCTACAACGCGGCGCTCGGCACCATCGACATCGGCGGCCACCAGATGGGCGCCAGCCAGAAGTTCCGGAATCTGTCGAAGGAGGACCGGATCGCCTTCGTCGTCGACGACGTGCCCTCCGTCGACCCGTGGACCGTGCGCTGCCTCGAAATCCGCGGCACCGCACAGGCTCTGCGTGATGTCGAACCGTTCTACCCCGGCCTGTCCCCGGAGATCATCCGCATCATCCCGGAGCGCGTCATCGCCTTCGGCATCGACTGACACCGAGGTTCTGCTGCCGAGGGTTTCGGGGTCTGGCCGCGGCTCGGGGCCGCCCCTAGCGTCCTGGAGGTTGTTTCCCGTCATCCAGGAAGGCCGAACGATGCCCACCGCACTGCGCACCACCATGGCCGCCACCGCCGTCCTCGCCGGACTGCTGGCCCCCGCCGCCGCGGCGACCGCCGCGCCACTGCCGCTCACCCCGATGCCGCAACCCGCCGAGCCCGTCGCCGGGCCCACCGGCACCGGATCGGTGAACACCGGGCCCACCGGCACCGGATCGTTCGATCCGTCGGCGGCCGGTTCCTCGAACCTGATCAAGGCTCTCCAGACCGGCTCGGGCCAGTGCAACAACACCAGCCCGATCCCGCCGCTCGACGGACAGCCCGCTCCGTGGTGCGCCCTGTACAAGTGAGCGCAGCCCGCGGCTGAGCCCGAAAATGACGAAAACCCCTGCGGCCCGAGCCGACAGGGGTTTTCGTTTGTTACATCTCAGTCGTTGGCGTGCAGGGCCGCGTTCAGTTCGATGCCGGTGCCCTTGCGCGGGCGAACCTCGACCGCGCCGGTCAGCGAGTTGCGGATGAACAGCAGGTTCGACTTGCCGGACAGCTCACCGGCCTTCACGATCTGGCCGTCGGGCAGCGCCACCTTGGTGCCCGCGGTGACGTAGAGGCCCGCCTCCACCACGCAGTCGTCGCCGAGCGAGATGCCCAGGCCCGAGTTGGCGCCCAGCAGGCAGCGCTCGCCCAGCGAGATGACCTGCTTGCCGCCGCCGGACAGGGTGCCCATGATGGACGCGCCGCCGCCGACGTCGGAGCCGTCGCCGACCACCACACCGGCCGAGATCCGGCCCTCCACCATGGAATTGCCGAGCGTGCCGGCATTGAAGTTGACGAAGCCCTCGTGCATGACGGTGGTGCCCGAGGCCAGGTGCGCGCCCAGGCGTACGCGGTCGGCGTCGGCGATACGGACACCCGAGGGCAGCACGTAGTCCACCAGGCGCGGGAACTTGTCGACGCCGTACACGGTGACCTGGCCGCGGGCCCGCAGCTTCAGGCGGGTCAGCTCGAACTCCTCGGTCGAGCACGGACCGTGGTTGGTCCACACCACGTTCGCGAGCAGCCCGAAGATGCCGTCGAGGTTCGCGCCGTGCGGGCGGACCAGGCGATGCGAGAGCAGGTGCAGACGCAGGTAGGCGTCGTGGGTGTCGATCGGCGCGGCGGCCAGGTCGGCGATGACGGTGCGGACCACCACGGTCTCGACCCGCCGGTCCTCGTCGACACCGGCCGAGGCGGCGAACTTGGCGTACTCGGGATCGGAGGCGTCCAGCCGCACCGTGCCCACCTCGTCGGCGGAGAATTCACCGAGTGTCGGGTACGGGTACCAGGTGTCGAGGACCGTCCCGTTGACGGTGATGGTGGCGAGGCCGACTGCTGCTGCTCCCTGAGTACTCACGTCCCCACACGTTACCGGGCTGCGAATTCATACCGCATGCGGTGCCGATTTGTGCCAACGCAGCGACCGTGCGAAGAACTGCGGTTATTCCTCCTTTAGGGTGGATCGAGTGACCATCGATCTGAGAGCCGACCCGATTTCACTCACCGCCGCGCTCGTGGATATTCCGAGCGTCTCTCGGAACGAGAAGGTCATCGCCGACATCGTCGAAAAGGCCATGCGCGAGCAGACCACCGGATTCGAGATCCTGCGCCACGGCAATACCGTGCTGGCGCGGACCAATCGGGGCCTGCCCAGCCGGGTGATCCTGGCGGGGCACCTGGACACCGTGCCGATCGCCGACAATGTGCCAGGCCACTTCGAGACCACCGCCGACGGCGAACGGCAGCTGTGGGGTTGCGGCACCGTCGATATGAAGTCCGGCGACGCGGTCTTCCTGCACCTGGCCGCCACCGTCGCCGACCCGGTGCACGACCTGACCCTCATCTTCTACGACTGCGAGGAGATCGCCGCCGAGTACAACGGGCTGGGCCGCATCGAACGCGAACTCCCCGAATGGCTCGAGGGCGACCTGGCGATCCTCGGTGAGCCGTCCGGCGGCTGGATCGAGGCGGGTTGCCAGGGCACCCTGCGGGTCCGGCTGACCACCGCCGGCGTCCGCGCCCACACCGCGCGAGCCTGGCTGGGGGACAACGCCATTCACCGCCTCGCCCCGATCCTGGAGCGGCTGGCCGGATATCAGGCCCGCGAGGTCGAGATCGACGGCTGCACCTACCGCGAGGGCCTGTCCGCGGTCCGCGTCGAGGGCGGCGTGGCGGGCAATGTGGTGCCCGACGTCGCCACCGTGGACGTGAACTTCCGCTTCGCCCCCGACCGCACCCTGGACCAGGCCACCGAGCACGTGCGCGAGGTGTTCGCCGGACTGGAACTGGATTTCGAGCGCACCGACGGCGCGCCCGGCGCCCTGCCCGGCCTGTCGAATCCGGCCGCCAAGGACCTCATCGAGATCGTGCACGCGCACGGCTCCGGCGGGGTGCGCGCCAAGTACGGCTGGACCGATGTCTCGCGATTCGCCGCCCGCGGCATGCCCGCCGTGAATTTCGGTCCCGGCGACCCGAACCTGGCGCACAAGCGCGACGAGCACCTGCCCGTCGACCAGATCACCCAGGTGGCCTCGATGCTGCGCAGCTACCTCACCGGCGAGAAAAGCCGATGAACTGTTCAGCACCACGCTGAACGAGCGACCGACAACGGCCATTCGCTCGCTGTACGGTTGCCATTATGTCTGCTGACGGCGAAAACGAGGGTGTGGCTTTGTCGAAGACACCACGGTTCCGGGGCCCGATCATGTTGCGGCGGGACCGCAAGAAGGGGATCGGGACCACCGATCAGCATCTGCTCGACGAGCGCGGTCCGGCCGACTGGGTCCACACCGACCCGTGGCGCGTCCTGAGGATCCAGGCCGAATTCGTCGAGGGCTTCGGCGCTTTGGCGGAGGTGCCGCGCGCGGTGGCCGTCTTCGGCTCCGCCCGCACGCCCGCCGACTCGGCCGAGTATCGAGCCGGGGTCGCGATCGGAAGCGCGTTGGCCCATGCCGGTTTCGCGGTCATCACCGGCGGCGGGCCGGGCGTGATGGAGGCGGCCAACCGGGGCGCGTCGGAGGCGGGCGGCTATTCGATCGGCCTCGGCATCGAGCTGCCGTTCGAACAGCACCTCAACGAGTGGGTCGACCTCGGCATCAACTTCCGGTACTTTTTCGCGCGCAAGACCATGTTCGTGAAGTACTCCCAGGCGTTCGTATGCATGCCCGGCGGCTTCGGCACCCTCGACGAGCTGTTCGAGGCGCTCACCCTGGTGCAGACCCACAAGATCACCCGCTTCCCGATCATCCTGTTCGGCACCGAATACTGGGCGGGACTGGTGGATTGGATGCGCCACTCGCTGCTCGGCTCGGCCAAGATCGCGTCCGGTGACCTGGGGTTGCTGCACGTCACCGACAGCGTCGACGAGGTGGTGGAGATCGTCACCCTGGCCGCGCGGGCACGCCGGGAGATGAACGAGACAGGGGCGGAGGAGCAATGGTGAGCGATGCCTACGCGGTCTGCGTGTACTGCTCGGCCAGCGTCGACGATCCGGTGGCGCTGGACCTGGCCACCCGGGTCGGCACCGAGATCGGTCGTCGCGGTTGGCAATTGGTGTCCGGCGGCGGCAACGTCTCCATGATGGGCGCGGTCGCGCAGGCGGCGCGGGCAGGCGGGGCGCACACCGTCGGCGTCATCCCCAAGCACCTGGTGCACAAGGAGGTCGCCGACACCGACGCCGACGAGCTGATCGTCACCGACACCATGCGCGAGCGCAAACAGGTCATGGACGAGCGCGCCGACGCCTTCCTCACCTTGCCCGGCGGCATCGGCACGCTCGAGGAGCTCTTCGAAACCTGGACCGGCGCCTATCTGGGCGTGCACGCCAAACCGGTGGTGGTGCTCGACCCGCAGGACCACTACCGCGGACTGTTCGACTGGATCGGTGAGCTGCGGGTGCGCGGCTACGCCGGGCTGGAGGCCATCGACCGGGTGCTGGTGACCAAGAGCTTCGACACCGCCTTCGCCGGGCTGCGTCCCACCCGCTGACCGGAACTCCTCGGTTTCACTCGACAAGATCGGACAAATCGGTCAGGGTAGGCACACGAGAGCGGGGCGTTCGCACGACCCGGTGAGGAGCACAACGAAGTGATTACCGACGCCCGATCGACGGTCAGCCTGCTCGACCTGGTTCGCGCCCTGCCCGGCATGGCATTGCAAGCACCCGGCATGATCCGCAATGTCGGGCGCCTGGCGGTGAAAGCCGGCGACAAGGCGTCGATCGGACTGTTCTTCCAGCGTGGCGCGGCCAAGCACCCGGACCGGCCCTTCCTGAGATTCGAAGGGCGCGAATACACCTGGGGCGAGGCCAACGCGCTGGTCAATCGGTACGCGAAGGTGCTCGCGGCGCACGGCGTCACGCGCGGCGACGTGGTCGGCATCCTCATGGTGAACCGGCCCGAGGCGCTGTTCACCGTGCTCGCCACGGTGAAACTCGGCGCCACCGCGGGCCTGCTCAACCACAACCAGCGAGACGTGGTGCTGCGGCACAGCTTCGGACTGCTGAACTCGGTGCTCGACGTCATCGGCGAGGAGTGCGCCGACGCGCTGGAGACCCTCACCGAGACCCGGCCCGCCCTGCTGTGGACCGAACAGCTGGAGGCCGAGGCCGCCACCGCCGACCCCTCGAATCCCGCTGTCACCGAACAGATCACGGCCAAGGAACGCGCCTACCTGATCTTCACCTCCGGCACCACCGGCCTGCCCAAGGCCAGCGTCATGACCCACATGCGCTGGACCAAGTCCATGGCCGGGATCGGCGGGCTCGGAGTGCGATTGGACGGCAAGGACACGCTCTACAGCTGCCTGCCGCTCTATCACAACAACGCCCTCACGGTGGCCTTGTCCTCGGTGATCGCGGGCGGCGCCACCTTCGCGCTGGGCCGCAAGTTCTCAGCCACCCGCTTCTGGGACGAGGCCATCGCCAACCGGGCCACCGCCTTCGTCTACATCGGCGAACTGTGCCGCTATCTGCTCAACCAGCCGGCCAAGCCCACCGACCGGCAGCACACGATCCGGTTGTGCGTCGGCAACGGCCTGCGCCCCGAACTGTGGGACGAGTTCCAGCAGCGGTTCGGCATCGCGCGGATCGTCGAGTTCTACGGCGCCAGTGAGGGAAACGTCGCCTTCATCAACGCCTTCTCCGTCGCCCGCACCGCCGGATTCACCCCGCTGCCCTTCGCCATCGTGGAATACGACGACGCCACCGGCAAGGCGCTGCGCCACCCCGATGGCAGGCTGCGCCGGGTGCCCGCGGGCGGGGTCGGGCTGCTGCTGGCCAAGGTCACCGACCGCTCGCCGTTCGACGGCTACACCGATGCCTCCGCCACCGAATCCAAGCTGGTGCGTGACGGTTTCGCCGACGGCGACTGCTGGTTCGACACCGGCGACCTGGTCCGCGACCAGCGCTTCGGTCACATCGCCTTCGTGGACCGGCTCGGCGACACCTTCCGCTGGAAGGGCGAGAACGTGGCCACCACCGAGGTCGAGGGCGCGTTCGACGGCATCGGCGAGGTCACCCAGGCGGTCGTCTACGGCGTCGACATCCCCGGCACGGACGGCAAGGCGGGCATGGCCGCGGTGACCCTGCACGAGGACGCGCACTTCGACGGCAAGGTCGCCGCCAAGGCCCTCTACGACCGCCTGCCCACCTACGCGGTCCCGCTGTTCATCCGCGTGGTGCCCGAACTGGAGCAGACCTCCACGTTCAAGAACCGCAAAGTGGAACTGCGCAAACAAGGCTGTTCGCCGGACGCCGAGAGCGCTCTCTACGTCCTCGCGGGCCGCGCAGAAGGCTACGTCCCGGCCTATCCCGAATACGTTGCCGATGTCGCCGCGGGGCGCGCGCCCGGCAACTGAATATCGCACCGTCGGTCGCTCTCTCCAAATCCCTTTACAGCCAGGTCAACCCGGTGTTCGCGGCCCGCCCCGATCTGGACTGACGGAGCGGGGGAGCGAAGCGGAGGAGCGGAGGAGGGAAGATCGGGGTTACGAGGGCCGCGAACCGCCGCAGCGAAGCGGAGGCAAATTAGACGCAGTACAGTCGGGGGCATGTGTGCGCCGTTGCCGACATTGTGCGGGAAGCCGGTGGCGACGGATCGGGCGCTTGTCATGGCGATCGTGAACCGGACGCCGGACTCCTTCTATGACAAGGGCGCGACGTTCACCGACGAGGCCGCCCTGCGGGCCGTGGACACCGCGGTCGCCGGCGGCGCGGATCTGGTCGATATCGGCGGGGTGAAGGCCGGGCCCGGGTCGGAGGTGGACGCCGCGGAGGAGTCGCGCCGGGTGGTGCCGTTCGTGGCGGCTATCCGCGAGCGTTATCCCGAGCTGCTCATCAGCGTCGACACCTGGCGCGCCGATGTGGCGCGGGCCGCGGTCTCCGCGGGCGCCGACCTGATCAACGACACCTGGGCGGGCGCGGATCCGGAACTGGTCGGCGTGGCCGCCGAACTGGGTGTGGGAATCGTCTGCTCACATACCGGGGGCGCGATTCCGCGGACCCGTCCGCACCGGGTGCGGTACGCCGATGTAGTGACCGAGGTCACCGAGACGGTGGTGGCCGCGGCCGAAAATGCTGCGGCGGCCGGGGTGGCGAAGGACTCGATTCTGATCGACCCGACCCATGATTTCGGGAAAAATACCTACCACGGGCTCGAATTGTTGCGGGCGATAGACGTTCTTGTGAAAACCGGATGGCCCGTCTTGATGGCGCTGAGCAATAAGGATTTCATCGGAGAGACTCTTGGTGTCGAGCTGTCCGAACGATTGGAGGGCACATTGGCAGCGACTGCTTGGTCGGCAGCCGCGGGTGCTCGCGTCTTTCGAGTGCACGAGGTGGCCCAGACCCGCCGGGTCGTGGACATGATCGCCGCCATCCAGGGTCACCGCCCACCCGCCCGTACTTTGCGAGGTCTCGCATGAAAACAGACTGGGTGAACACCAACACCTTCGACCGTCCCGACTGGTCGGTCCCCGAACTCGTCGCGGCCAAGGGTGACCGCACCGTCTCGGTGGTCCTGCCCGCCCTCAACGAGGAGGCCACCGTGGCTGCCGTGGTGGCCAGCATCCGGCCCCTGCTCGGCACGCTGGTGGACGAACTCGTCGTCCTGGACTCCGGGTCCACCGACGCCACCGCCGCCCGCGCACAGGCCGCCGGGGCCCGCGTGGTCACCCGTGAACAGGCCGTCCCCGAACTCGACCCGGTCCCCGGCAAGGGCGAATGCCTGTGGCGGTCGCTGGCCGTCACCAGCGGCGACCTCATCGCGTTCGTCGACTCCGACCTCATCGATCCCGATCCGAACTTCGTGCCCAAGCTGCTGGGCCCGTTGCTCACGGTCGACGGCATGCACCTGGTCAAGGCGTACTACCGCCGCCCGCTGCGCACCGGCGAATCCGTCGACCACCACGGCGGCGGCCGCGTCACCGAACTGGTGGCCCGCCCGCTGCTGGCCGCGCTGCGCCCCGAACTCTCGAATGTGCTGCAGCCCTTGGGCGGCGAGTACGCGGGCACCCGCGAACTGCTCACCGCGGTGCCCTTCGCCCCCGGCTACGGCGTGGAGATCGGCCTGCTGCTCGACACCTACGACCTGCTCGGACTCTCGTCCATCGGACAGGTGAATCTCGGTGTCCGCCAGCACCGCAACCGCCCGCTGGCCGACCTGGGCGTCATGAGCCGCCAGATCCTGGGCACCGTCCTGGGTCGCAGCGGGATCCAGGACTCGGGTGCCGCGCTGACCCAATTCCCCATGGTGGCAGGCGAATTCATCGCGAACACGACCGACGTCTCGCTCGCCGACCGCCCGCCCATGAACACCCTGCGCTCCGAGGAGGCCGCGGCCTGACCCGCCGCGGCAGCCGCGATCAGGCTCGGTCGTGGCGATAGATCGGAGTGAGCAGGTCCGCTTCGATCGGCTCTCCCGTGGAGCGGTCGTAGCGGACGCCCACCACCGTCGAGAACGGGTGGGTGGCCGCCCGCTCGTGCAGGGTCGCGAGCCGGGTGGCCAGCAGCCGGATCGCCCCCAGGGAGGCGGGCGGGTGCAGGCCGTCGATGACCAGCACGCTGCCCTTGCCGTCCGGGCGGGGGAGGCGGGCCAGGTAGGCGATGTCGTAGGGCTCGGTGCCGCCCGGGCGGTAGACCCGCCGCGCGGCCCGGTCCTCGATGCCCCGCCGCACCCGGCCGGCCCGCGCCACCGTGCGGCGCAGCCGGGGATCGGCGGCCACCAGATAGCGCAGACTGGGCGACAATTCGGGCCCGCCCAGCACGATCAGGCCGTCCCGGTCCAGGTCGAGCGGGCGGCCGGGTAGGAACCGCTGGACATTCGCGGTGAAGCCGAGTTCGCGCAGCAGCTCCACCAGCCGGTGCGGCGCGGCCGCGTCGGGTGCGCCGACCAGGGCCATGGAGCGGGTGGTGCTGCGCACGTCCGGCGTGAGGATGGTGAGCGGACCGTGACCGAAGAACAGGCCCTCGGGCACCGGGCCCTGCGTGCTCACCTGATGGATGCGGGCGCGGGAAAGACCCGCGGCCGCACCGATTCTGGCGAACGTCCAGCCCTCGGCATGTAGTTCGCGGATGACTGCGCGGCGGATGCGCGTCAGCTCATTGATCTGCTGCTGCGCGGCTGCCACGCCTTCGGTGGCGGCTTTCAGGCGTTCGACCTTGTCCTCGATCGCGAATACCCGGGCCACCTCGTCGGCCGACATGTGCGCAGTCTAGATAGCTGGACAGCATCATGTGTCAAGTCCGGTAGACAGAATTGATCTCAGGTGGCGTCGGGATCCACCGGCGGACGTTCGTTGCGCTCCAGTGGTTTCTGTTCCGCCGGCATGGAAATGGGGCCGTATCCCGTATTGCTGGAACCGTTTCCGCTGTTCGCGGGGCTGCCCGGCTTGTCGAATTTGGTCAGATCGGTGAAGCTGTTCAGGATCGAGTCGTCCCCGTCCAGCAGGTGTTTGGTCACCATCGACCGTGGATTCATACCCCGCAGTTCGTTCAACTGCTCCAATGGTTTACGGATCTCGTCGAATTCCGGGCCGAGCTCATTGCGCAATTGCTGGGAAGCGCCGGTCGCGTAATCGCGGGCCTGTTTCAAGGCGTGCGCGGTCCAGCGAACGGCGCCCGGCAGTCGCTCCGGACCCAGAATCACGAGGGCGGCGACAAGCAGAATGAGCATCTCGCCCCAGCCGATATTGCTGAACACGAGTACAGGCTACCTACTCGTTCTTTCTATCCGTTTCCAGCGTCACCGGAACATCCACCTCACGACCGTCGCGAATGAGTTTCACGTTCACGGTCTGACCGATCTCGTGGGACTGCACCGCCACGGTGAGCTCCTCGGGACCCGCCACGTCGCGGTCGCCGACCTTCACGATGACGTCGCCCTCGACGATGCCCGCCTTGGCCGCCGGGCTTCCGGCCTGCACGTCGGCCACCGCCGCGCCGCTCATCACGTCATTGGCGACCAGCTTGGTCTTGGCGCTCACGCCCAGCATCGGGTGGTAGACCTTGCCCTCGCGGATCAGCGCCTGCGAGATGCGCTTGACCTGATCGACCGGGATCGAGAAGCCCAGGCCCACCGAACCGCCGCTCTCGGACTTGATGGCCGAGTTGATGCCGATCAGCCGGCCCTGCATGTCCACCAGCGCGCCACCGGAGTTGCCGTGGTTGATCGCGGCGTCGGTCTGCACGGCGTCCAGGGTGGCATCGGTGTCGGTGCCCTCGCCGCCCACCTTCACCGGCCGGTGCAGCGCCGACACGATGCCGGAGGTGACCGTCTTCTCCAGGCCCAGCGGGGAGCCCAGCGCCAGCACCTCGTCGCCGACCTGCACGTCACCGGAACTACCGAGCTGGATCACCGACAGGTTCTTCACGTCGACCTTGAGCACCGCCAGATCCGTCTTGGTGTCGCGCCCGACGATGCGGGTCGGCACCCGCTGGCCGTCGGAGAACACCACGTCCAGCTTGGCCTTGCCCGACTTGTCATTGGCGGCCAGTGAGATCACGTGGTTGTTGGTGACGATGTAGCCCTCGCCGTCGATCACCACGCCCGAACCGGTGGAACCGGTGTCGCCCAGCCAGGCGCGGACCGTCACCACCGCGGGCATCACCGCGTTGACCACCTTGGTGATCTGGTTGTGTGATTCGGGGGCCGCGGGCGCGGACTGCAACGACACCTTGCGGGAGGTCAGCACCGACGCCGACGAACCCGTGAAGGCCCCGACGACCCCACCGATCAGGCCGATCACCGCGGCGATGGCCGCCAGCAGCGACAGCGCCCGCCACGACACCCGGCCACCGAACAGCACCTCGCGCGCACCCAGCTTGGGTCCGGGGGCGAGCGGCGGCGCCGGGGGCTGCGGCACGGCCGGAGTGCCCAGGCGCGCGGCCGAATTCGGATCCCGCCACGGGTCGGCGGGCGCACTCGGCGCGGCGCTCTCGCCCTTGGCTTCGGGATCGCGCTGCAACAGCTCGGACGAACCCTCCGGGCGTCCGAACGCCTCGGCCAGCACCGCGTCCGGCGGCCGGTTCTGAATCTCGGAGCCCCCCGGCGACGCCGCGGCCGCGGCACCCGCGGTGCGGGCCGCGAACGAGCCGTTCTGGCCGTTCGGGCGGCGGAAAGCGCGCGCGGTGTGATTGTCCACGTGCGGCCGGTACACCGGCCGCGGCCCCAGCACCGGTGCGTCCGACGGCCGCAGGTTCCCCCGATCGGCCGCCGAATCGGAGGTCGCCTCCCGTTCGGGCTCGGGCCCGGTGTTCTTCGATTCGGTGGTCACGCTATGGACTCTACTTGCGCCACCATGAGGTCCACCGTCTGCTGTCGAACGAATCTTGGCGCAGTCCGAAGGAACTCATGCCGCGCGCCAGCGGACCCCGATCCCGATCGGCCGGATCCGGCGCGGGGTGATTGGCGCACTCCTGCAACAGCGCCCGCGGAATGCGGCTCAGCGTGTCGTGCAGGCTCAGCGGTGCGGAGATCTGGTCCGAGGACTGCCGCAGCGCGATCCGCGCCTGCTGCTGGGCGTCCACCTCGGCCGCGCACTCGCGGCACACGGAAATGTGGTGGGCGGCACGCAGATACGCGTTCATCCGTAGTTCGCCGTCCACGTAGGCGGCGATGGCCTCACTGGCCAGATGCTCGGTGGGGGCGAAACGCGGGGGACGACGGTGCGGTCGGTCCTCGCCGTTCATACGCTGCACACCCTTCCGGACGATTCGAGGTCTTCGGGCGAGCGCTGCCCGCGGGTCACCCGATCTGCTCGGCGGCGACGCGCCGCTCCACCCCATTATGCTCGAGTTGCTCGCGCAGTGCCTGACGTCCTCGGTGGATGCGGCTGCGCACGGTGCCCAGCTTGACGCCCAGCGTCGCGCCGATCTCCTCGTACGACAGGCCCTCGATGTCACAGAGCACCACGGCGGCACGGAACTCCGGGGCCAGCGAGTCCAGCGCGGACTGCAGATCCGGATCCAGGTTGGCGTCGTGGTAGGCCTGCTCCGGATCGGGACCCTCGGACGGGACGCGGTCGTAGTCCTCGGGCAGCGCCTCCATGCGGATGCGGTTGCGGCGGCGGACCATGTCCAGGAACAGGTTGGTGGTGATGCGGTGCAGCCAGCCCTCGAAGGTGCCGGGCTGATAGTTCTGCAGGGAACGGAAGACCCGGATGAAGGTCTCCTGGGTCAGATCCTCGGCGTCCTGCGGATCACCGGTGAGGCGATAGGCCAGGCGGTACACGCGGTCGGCGTGCTCACGGACCAGTTCGTCCCAGGTGGGCATGACATTGCGGTCGCCGGTGGCGTCGAAGGCGGCGGTCCCGGTGAGGGCGGCCTCGTCGTCGGCAGGGGACAGCAGCAGAGCACTGTCCAGCGGGGTGTCGCTGTCGTGCGGCTGGATCTGCGGGTGCAGGGTGTTGGCGTGTTCACGCGCCGCGTCGACCATGTGGATGGGGTTACCTCCTACTCGGGACCGTGAACCTCGGTTACCGGTGTCAACCCATCCGTTCGATCGGCTGTTCCCGTTCCCCGAGACCGCGGTCGCTGGCCTGGCGTGAGCATTACTCTGGTCGGTCGTGATGAGGCAGCCGTATGCAGAGGCTGAGGGACACCTGAGAAAAATCGCCACACCGGCCGGTCACCGCCACGCCTTACCGGTGTATCGCCATTAGCCTCTACTGCGTGAGCCTGACTCCCGCGGCACAGAACCTGCAGCGCAACCTCGAATACGTCGAGGAATCCGTCGCCGAGGACGACATCCTCGTCGGCGCACGCGAACGCGCCCTCGAACTCGGCGCCGCCCCGGTCGCGCCGGCCGTCGGTGCGCTGCTCAGCATGTACGCCCAGTTGCTCGGGGCGCGGGCCGTGGTCGAGGTCGGCACCGGGGCGGGGGTGAGCGGGCTGTGGCTGCTCGACGGCATGCGCGAGGACGGCACGCTGACCACCATCGACTCCGAGCCCGAGCATCAGCGTGCGGCCCGTGAGGCGTTCCGGTCGGCCGAGATCGCGCCCGCGCGCACCCGGCTCATCAACGGCCGCGCCCTCGACGTGCTGCCGCGGCTCGCCGACGGGGCCTACGACCTGGTCTTCATCGACGCCGCGCCGCTCGAGCACCCGCAGTACGTGGAGCAGGCGGTCCGGTTGCTCCGCGAGGGCGGGGCGATCCTGCTGCACAACGCGCTGCTCGGCGGGCGCGTGCCGGATCCGAACCAGCGCGACCCGCAGACGACGGCCGTGCGCGCCGCGACCCGGGCGATCGCCGAGGATCCGGATCTGACCAGCGTGCTGATCCCGGTGGGGGACGGCCTGCTCTGCGCCTCGCGCGGCTGAGATCATTGCGCCTCGCGCGGCTGAGATCACTGTGTCTCGCGGCTGAGATTCCAGCGCGCGGGGCGAGAACCTCACGCCCGGTGATGATTTCGACGTCGCCGGGGTGTTCCGCCCGGCGATAGTCCGCGCGGCGATCATTGCTCACGGGCGTTTTTCCGCGCGCGGAAAATCCCCTCTGCGCCCACTGGATTTCTCTGATGACCAATCGGACCGAATGTGTCCCGCGCTCCCCCTTGCGCTCGCGTTGAACGAGTGTTTAATCTGTTGAACGTGCGTTCAATCGACGATCTGACCACCCGGGCGCGGATTCGCGACGCCGCGATCACCGTGTTCGGGGAGCAAGGGTTCGGGGTCGGCGTGCGTGCCATCGCCACCGCCGCCGGAGTGTCCCCGGGGCTGGTCATCCACTATTTCGGGTCCAAGGACGGACTCCGGGAGGCGTGCGATGACCAGGTGCGCGCGACCGTCAAGACCGCCAAGCTGGAGTCGGTCCAGGACCCCTCGCCCACCGCGACGATGCGGCAGCTCGCCGAGATCGAGGAATTCGCGCCGCTGATGGCCTACCTGATGCGCAGTCTCCAGGCGGGCGGGCCACTGTTGCGGAACTTCTTCGAGCACATGGTCGAGGACACCGAGTTGTACCTGCGGGCCGGGATCGCGTCCGGCACCGTGCGGGCCATGTCCGACATCCCGGCCATGGCGCGCTACATCGCCACCCAGAACGGCGGCGGCATGATGATGTTCCTGCAGCTGTACGCGGCCGAGCACGACGGGCCCGTGGACTACCGGAAGGCGTTGCGCGAGTACGCCGATCACATGATGCTGCCCGCGCTCGAGCTCTACAGCTCCGGCCTGCTGGCCGACCGCACGATGCTGGACGCCTACCTCCAACAGCAAGCCGAATAGACCATCGGCTCCCCACAATCGTTTTCCTGCAAGGAGATTCGATGACCACTCCCGCCAGCCCGGCGATCGAAGTCCGGGATCTGCACAAGAACTTCGGGCAGGTGCGCGCGCTGGACGGCCTCGACCTCGAGGTCGCGCACGGCGAGGTGCACGGCTTCCTCGGGCCGAACGGCTCCGGGAAGTCCACCACCATCCGCGTCCTGCTCGGCATCCTGTCCCGCACCTCGGGCGAGGCCCGGGTACTGGGTCGGGACCCGTGGACCGACGCCGTCGCGCTGCACCGTGACATCGCCTACGTGCCCGGCGATGTCACGCTGTGGCCCTCGCTGTCCGGCGGCGAGACCATCGACCTGCTGGCCCGCATGCGCGGCGGCATCAACCAGGACCGGCGCGCCGAACTGATCGAGCGCTACGAGCTGGACCCGACCAAGAAGGCGCGCACCTACTCCAAGGGCAATCGGCAGAAAGTGGCGCTGGTGTCGGCTTTCTCGTCGGACGCGCGACTGCTGCTGCTCGACGAACCCACCTCCGGCCTGGACCCGTTGATGGAGCAGGTGTTCGGCGAATGCGTGGCCGAGGCGGTGGCGCGCGGCACCACCGTGCTGCTGTCCAGCCACATCCTGTCCGAGGTGGAGAAGCTGTGCCAGCGGGTCACCATCATCCGGTCCGGCAAGACCGTCGAGACCGGCACGCTCGCGCAGATGCGGCACCTGTCGCGCACCTCCATCACCGCCGAGATGATCGGCAGCCCGGGTGATCTCAGCCGGGTGCCCGGTGTCGAGGACATCAGCGTCGAGGGCAACACCCTGCACTGTCAGGTCGACAGCGAGCACCTCGGCGAACTCATCCGGGTGCTGGGCGACGCGGGGGTGCGCAGCCTGGTCAGCCAGCCGCCGACCCTGGAAGAACTGTTCCTGCGCCACTATTCGCTCGACGGCGGCGCGCCCGCCGGCGAGCGCGAGAAGGTGTCGAAATGACCGCCGTCACCGCCACCGCTCCCCGCATCGCCGAATCACCGTTGCGCGCTGCCGATTTCACCGGCACCGGCCAGCTGCTGCGGTTGTACCTGCGGCGCGACCGGATCGTGCTGACGCTGTGGGTGCTGCTGCTGTCGCTGCCCCTGGGCAGCGTCTACATCAAGAGCGTGGAGAAGGTGTACAGCACACCGGAGGATCTGGCGCACCTCGCGACCAGCATCCTCGCCAGCCCCGCGCAGCTCGCCATGTACGGGCCCGTCTACAACCCCACCGACCTGGGGGCCGTGGGCATCTGGAAGGCGGGGATGTTCCACACGCTCATCGGCATCGCCACCATCCTCACCGTCATCCGGCACACCCGCGCCGACGAGGAGACCGGCCGCACCGAACTGCTGGCCGCCACCCGGGTGGGACGCTTCGCGGGCCTCACTGCGGTGCTGATCATGACCTACGGTGCGGCACTGGCCACGGGACTGCTCGGATTCGTCAGTCTCGCGGGCACTTCGGTGCCGAGGACCGGGTCGCTGGCGTTCGGGCTGGCGCTGGCCGCGTCCGGCATCGTGTTCGCCTCGGTCGCGGCGGTCACCGCGCAGCTGTCGGTGAGCGCGCGGGTGGCGCGCGGGCTCGCCTTCGCGGTGCTGGGCGTCACCTACACGCTGCGGGCCATCGGCGACGCACGCGCCGGAGACGGGCCGACCAGTCCGCTCACCTGGCTCTCGCCGCAGGGCTGGTCCCTGCAGGTGCGGCCGTACGCGGGCGACCACTTCGCCATCCTGCTGCTGCACCTGGCCGCCACCGCGGTGCTGACGGTGGCCGCGTATTACCTGCTGGCACACCGGGATATCGGCGCCGGCCTGATCGCCGAGCGACCCGGCGCGGCCGGCGCGGGGCCCGCCCTGAGCGGTCCCTTCGGACTCGCGTGGCGGTTGCAGCGCGGCACCCTGCTGGCCTGGACCGTCGGGCTCGGGCTGTACGGGCTGCTGATCGGCAGCGTGATCCACGGCATCGGCGACGAGCTCGGCACCAGCCAGACCATCAAGGACCTGATCACCCGCATGGGCGGCTCGGACTCGCTGGAGAAGGCGATGGTGAACTACGCGTTCACCATGGTCGCGGTCGGCGCGGCCGCGTACGCGGTATCGGCCACGCTGCGGCTGCACGCCGAGGAGAGCACCGCGCACGCCGAGACCCTGCTCACCGGCGCGGTATCGCGAACCCGCTGGGTGGCATCGCATCTGGCGTACGGGCTGCTCGGTCCGCTGCTGGCCCTGGTGGTGTCGGCCGGGCTCGCCGGGCTGGTCTACGGCCGTGCCGCCGGGGACGTCGGCGGCAAGCTGGGGCAGACCCTGGCCGCCGCCCTGGTGCAGGTGCCCGCGGTGTGGACCTTCGCGGCCATCACCGTGGCCCTGTTCGGGCTGCTGCCGCGCTGGAGTTCCGTCGCCTGGGGTGTGCTGACCGCCGCCATCGCCGCGTTCCTGCTCGGCTCGCTGTCCGGTGCGCCGCAATGGCTGCGCGACCTGAACCCCTTCGAGCACGCGCCCAAGGTGCCGGGCGCGGCATTCACCGCCACCCCGATCGTGGTGCTGCTGCTGGTGGACGTGGCCTTGATCACGGTGGGACTCATCGCATTCCGCCGCCGGGACCTGCGCTCGGCCTGACGGCGACCGCCCCGCGAACGGCCGCCCCGGACATCCGGGGCGGCCGTTCGCGTGCCCGGGACACCCGCGACCCGGCAGCGAATCCTCAGCTGCCGGTGCGGGTATGGCGGGAGGGCAGCGGTGGCGGTGCAGGGGCAGTGTCCAGGGGTGGATTCGGGCCGGGCCGGGGGTGTACCCCAGAAAGGGATCGATTTATCGCTAGGAGGTGGGGGAGATGTTCGAGGGACTGGCCCTCGGGGTGCACCTGCCGACCGGATGGCTGTGGCCGGCACTGGTCGTCTTCGGCGGCATCCTGGGCGCGGCGCTACTGGTGCTCATGCTGGTGAGCGGCGCCCGGTTCGACGACCGCGAATCCCGCTACGTGCCGACCACGACGGGCTCGTGTCAGCCGTTCTGTGGCACCGGCACACCCGCGCCCGGGCTCCCGATGAGACCCGGAATCACGAACTGATCGGTTGCGTAGAGGTTTCCGGTCGGCGTCGCCGGATACTCCACGAGAATAGTTCGACGAGTGGGGGTTCCATGGGTCAGCGGGTACCGGCCGTGGTCGGGTTGTACTTCCGCGACGGCGGGCAGTGGCGGCGCATCGCCGAATTCCGGCTCGCCGCGGACGGCCGCGTCACCTTCCGGGCGGTGGATCCGATCGAGGGCCTGGTCGCGCGGGTCTGGTATCACCAGGGCGTCGACATACTCGGCGGGCAGCGTACCGTGCTGCCCGCCGACGGCGCGGAATTCCTGCGAGCGCTGCTGCAGCCGTTCGGTTTTCGCGATTACCGGTTCCGGGACGACAGCACGCCGCGCGGCGGGCTCACCCGGGCCCGGCACACCGTCTCCCGCAGCGCGGCCGCGCCGTGTCCGGCCGACAATGAAACCGACTGCGCGGTAGTGGAATCGGAGTGTCGCCACTGCGCCGAGCCGGAACCCGCCACCGGCGACCGCGCCCGTCGACCCGCCGCCTGGCGACTGCTGGACACGGATCGCATCCGCTTCTGAGATGCGGCGCCCGGAGCGCCGCACCAGGATTCGCTACAGGCTGTTGGCCAGCAGGGCGTACTGCGCGACCGCCTTCTTCTTCGCCTCGGCGTCATTGGCCCCGTCCGCTACGCCCACGTACTGCTTGTAGCGGACATAGCAGCGGCTGGGCTTCTTGTCCGAGGACCGGTGCACGCACTGGGAATCCGGCACCTTGTCGTCCACGGCGGTCGTGGTGGTCTCCTGCAGATTCCGGATCATCCCGGCCATCAGATCCGCGCCCGCCTGCGTGTCGCGCACCCGGATCACGAAACTGCCGTCCGCGACCGACATCTCGCTCGCGCCGGTATCGGCCACCAGCTTGGTCCAGAAGCCCAGATCATCCGACGGCAGCACCAGCCAGTTGGCCGGGAACACCGCGAACTTGTCCGGATCCACCGTGCGGTGGTCGCGGTCCATCACCAGGGTGCGGGCCAGCAGGCGATCCGGATCCACCGGCAGCTGCGCGATCTGATCGTTCGGGGTCGCCGCGAACGCGTCCAGCACCGGGATCTCCGCGTCCAGGGTCTTCTTGGACCAGGACAGCAGGCTCTGCAGATCGGCCGTGGGGCGCAGGATGAACAGCGAGATCACGAAATCCTTGTGCGCCATCGCGACTCCGATGGTGGGCACGCCCGGCCGCCAGTGCGCGTACGCGTCCGGATAGTCGGGCAGGGTGAGCTTCTGATTGATGTTCAACGCCACGGTGAAGTCGGCGTCCTCCAACTCGCGGGCCGCCAGCTTCGCGGCATCCGCGGTCGGGAAGCGCAGCACGCGGGTGGTGATGGTGGTGCCGTTCGGGTCCGGATTGTCGTTGACGTCCTCACGATCGGAGCCGCTGGCCGCGAAACCGGCTACGAAGCCGCGATTCACCAGCACGTTCTTCACCGCGGACGCCAGGTGACTGACATTGAGCACATCGTCGACGCTGGCCAGCACGGCGCCGCCGCGGCCGATGTTCAACGCCGGATCGATCTTCACCGCGGGAGCCACCGCGGCGGTCATGCGAATGCCCTCGAGCGTCGCGCCCTTGCCGCCGTTGTTGCGGTCGTAGGTGTAGCGGTTCACCGGATAGGTCCCGGTGTCGAGGGTCCGGACATCCAGTTCGCCGGGGACGGCGGTGCCCGAACGGCCGCAGCCGGAGGCCAGTGCGGCGATCAAGGCGAGACAGGTGAGTGCGGTGACGACACGCGCCGGACGGCCCATGATGATCCCTCCCGCGCGGCCCTGCGTCGGCAGCGCTCCCTATCGAAAGATTTTCGGGCCAACGACCGCCGACTGTCCACTCCTATACCGTGTCGCGATCAGACCCAGATGCCCTTGCCCACAGTCACGACGCCGCCGTTGCTGACCGCGAAGCGTTCCCGATCGCGCTCCAGGTCGACGCCGATGATCTCGCCCTCGGTCACCACCACGTTCTTGTCCAGGATGGCGTGCCGCACCACCGCGCCCCGGCCGATCCGGGTTCCCGGCATGAGCACGCTGCCCTCCACCGTCGCGCCGTCCTCCACCAGCACGTTGGAGAACAGCACCGAATTGCGGACGGTCGCCGCCGACAGGATGCTGCCCGCGCCCACGATCGACTCCTGGGCCAGCCCGCCGCGGCCGAACTTGGCGGGTGGGAGGTTCTCGGCCGCACCGCGAATCGGCCAGTGCTTGTTGTAGAGGTCGAACACCGGATCCACCGACACCAGATCCATGTGGGCGTCGTAGAAGGCGTCGATGGTGCCGACGTCACGCCAGTAGCCGCGGCTGCGGTCGGTCGTGCCGGGCACCACATTGGTGGAGAAGTCGTAGACCGCCGCCGCACCGCCGCGCACCAGGGACGGGATGATGTCGCCGCCCATGTCGTGGTCGGAGTCGTTGTCGTCGGCGTCGGCGCGGATGGCGTCCACCAGCACCTTCGTGGTGAAGACGTAGTTGCCCATGGAGGCGAAGGTGACGTTCGGGTCGTCGGGGGTGCCCGGCGGGTGCACCGGCTTCTCCAGAAAGCCGATGATGCGGCCGGATTCGTCGGAATCGATGCAGCCGAAGGCGCTGGCCGAGCTGCGCGGGACCCGGATGCCCGCCACCGTCACGCCCGCCCCGGACTCGATATGCGCCTGCACCATCTGCTCGGGATCCATCCGGTACACGTGGTCCGCGCCGAACACCACGATGTACTCGGGGTCCTCGTCGTAGATCAGATTCAGCGACTGCATGATCGCGTCCGCCGAGCCGGTGTACCAGCGCGGCCCCAGCCGCTGCTGCGCCGGCACCGGAGTGATGTACTCCCCGCCGAACCCCGACAACCGCCAGGTCTGCGAGATATGCCGGTCCAGGGAATGCGACTTGTACTGCGTCAGTACACAAATCCGCAGGTAACCGGCGTTCACCAGATTCGACAGCACGAAGTCGATGAGCCGGTACGCGCCCCCGAACGGCACCGCGGGCTTGGCGCGGTCCTTGGTGAGCGGAAAGAGTCGCTTGCCCTCGCCACCGGCGAGCACGATCCCGAGTACGTGCGGCTGGCTCCTCACACCACTGAAACTACCGGGTGCACCCGAACGTGGAATGTCCAGCATGTGCCGTGTTCATCGCGATCTTGCTGGCCACGTCGATTGGATGGTTCCACGATGAGCGTTTACGTTGGACCCGTGCACACGTCGCGATGAACTGCCGGGGATGAGAGACCCCGGGGCCGCGAACAGCCGGAGCGAAGCGGAGGCCATGGACAGAGCATCTCGTGGACTGCGAGTGGCCATGATGACCCGTGAATACCCGCCCGAGGTGTACGGCGGGGCGGGGGTGCACGTCACCGAACTGGTGCCCAGGCTGCGGGAACTGTGCGACGTCACCGTGCACTGCATGGGGGTCGCGCGCCCGGATGCGGTGGTGCATCAACCGGATCCGATGCTCTACGCCGCCAATTCCGCGGTCCAGATGATGTCGGCGCAGTTGCGGATGGCCGACGCCGCCAGCTTCGCCGACGTGGTGCACTCGCACACCTGGTACACCGGGCTGGCCGGGCATCTGGCCGCGCAGCTGTACGGGATTCCGCATGTGCTGACCGCGCATTCGCTGGAACCGCGGCGGCCGTGGAAGGCCGAACAGCTCGGCGGCGGCTACCGGCTCTCGTCGTGGTCCGAGCACAATGCCGTGGTCTACGCCGACGCCGTGATCGCGGTCAGCGCGGGCATGCGGGCCGACGTCCTCGACGCCTACCCCGACATCGACCCCGGGAAGGTCCACGTGGTGCACAACGGCATCGACGCCCGGGTCTGGCATCCGGGCGGGCCCGCCCTCGGCTCCCGTGACGTGCTCACCGAACTCGGGGTGTCGCAGGACCGGCCGATCGCCGCCTTCGTCGGGCGCATCACCCGGCAGAAGGGCGTGCCGCACCTGCTGGCCGCCGCCCGCCATCTGGACCCGGACATCCAGCTCGTCCTGCTGGCCGGTGCCGCCGACACCCCCGCCATGGAGGCGGAGGTGGCGACCGCGGTCCGCGCGCTGCGCGACGATCGCGACGGGGTGTTCTGGATCAAGGAGATGCTGCCGACCGAACTGGTCCGGCAGGTGCTCGCCGCCGCAACGGTTTTCGTGTGCCCGTCGGTGTACGAGCCGCTGGGCATCGTGAACCTCGAGGCCATGGCCTGCGGGACCGCCGTGGTCGCCTCCGACGTCGGCGGCATTCCGGAGGTGGTGGCCGAAGGGGAGACCGGGCGGCTGGTCCACTACGACGAGCACGCGCCCCACGACTACGAACGCGGCCTGGCCCGGGCCGTCAACATGGTGGCCGCCGACCCCGTCACCGCCGCCGCCATGGGGACGGCCGGGCGGGTCCGGGCCATCGACCACTTCGACTGGACGCAGATCGCGGCCCGCACCGCGCGGATCTACGACCAGCTTCGCAAGGGCTGAATCAGAGCGGGTAGCGCATGAACACGTCGGCGCGGTCGTAGGGGCTGGGCGGCAACTCCGACGGCGGGACGTGGACGAAACCCATCGACTCGTACAGGTGCACGGCGCTCGCCAGGCGGGCATTGCTGGCCAGGAAGAACTGCTCCGCCCCCAACTCGCGGGCCTGGTCGATGGCCGCCTGCAACACCACGCGGCCGATGCCCCGGCCCCGGAAGCGCGGCGACACAGCCATTTTCGACAATTCGAAGACTCCCGGATGCTCCTGGACCAGGGCCACGCAGCCGACGGCCGCACCGTCCAGCCGGGCGATGAGCACCTCGCCGCCGTTCGCGACGATGGCCTCGGCATTGTCGAGGGTGGCCAGGTCGGCGGCCTCGACCGTGAAGAAGGCCTCGATCCACTCCAGATTCAGGTCCCTGAAGGCGCGCGCGTCCTCGGGTCCGGCCATCGGCGCGACCACGATCGAATCGAGTTCGGGGGCTTCGGCGTCCGTCTGCTGAGTCACCCCGAAAGCATGTCGGACTTCGAACCATAACGTCCAATACTTGATAGCTGAGATTGATATCATCAGCTTATGAACGCTGGGGTGGAGCTGCGGCACCTGCGCTATTTCCAGGCCGTCGCCGAGGAACTGCACTTCGGGCGCGCCGCGGCCCGCCTGCACATCGCCCAGCCCGCCCTCACCCAGCAGATCCAGCGCCTGGAAACCCTGCTCGGCACCCGGCTCCTCGACCGGACCTCCCGCACCGTCGCCCTCACCCCGGCCGGGATCGTGCTGCGCGACCGCGCCGCCGCCCTGCTCGGCCACGCCGATCGCGACCTCGCCGAGGTGATCCGCATCGGCCAGGGCGGCCAGGGCACCCTGCACCTCGGCTTCGTGCCCTCGGTCCTGCCCCTCGAACCCCTGCGCGGCGTCCGCGAATTCCGTGCGCGCTTCCCCCTCGTCCACGTCGATCTGACCGAAGGCTTCACCAGCCACCTGATGGCCCGCCTCGCCTCCGGCACCCTCGACATGGCCATCGTCCGCGACCCCGACGACCAGCCCGGCACGGTCACCACCCCGCTCATCACCGAACCGTTCGTAGCGGTCCTGCCCGCCGACCACCCCGACGCCGCCCGCCCCACCCTGACCGGCGCCGAACTCGCCGACGACCCCGTGGTCTTCTTCCCCCGCGCGGCAGGCGAACTCGCCTACGAGAAGAACCTCACGCCGCTCCTGGAATCCGGCCGCCGACCCCACATAGTCCAGGAAGCCACCAATTGGACGATCATCCTCTACCTGGTGGCCGCGGGCCTCGGCATCACCATCGCCCCGCGCAGCGCCACCTTCACCGCCCCCGACTCGGTCCGCATCATCCCTCTGACCGGAACCGAAGCCGCCACCACCATCTACACCGCGACCCGCGTGGGCGACGACCGGCCGCTGGTCCACAATCTGCTCGCCCTGCTCCCGCACCGCCCGACCGCACCACGCGAACAGCCGTGGGCGCCAGGCTCTTCCGGGACCGGATAGGCCAGGCTCAGCGTGGCCGGTACGCCGAGACCGTCACCGAAGCGGTCACCGCCACCGGATCGGGCAGCGCCGCAATAGCTTCGGCGCGGCCCTCGTCTCCGTGGAACGCCGACGGTCCCATCGCCACCACTCGCGCCACATCCTCGTGCGTGAGCGACATGGTGTACTCGACGGCCTCGCGCCCCACCAGCTCGAAACGCTCCCCGAGGGATTCGGCGAGCCGATCCTCCTTGGCCGCGTCCACGCTCACCATCCCCAGCGGCTCGATCAGCTCCCGCAGATGCCTCGAGGTCGGAGTCACCACCACGAACCGCCCGCCCTCGGCCAGCACCCGAGCGACCTCGTCCGCCTTCCGGGGCGCGAACACCGACACGACCGCGCTCATCACCCCGTCGGGCACGGGCAGCCCGCGCCACGCGTCCGCCAGCACCGACCCCGCCCGCGCATGCGCCCGAGCCGCCCGACGGGCCGCCGCCTTCGACACATCCAGGGCGATGCCGCGTGCTCCGGGCAGCGCGTCCAGTACCGCGGCCACGTAATAGCCGGTGCCCGCGCCTATCTCGAGGACCGCGAGGCCGCGATCGGCCGCTTCGGTCCGAACGGGCGTCGGCGATTCTGCGGCGGGGTCCGGCCCCGCCCAGGATCGGCCGGCGACCGGACTCTCCGGCGTGCCGGGGGCCTCGGTGCGCCCGCCGCTCGTCGCGGCCGGGACGGCGGACAGGAGCGTGGCGGCCAGCCGTGCGGCGGAGGCCGTGGCGACGGACATCCCGGGCGTGGCGATACCGGCGCGGGCTCGATGGTGGCGGGCGTCGGTGGTAGCGGCAGCCGGGGGCGAGTCCGCTCCGAATAGTGAGGAGTCGGCAGCGCGGCCGGGTAGGGGCGTCGCGATCGCGGCGGCCAGGGCGGCGGCGATCGGGGTGAAGTGGCCGGCGGCTTGGAAGGCGGCGCGGGCGTCGAGCATGGCCGGGGTGTCGCCGGTCATCTTGGTGGACGCGCCGGTGAGGAGACTGACGTAGCCCTGTTTGGCCAGGTCGTAGCTGTGGCCGAGCCGACAGCGCAGGGTTCTGGCCGGCGAGTCGTCGGCAGCCGGGTCGACGCCGGCCGTCAGGGGGTGGCCGCACTGTGGGCAGGCCAGCAGGTCGGCGCAAGCCAGGAGCCGATCCGCGGGGGAGGGCTGGGCCGTGCCGACTACGGGGTTCTGTGTGTTGTCGTTCACCGCGATACCGGTAAGCCGGGGGCTCCGGGGAGGAGCCCCCGGGTTGGGCTCACCGGCAGCGATCAGCTGGTGACCTTGACGAGTTCGTCACCGAGCGCCGCGGCTTCATCCGGCGTGAGCTCGACGACCAGACGCCCGCCACCCTCGAGTGGAACCCGCATCACGATTCCACGCCCTTCCTTGGTTGCCTCGAGGGGACCGTCCCCGGTGCGGGGCTTCATGGCCGCCATCCTCTGCTCCCTCCAGATCTGCGCGGTCTGCTGCGCACTTTCATGGAACTCCAGTTGTCACCAACCAGGCAGCCCGCCGGTATGTGGCGGGCTACACCTTGCCCATTCTTCCCTATCGCGGATCGGGGCGGGTACCTGAGTTCCAAAAACCGACCGACGTGGCGTTCAGCGTGTCCCCACATTCACCCAGCAATCGGCGATGTGATCGTCTACCATCCCTGTCGCTTGCATGAGTGCGTACGCCGTGGTGGGTCCCACGAATTTGAACCCGCGCCGCTTGAGTTCTTTTGCGAGAGCGGTGGATTCGGGCGTGACAGCGGGTACATCGGACATTTTCCGCGGCCGCCTCCGCGGGGCTGGGGCAAAGCTCCAGAGCAGCGTGTCGAGACTCTCGTCGAGATCCCGGGCAACCCGCGCATTGTGGACGCTGGCCTCGATTTTGGCTCGATTGCGAACAATGCCCGGGTCGGTCAGAAGGCGTTCCACATCGGTCTCCCCGAACCCCGCCACCCGCTCGATGGAGAAGCCCGCGAATGCCGCCCGGAACGCGGGCCGCTTGCGCAGAATCGTGATCCACGCCAGCCCCGATTGGAAGGCCTCCAGGCATACCCGTTCGAACAGCGCGTCATCGCCGTGCAGCGGGCGGCCCCACTCCTGATCGTGGTAATCCCGGTACAGCTGCGAGCCCTCCGACCAACCGCACCGAATTCGTCCGTCGGATTCCACGGGCACGGTCATCGAGTGGCCTCGGGGCCCGGCTCGGCGGGATCGGCCGTCAGCACTTCGGGAACTTCCCGTTCGCCGTCCGGGCGTGGCGTCTCCTCGGACGCGACCTCCGGGGCCGTCGCCCGCGCCAGCTCACCCTCGAGTTCGTCGATGCGGGCGGCGAGCCGGGTCAGCGCCCAGTCGACCTCGCCGGCCTTGTACCCCCGGAACACCTGCTGGAAGCGCAGCGACCGCACATCGGTCCCGCTGATGCCCGCCACGGGCAGCACGGTCACCGTGGTGCCCTCCGGTAGCGGCCCGAGCTCCTCGGACCGCCCGAAGATCGCACTGGCCACCAGGAACAGCAGGGCGGCGACCAGTCCGACGATCAGCACGTACAGCAGCATGGTGAGCATGCCCCGAGCTTAGGGGTCACCGTCGTGGGCGGCTGCCCACACCCCGGCGGAATTCGGCCGTCGAATTCCGCACCGCCCCTTCGCTACAGGTGGCGGGTGGTGTCGATGGACAGCGACATGCCCGCCAGGCCGCGGCGGCGGACCGAGAGCTTCTCGGCGATGTCCAGCAGCGCCTTGCCCGAGGGGCTCTCGGGCGCGCGCAGCACGATCGGGGTGCCCTCGTCGCCGGCCTCACGCAGCTGCTGCTCGATCGGGATCTGGCCCAGCAGCGGCACATTCGCGCCGATGGTGCGGGTGAGGTTGTCGGCCACGGTCTGACCGCCGCCCGAGCCGTACAGCTCCATGCGCGAGCCGTCCGGCAGATCCAGCCAGGACATGTTCTCGATGACGCCCGCGATCCGCTGCCGGGTCTGCAGGGCGATGCTGCCCGCGCGCTCGGCGACCTCGGCGGCGGCCAGCTGCGGGGTGGTGACGACCAGGATCTCGGCATTGGGGATCAGCTGGGCCAGCGAGATGGCCACGTCGCCGGTGCCCGGCGGCAGGTCCAGCAGCAGGATGTCGAGGTCGCCCCAGAAGACGTCGGCCAGGAACTGCTGCAGCGCGCGGTGCAGCATCGGGCCGCGCCACACCACGGGCGTGTTGCCCTCGGTGAACATGGAGATCGAGATGACCTTCACGTCGTGCGCGATGGGCGGCATGATCATCCGCTCGACCTGGGTGGGCCGCTGCTCGGTGCCCAGCATGCGCGGCACGCTGTGGCCGTAGATGTCGGCGTCGAGCACACCCACCGAGAGGCCCTTCGCGGCCATGGCGGCGGCCAGATTCACGGTGACCGAGGACTTTCCGACGCCACCCTTGCCGGAGGCGACCGCGTACACGCGGGTGAGCGATCCGGGCTGGGCGAACGGGATGACCGGCTCGGCGGCGTCACCGCGCAGCTTGCGGCGCAGCTCGGTGCGCTGCTCGTCGTTCATCACGTCCAGGTCGACGCTGACGGCGCCGACTCCGGGCACGTCGTTGACGGCCTTCGTGACCCGTTCCTGGATGGCGGATTTCATCGGGCAGGCCGAGGTGGTCAGGTAGATCACGACCTTGACCGCGCCGTCCGCGCCGACGTCGACGCTCTTCACCATGCCCAGCTCGGTGATCGGTTTCCGGATCTCCGGGTCGTTCACCTTCGCGAGCGCGCCCCGCACATCCGATTCCGTAACCACTGGCATGGGCCCAAGTCTAGGAGCGCCGGTTTCGCGCCCCGATGCGGGGCACACTCATGTCAGATGCGGGGGAGGGCGGCGGCCGAGGGGGTGATGCCCGAGCCGTACGCGGTCTCCCACGCCATCACGTTGGCGACGTAGGCCATCGAGTTGTTGTAGCGCAGGATGGCCCGCGTCTGCTGGCCCGGGTCACGCATGTCGAGGCCGCCCGAGCACAGGTACTTGCCCGCGGTGAGCGTGGCGTCGTAGATGTTCTGCGGATCGGCGATGCCGTCCCCGTTGCCGTCGGCCGCGTACTTGCGCCAGGTCTCGGGCAGGAACTGCATGGGCCCGACGGCGCGGCGATAGCTGCCGGACAGGCCGTCCAGGTCGCCGCCGTCGGAGGTCTGGATGACGTTGTTGCCGTAGAGGCTTCCGTCGAGCACCGGGCCGTAGATGGGCTGCAGCGGATTGCCGTCCTCGTCGACCTTGCCGCCGAAGCCGTGCGTGGATTCCACCCGGCCGATGCCGGCCAGCAGGTTCCACGGCATGTTGCAGGTCGGGTTCTCCACGGCCAGCACGCGTTCGGCGTTCTGGTAGGCGTCGTGGGCGATGCCGGGCATGCCGAGCGGTCCGGCGGCGCGGGCGGCGGGCACCCGGCCTTCGGGGAGGGCGACGGACTTGATCTCCGGCGGGCCCACGGGCGCAACCTGTTTGGCCTCGTGCAGCAGGGGTTCGGGGGCCGGGGCGGCGGGCGGGGCCGCCTCCGGTTCGGGTAGCTGGTCTTCGTCGCCGCCGAACTGGTGCTGGAAGGTTGCCGCGAGCTTGTCGGTGATGTGGCCATCACCCGCTCCGGTAACTGTGGCGAGCCCTGCGGGCACGAGCCCGGTCAATGCGATGACCGATCCACGACGAACTCTGGGGACCGGGGGTTTACGGTGACGACCCACTGTGTGGTGACCCTCCATTGCCATCGGTTGATACCGGGGAGATGCAACACAGGTCACGTTACCTCATCCGAGACCTTCTTGTTACATCTTCGTGATCAACTTTCAGGTTTTGAAGGAATGCCTAGTCAAACGCGAGTTCCGGAGCGGCGCGCCGAAACTCGCGAATCACACCTTCGTTACGGAACCGGCGCGGGGGCCGGAGCCGGGAGCGGGATCGTGATGCCGAACGGCAGCGTGATGCCGGGCGCCGGAGTGGTCGGATCGACGGCCTCCGGGGCGGTGTCCGCGGGCGGTTGCGGCTGCGGCTCCGGCGTCTTGGAGGGCGTCACCGTTTGCTGGTCCTGCGGTTGCTGGACACCCGGCTGCGGCTGATCCTGCGGCTTGTTCTCGGCCTGCTGCACCGGCGCGGTGCAGGTGGTGATGATGGGCTGATCCTTCGGCAACGGCTTGCCGTCGGGGCCCAGCTTCTGGTCGGCGGGCTGGGCGTCGGCGGGCTTGGTGTCGGCGGGCTTGGCCGGATCCTCGGCGGCCGGGTCGGTGGCCGCGTCGGCGGGCTTCTGATCCGGCGCCGGCGCCGGAACCGCCACCTGCTCACAGGGATTGGCGGGCACGGCCGGGGTGGCCGGGCAGAAGATGCCGCACGGGATCGGCGGCAGGCCCGCGATGGTGATCATCACCTGGGTCGCGCCGGGCGTGGTGGTCACGACCGTCTGCTGGGTGCGCTCCGGCGCGGGCCCGGCCGGAATCGTGGTGGAGGCCACCGTGATGTCCGGGCCGTTGACCGGAACGTAGTTGTTGGGCACCAGATCCGGCGAGATGCTCACCTGCTGCGGCGCGCCGCCGGTCCGGTAGGCGTTTGCCCAGCTGAGCACATTGGCCGCGTAGGAGATCGAATTGTTGTAGCGCAGCACCGCCCGCAGCTGCTGCTGCGAGTCCGCCAGATCCAGGCCGCCCGAGCACAAGTACTTCCCGGCCGCCAGCGCGGCGTCGAAGACGTTGTTGGGATCGGGTGTGCCGCTGCCCTTTCCGTTGGCGGCGTACAGCGACCAGGTGCTGGGCAGGAACTGCATGGGCCCGACGGCGCGCACGTATTTGCCGTCGGCGGCCTTGATGATCTCGTTGCCGGGCAGTGTCCCGTCCAGCGCCGGACCGTAGATAGGGGTGACCGTGGTGCCCGCGGCGTCGGTGCGGCCGTTGTTGGCGTGGTTGGACTCGATGCGGCCGATACCGGCCAGCAGGTACCACGGCAGATGGCAGTTGGGGTCCGAAGACTGCAGTGCCAGTTCGGCATTGCGGTAGGCGGCCAGCACGATCTCCGGGATGCCGAGCAGTCCGCCGCCGCCGGGCAGGGCGATGTCGCGCAGCGGGACGGTGCCGCCGAAGAGCGGCATGCCGTCCGCGGGCGGAGTCATTGCGCTGAGTTTGCGGGGCGCCTCCGGAGCCGCCGGAACCAGTCCGACGAGCCGATCCGACGGCGTGTCGACGGGAGTGTTCAGACTCGCGTCGGTCGCGGCGGAGGCCGCGAGCAACGCATCGGGCGCGGCCTGCGGGGCGACGGGGGGGACCGTCGTGTTGGTGGCGGAACCGGCGGTGACCAGGCCCGCTATCAACAGCGCAGACGCTGTCACCGGAGCAGAAATTCTCTTCGCCACCACACAATCCCCTCAGTCGTGCGGCCGGAGCCCCGTGGTGACACGTGTGCTGCGGCAGTGTCTGGGTCGGTCGCTCGGAACAACGTGATCCAGGTTACCCATGAGTCAGCTTGTTCGGTACAGCTTCTGTGGTCAGTCGCCATCTTTCTGTGCCGAAATCGGGACCTCGGTAGCCTTTCGATCGGTACCCTTCTTTGCTTTCCGCGATTGGACGATCTCCCCGTCGACGGCCAGTTTTTCCAATCTGACCAGGGTTTCCTTGATGTCGTCCAGTTCCCTGCGCACGTAGTCGCGCGTGGCGACCTCACCCACGGCGAGTCGCAGGGCGGCCAGCTCCCTTGCCAGGAACTCGGTGTCGGCCTTCGTCTGGGCCGCTCGGGTCCGATCCTCCTCGAGCGAGACCCGGTCGCGGTTGTCCTGCCGGTTCTGCGCCAGCAGGATCAGCGGCGCGGCGTAGGCGGCCTGGGTGGAGAACGCGAGGTTCAACAGGATGAACGGGTACGGGTCCCACTGCAGCCGCAGCGCGAACACGTTGAGCAGGATCCACACCGCCACGATGACGGTCTGGATCACCAGATAGCGGCCGGTGCCCAGGAATCGGGCGATCCGCTCGCTGGTGACCGCGAGTGCCTCGGCGTCCCAGTCCAGGCCGCGGAAGCGATTCTCGAGAGGCGTCTCCAGGCGTTGGCGCGCACTGGATTTGTCGAGCCGTTCGCTCATGAGCGGCCTCCCGTCCCTTCGATCACGGGCATCCCGTGCGCGTCGTGATTGTCCTCGTCCTGCTCACGCCAGTCCTCGGGGAGCAGATGGTCGAGCACGTCGTCGACGCTGACGGCGCCCAAGAGATGATTCTCCGCGTCCACCACCGGTCCGCACACCAGGTTGTAGGTGGCGAAATATCGGGTGACCGCGGTGAGCGGGGCATCGGGGCGCAGCTGCACCAGATCGGTGTCCACGATGCCGCCGACCAGGTTCGCCGGCGGTTCCCGCAGCAGTTGCTGGAAGTGCACGCAGCCCAGGTACCGGCCGGTCGGGGTGGCGGTGGGCGGGCGCACCACGAAGGCCATGGAGGCCAGCGCCGGGGTGAGCTCGGGATCTCGGATCCGGGCCAGCGCCTCGGCGACGGTGGTGGAGGCGGTCAGCACCACCGCGTCCGGGGTCATCAGACCGCCCGCGGTGTAGGGCGCGTGCTCGAGCAGGCGGCGGACCGGTTCGGAATCCTCCGGATCCATCAGCGCCAGCAGCGATTCCGCCTCGCCCGCGGGCAGTTCGCCCAACAGGTCGGCCGCGTCGTCGGGGTCCATGGCCTCGAGCAGGTCGGCGGCGCGTTCCACGCCGAGCTGTTCGAGCAGCTCCACCTGGTCGTTCTCGGGCAGTTCCTGGACCACGTCGGCGAGGCGTTCGTCGTCGAAGGCCGCGGACACCTCGATGCGGCGCTTGGGCGGCAGTTCCCGCAGCATGTGCGCGACGTCGGCGGCCCGCATGCCCTCGAACTGTCCCAGCAGCTGGGTGACGTCCTGACCGGGCATGTTCAGTTCGGTCTGGGTGAGCCCACGCACCTGCGCCCAGTCGACCACGTGCACCGCGCCGCGGCGGCCGAAACCCACACCGAGGCGGCGGCGTTCGCGCACCGCGACCCGCGACACCACCCAGTCGCGGGTGCGGCCCTTGTCGATGCCGAGGTCGACCACCACCACGTCCACGCCCGCCAGATGCTCGAGCTCGGGGTCGGCGACGCGCACGGTGGAGTCGAGAATCTGTGCGATGGCCAGCAGTTCGCCCGGCCGCTGCTCGAAGCGGCGCACACTGATGGTTCCGGTGGTGAGGGTGATCGCGCCGGGTTCGATGGCCTGCACCCGCAACATGGGCACGAAAATCCGCTTCCGGGTGGGCAGTTCGACGAGAATGCCCAGTACCCGGGGCTGCTGCCGGTCGTATCGGATGGAGATCACGATGTCGCGGACGCGGCCGATAGACTCGCCGTCCGGTCCCAGTACCACCAAGCCCGCCAACCGGGCGGCGAAAACCTTCGTCGCTGCCATGTTTGATAAGGCTAGTGGGTCCAGCGCGTCGGAATTGCCGCGCCACGAGAAGGAGTGACCCATGACATCGCGTCGATCGGTGCTGGCCGTACCCGGCAGTAACCCGCGCATGATCGAGAAGGCCAAGGGGCTGGGCGCCGACGAGGTGTTCCTGGATCTCGAGGACGCGGTCGCACCGGCGGCGAAGGCCGCCGCGCGGGCGAACATCGTGGCGGCTCTCAACTCCGGCGGCTGGGGTTCCCAGATCCGCGTGGTGCGGGTCAACGACTGGACCACCGAGTACACCTACGCCGATGTCATCACGGTGGTGGAGGGCGCGGGCTCCGAACTCGACGCCATCCTGCTGCCCAAGGTCACCGACGCCGGCCAGGTGCAGGCGCTGGACCTGCTGCTCACCCAGCTGGAGAAGGCCAACGGCCTGCCGGTCGGGCGGATCGGCATCGAACCGCAGATCGAGAACGCGCTGGGCCTGCGCAATATCGACGCCATCGCCACCGCGAGCCCGCGGGTGCAGACCCTGGTGTTCGGCCCGGCCGACTTCATGGCCTCGATCAATATGCGCACCCTCGTGGTGGGCGAGCAGCCCGAGGGCTACGAGCCCGGCGACGCCTACCACCACATCTATATGACGATCCTGCTCGCGGCCCGCGCCCACGGCCTGCAGGCCATCGACGGCCCCTACCTGGCGGTCCGTGATATCGACGGCTTCCGCCGCAACGCCTCCCGCACGGCGGCGCTGGGATTCGACGGCAAGTGGGTGCTGCACCCGGACCAGATCACCGCGTGCAACGAGATCTTCAGCCCGCGCCAGGCCGACTACGACCGGGCCGAGGAGATCCTCGACGCGTACGCCTTCCACACCTCCGTCGAGGGCGGCGCGCGCGGCGCGGTCATGCTCGGGGACGAGATGATCGACGAGGCCAGCGCCAAGATGGCTCAGGTGATCGCTGACAAAGGTCGGGCCGCGGGAATGGCGCGAACCGCGCGAGCTCTGTGAATCCGGCACGGCGATCGGGCGGGTGTCGGCCGGAAATAGCATGATGGAGTCATGACGAATCCCATGGGGAATGCGAGCCGGGGCCGGCAGCCCGCCCTGCCGACGCCGCCGTCGGGCTGGCCGATCGGCTCCTACCCAACCTACGCGGAGGCGCAGCGGTCGGTCGACTATCTGGCCGACAACCAGTTCCCGGTGGAGGGCGTGACCATCGTCGGTGTCGACCTCATGCAGGTCGAGCGTGTGCTGTACCGGCTGACCTGGGGCAAAGTCATTGGCGGCGGCATGGTTTCGGGCGCCTGGCTGGGCCTGTTCCTAGGCTTGCTGCTGAGCATGTTCACCACCGGCGGCACCCTGGGCCCGCTGGTGGTCGGCCTGGTCGGCGGCATCATCTTCGGTCTCATCTCCGCGTCCATCCCGTACGCGGCGACCCGGGGCCAGCGTGACTTCGCCTCCACCATGCAGCTGGTGGCGGGCCGTTACGACGTGTTGTGCGATCCGAAGACCGCCGAGCAGGCGCGCGACATGCTCGCCAGACTGGCCATCTGAATCGATGGAGGTATTGGACAAGGTCCGGGCCGCGGTGCTTGGTCACTTCGGCGTGGAGTCCGCGGACGCGGCGTCGGTGACGTTCCTGGGTCTGGAGCCCATCGACATCCTGCGCATCCCGGACGGCGAGTTCGTGCACTATTCGACGTTGGGCGGGTCCCGGCATCCGATGACCGATCCGGCGGCGGCGCTGGCCGATCCGGTGCGCGGGCCGCGCGCGGAGCTGGTGCTGACCCTGCGCGGCGGCGCGGGCGCGGGTTCGGGGCTGACCCGGACCCTCGGCGTGCTGGTGGCCGCGCCCGCGGTCGAAGGCGTTGTGCTGCAGGCGGACGCGTTGCTGGACCTGGGCGAGCCGATCTGGGCCAACGCGCCGTTCACGGCGGTCCTGCTGGGCGACAGCGAGATCCCGGAAGTGGTGCTGCCCGATCCCGCGGACCCGGTGCGCTTCCTGACGGTCGCGCCGATCACGGCGACCGAGGCGGCGTGGGTGCGCATCCGCGGCGCGGCGGCGCTGCGCGACGCGTGGGCCGAGGCGGGCATCGACGTCCGCGACCCGGCCCGCCCGGCTGCGAGCCTCTAGCGCGCCGCGGGGTTTGCTCAAAGCCATTTGTTCCGACGGAAATTCACGTAGAGCATCGTGCACAGCAGCACCATGACACCGATCACGATCGGATAGCCGTAGTGCCATCGGAGCTCCGGTAGGAAGTCGAAATTCATGCCGTAGATCCCCGCGATGGCGGTCGGCACCGCAGCCATGGCCGCCCACGCCGAGATCTTGCGCATGTCCGTGTTCTGCTGGACGCTCACCTTGGCCAGCGCCGCATTGATGAGGGCGCTGAGGGATTCGTTGAAGTCGAGGATCTGTTCGGTGACCGCGGTGTGGTGGTCGGCGACGTCGCGCAGGTAGCGCCGAATCTCCTTGGGCAGGGGCAGGGTGGTGTCGTGGGTGAGCACCTGCAGGGGTAGCTGGAGGGGCTTCACGGCCCGGCGTAGTTCCACCACTTCGCGTTTGAGCTGGTAGATCGCCTCGATCTGGAGTTTGTTGGCGGGGGTGAAGACCTCTTCCTCCATGGCGTCGACGTCTTCCTCGATGTCGGCGGTGACGGTGACGTAGGTGTCGACGACGTGGTCGGCCACCGCGTGCAGCACCGCGCCCGGGCCGAGCGCGAGTTGCGCGGGGTCGGCTTCCAGGTCCTTCCGCAGTCCGGCCAGTCCGCCGTGCTCGCCGTGGCGCACGGTGATGACGAAGTCGGGTCCGGTGAAGACCATGATCTCGCCGGTATCGACGATCTCGGCGACGGTTTTGAGTTCGTGCTCGAGGTACTGCACGGTGCGCATGACCAGGAACAGGATGTCGTCGTAGCGTTCGAGTTTCGGGCGCTGGTGGGCGTGCACCGCGTCCTCGGCGGCCAGCGAGTGCAGGCCGAAGGTCTCGGCGACGTCGGTCATCAGCTCCTTGCCGGGCTCGAGCAGACCCAGCCAGACGAAGCCCGCCTTGCGTTCGCGCACTTCGGCGAGGGCGTTCTTGTAGGTGCACCGGTCCCACAGCCGCTGTCCGTCCACGTAGACGGCGCAGTCGACGATCGCGCCGTGCGGTACGGCCGGTTTGGCGGGCGTCGGTTCGCCGGGCCGCCCGGGCCAGTGGAACGAGGGCAGCGGCGGTAGGGAGGACACATCAACGATGCTAATCGTCCCGGGTCGGGGTGATCGTTTGCGCCGCAGGCAAGATAGGTGGGGTGCGCATCGATCTCCACACCCATTCCAACGCGTCCGACGGCACGGACACCCCGGCCGAACTGATCGCGAAGGCTGCCGCCGCCGGTCTCGACGTGGTGGCCCTCACCGACCATGACACCACGTCCGGCTGGGCCGAGGCCGTCGACGCCTTGCCGCCGGGTTTGACGCTGGTCCGGGGCATGGAGATGTCGTGTGTGGGGCTCGGCGAGGACGGTTACCCGGTGCCGGTGCACCTGCTGGCCTACCTGTTCGATCCGACCGACGAGTCCTTCGCGCAGGAGCGGGAGCGGCTGCGCGCCGAGCGGGTGGTGCGGTTGCGCGCCATGGCCGAGCAGATGGCCGCGGACGGCCTGCCCATCGATCCGGAGGAAGTGATGGCCTCGGTGGGCCCGTCGGCGGGCCGCCCGCATCTGGCCCGGGCGCTGGTGGCCGCGGGCGTGGTGCCGACGGTGGACGCCGCGTTCCAGGATCTGCTGGCCCCGCACGGCCGGTACTACGTCGAGAAGGCCGACACGCCGCTGCGGCGGGCGGTCGAGATGGTGGCGTCGGCGGGCGGGGTGTCGGTGGTGGCGCATCCGCGCGCCCGCAAGCGGGGGCGGCTGCTGGCGCTGGACCACATTCGCGAGCTGACCGAGTTCGGGCTGGGCGGTCTGGAGATCGACCACATCGATCACAGCGAGGCCGACCGTGAGGTGCTGCGCGGGCTGGCCGCGGAGCTGGGGCTGCTGACCACCGGATCCTCCGACTACCACGGCGCCAACAAGACCATTCGGCTCGGTGAATTCACCACCGACCCAACACAATTCGAGGAAATTGTGGGCAAAGCCAGTGGGGTTCCGGTGATCACCGCGTGAAGGTGTTCCGGGGTCTGAGCGGGATCGTCGCCGGAGGCACGGTGGTGTTGGCGGTCACGGTCGCCGGGGCCGCGAGCATCGGTGCTCGGCGCGGTTTTCCGGGCCCCGGAGCGGAGTCGGTGACATGGCATGTGGCCGCCGCGCTCGCGGTTGTCGCCGCCCAGATATATGCGGATAGACGTCAAGGTTTTGCCGCTTTTTTCGGATGCTTGGTAGTTTTCGGGATAGCGGGATATCTGCTGTGGGCGCAGTGGTGGAATTGAAATACGCATAACGGTTGCGGCGAGTTGAACTGTCGTCGAACATTTGTCGTTATGACCGAATTCGACGCCGATGTGCTGGTGCTGGGAGGTGGCCCGGCCGGATCCTGGGCCGCCCTTGCCGCGGCCGCCGCGGGCGCGCGGGTATTGGTCGTCGACAAGGCCCGCTGTGGATCCAGCGGGCCGACGGCGCGGGGCGGGGTCACCCTGTGGAACATCCCGTCGGGCGCGGCCCGCGAGGACGCCGTGCGGCAGAACTTCGCGCACGGCGGCGGGCTGGGCGAACCGGACTGGATGTACCGCGTGCTGGAGGAGACGCATCGGCGGGTCGGCCAGCTGGTGCACGGCGGCTTCCGCTTCCAGGGCGAACACGCGGAGCGTCCGGCGCGGGTCTACCTCGACGGCGCGAAGTATCTGGGCAGGCTGCGGCGCAGCATGGTGATCGCGGGGGTCCGCATCCTCGACCACCATCCGGCATTGCAGCTGATCACCGACAAGGACGGCGTGGTGTCCGGCGCGGCGGGCGTGGCGCTGCACGGCGAGTCGCCCAACTGGATCGTTCGTGCTCGCGCGGTGGTGCTGGCGACCGGCGGCTGCGCGTTCCTCTCCGGCGGCGCGGGCACCGATGTGGATACCGGGGACGGCCTGCTCATGGGCGCGGAGGCCGGGGCCGAACTGTCGGGCATGGAGTTCTCCAACGCGTATTCGCTGGCTCCGGTGGCTGATTCCCGGCCGCTCGGGGGTCGCCCGGTGTCGGCGGTCTTCGCCTCGGATCAGGTCATGCATTTCGCGACCCTGTACGACGAATCGCGGTCGGTGCTGTGGGGTCAGGGATGCGGTTCGCGGGCACAGGCTTTCGCGGCCATCGCCGATGGCCGGCGGGTGTATGCCGCGCTGGACGAGCTGCCCGAGGCGGTCCGCGCGGGGCTGCTGCGGCTGGGCCCGACCCCGACCGGTCAGGTGCCGATGGGCGCGGTGCTGGAGGGCACGGTGCGCGGTACGGGTGGATTGCGCCTGGTGGGACCGGATTGCGCCACCACCGTGCCGGGCCTCTACGGCGCGGGGGATGTCACCACCCGGGAGCCGATCACCGGCGCGGTCAGCGGTTTCGGTGGCCAGAACGGCGCGTGGTCCATTTCGTCGGGGGTGTGGGCGGGTGCCGGTGCGGCCGGTTTCGCGGCGTCGCGGCGCAAGCTGGGCAAGGCGCGGCCGGTGCCGGGGGTGGGCCTGGGGGACAAGTCCCGCCTGGATCCGCGCGCGGTGGTGGGGCTGGTCCAGGAGCACACTCTGCCCTTGCGCCGCAGCTACTGGCGCAGTGACGGCAGTCTGCGCGACAGCATCGGCGAACTGGACGGCCTGTGGCCGGGTGCGGAGTTGGCGCTGGGCGGAAAAGGTCCCGATCGGTTGTGGGCCCGGCAGGCCGCGGCGCTGCTCGCGGTGGCGCGTTGGACGAAATATTCGGCGCTCGCCCGAACCGAGACACGGGGAATGCATCGGCGTACCGACCACCCCGGCGCGGGAAATGACTGGCGGGTACGGTTGCTCTCCGGCGGTCTCGAATCCGTGTGGGTACGACCGCAACCCGTGGTAGCCGAGGCGGCGCCGGCGTGAACCGGGCGGTAGGTTACTGATCGGTCGTGCAGCCCCTTTGGCAACCTCACAGCCGTCCCCGCGACCGGGTTGTGACAGTTCTCCGAGTTCGGGTTCCCACCAGCGAGTTTCCGTTCACCTGCGCGTGACGCGGCTGACTTACTCTTCAACGATGGTGAGGCGACGCGACGGACCCGGGGTCGATTTGGCACCCCGTCGCAGCGACTGGCAGAATGGGCCGATCCCGGCCGCAGCCACCGCCCGGCCCGGGACACTCGGTGATCACGAACTCCGACTCGCGGGTTCACCCGGGATCACCCCGACTGTCTCGTCCGGACACACCCCTCCGGTTCTCGCTCGACGATCTGTGCCGCCGTCGACCATTACGTCGCGGCGAAAAGATATATATGAGCACCGAAACCATAAAAACAGCTATTACCGAACGGTAACCGTCAAACGGTTGAGTCCGAACCGATCAGGAGTGAAAGCGTGTCACCCGTGACTGAAGCAGTGAATGCCACCGAGGCCCCCGCGTCCAATGGCGCGAACCTGTCCGACATCACCACGGAAGAAATTTTCGCCGGGCATCTTGGCGGCAAGCTTTCGGTCGAACTCACCGCACCGCTGGAGACCCAGCGGGATCTGTCCATCGCCTACACCCCGGGCGTCGCGAAGGTCTGCCTCGGCATCGCCGAGGACGAGTCCCTCGCCAAGACCTACACCTGGGCCGAGCGCCTGGTGGTCGTCGTCTCCGACGGCACCGCCGTGTTGGGTCTGGGCGACATCGGCCCGCGCGCCTCGCTGCCGGTGATGGAGGGCAAGGCGGCGCTGTTCAAGAAGTTCGCCGGGCTGGACTCGATCCCGCTCGTGCTGGACACCAAGGACCCCGACGAGATCGTCGAGACCCTGATCCGCCTGCGCCCGAGCTTCGGCGCGGTCAACCTGGAGGACATCTCCGCCCCGCGCTGCTTCGAGATCGAGAAGCGCGTCATCGAGGCGCTGGACTGCCCGGTCATGCACGACGACCAGCACGGCACCGCCATCGTGGTGCTGGCCGGCCTCAAGGGTGCGGCCGCGGTGCAGGGCCGCGACATGTCCGGCATGAAGGTCGTGGTCTCGGGCGCTGGCGCGGCCGGTGTCGCGTGCACCGACATCCTGCTGGCCGCGGGTGTTTCCGACATCGTGGTGCTCGACTCCAAGGGCATCGTGAGCGGGGACCGTGGCGACCTGAACGAGTACAAGACGGCGCTGGCCGAGCGCACCAACCCGCGTAATGTGACCGGCGGTCCCGCCGAGGCGCTGGCGGGCGCGGACGTGTTCCTGGGCCTGTCGGCGGGCACCATCGCCGAGGAGCTCATCGCGTCCATGGCGCCGGAATCCATCGTGTTCGCCATGTCGAACCCGAACCCGGAGATCCACCCCGAGGTCGCCGCCAAGTACGCGTCCATCGTGGCCACCGGCCGCAGCGACTTCCCGAACCAGCTCAACAACGTGCTGGCCTTCCCGGGCGTCTTCAAGGGCGCGCTGGATGCCGGCGCCCGCCGCATCACCGAGGGCATGAAGGTGGCCGCGGCCGAGGCGATCTTCAACGTGGTCGCCGGTGAGCTGTCCGCGGACAAGATCATCCCGAGCCCGCTGGACCCGCGCGTGGCCCCGGCGGTCGCCGAGGCCGTGGGCAATGCCGCCCGCGCCGAGGGTGTCGCGTAATCGCACGCTGAACCGAGCCGGAAGGGGCGCTTCGTCATCGACGAAGCGCCCCTTCCGCGTTCGCGGGCGCGGGATTCGGTCGTCCCCCACACGGGGGAGGAGGGGTCCGGACGGTACCGTGCGGCCATGGATGTGACCAGGTCACTGGCCCGGCAGTCGCTGCTGGTGGCCGCGGTGGCGGCCGTGCTGGACGGCGCGCAGATGGTGATGTGCGGCGGGTTCGGCCTGGCCCCGGTGGCGGCCACCGTGCTGACCGTGGCCACGGTGGCCGCGGATCTGGCGCTGGCGGCTCCGGCGGCGACGGCGGCCGCGGTGGCGGTGGCGCAGGTGGTGGTGAAGGTGTCGGTGGCGGTGTTCGCGCACCATTACGGGCTCACCGCCAGGGTTTTCGATGTCGGGTTCCTGGTAGCCGGGTATCAGGCGGGCGCGTGGCTGAGCGGGGTGGTGTCGGTGCTGACCGTCACGCTGCTGGCGGGCGGCGCGTTGACGGTGAACGCGATGGCGGCGCTGGCGGGTACGAACAATCCTGTGCGGCTGGTGATCTCGGCGCTCGGGGCGGGGGTGGTGCCGTGGCTGGTGGGCCGGTACACGGCGGCGCGCGGGGCCTATATCGCGGAATTGGAGCAGCGGGAGCGGCTGCGGCGGCAAGAGCAGCGGGCGGCGCTGGATCGGGCGCTGGCCGATGAGCGGGAGGCGATCGCGCGGGATCTGCACGATGTCATCTCGCATCATGTGAGCGCGATCGGGATTCATGCGGGAGTGGCGCGAATGGCTTTGTCGCGCAGTGATTCCGAGTCGGCGGCCCGGTCGGTCGATGCGGTGGAGTCCAGTAGCCGGGCGGCGATGGTGGATCTGCGGCGGCAGCTGGATCTGCTGCACGGCCGCGAGGACGACGGTGAGCGGCAGCCCGGGCTGGCCGATATCGACGATCTGGTGCACCGGGTGCGGGATGCCGGATTGACTGTGGGCGTGATCTTCTCGGGGGATGCGCCGGTGCTGCCGGAGTCGCTCGACGTCATGCTCTATCGGGTCGTGCAGGAGATGCTGACCAATGCGCTGCGTCATGGCGGCGAGCGGGCCGAGCTCGAAATCGTCTACCGGCCCGGCTCGGTGGAGATCCGCGAGACCAATCCGATCACGGCCAGAGCGCCGGGTGTGAATGTGCATCGCGGTCTGGACGGTCTGGACGGGATCCGCCGCCGTGCCGAACTGTTCGACGGGACCGTGGTCCACGGTTCCGATTCCTCCGGAACCCGTTGGGATATCCGGGTTTCCGTCCCGATCGGAGTCGCATGAGCATCACGGTCCTGATCGCCGACGATCACACGGTCTTCCGTTCCGGCCTGCGCGCGGTGGTGGACGCTCACCCCGATCTGGAGTGTGTGGCCGAGGTGGGTGACGGCCGTGCGGCCATCGAGGCGGCCGCTCGCACGCATCCCGATGTGGCGATTCTCGATGTCCGCATGCCCAGGCTGGACGGTTTGGCCGCGACCGAGGCGATCGTCGCCGCGGGCGGCACCCGGGTGCTGCTGCTCACCACGTACGACAGCGAGGCGAATCTGCATCGGGCCCTGTCGGCGGGCGCGAGCGGATTCCTGCTGAAAAGTCTTCCCCCGGAGGAGCTCGTGGCCGCGATCCGGGTCGCGGTGCGTGGGGACGCGGTCATCGACCCGTCCATGACACGCAGGCTCGCAACGCGTTTCGCGCTCGGCATCGCGACCGCCGGTGGAGTCGCCCGCGCTGGCGCAGTTGACCGCCCGGGAACGGGAGGTGCTGTTGTTGCTGGCGGATGCGCGCAGTAACGGCGAGATCGCGGCCGCGCTGGGTGTCGGCGAGGAGACGATCAAGACGCACGTGTCCCGGGTGCTCGCCAAACTCGGTGTGCGCGATCGCATTCAGGCGGTGGTGTTCGCGCACCAGCACGGACTCGGCCGGTAGCCGGCCGAGTCCGTGGCGGGGATCAGAATCCGAAGGATCCGGTGCTCGGCTTGGGGGTCGGGGTCGGGGTGGGGGTCGTCACGTCGGCGACGGTGACCACCTTGGTGGTCGACGAGGCGGCCACGCCGGTGCGGCCGGAGAAGTTCGCGCCGATGGTGTACGAGCCCGCCGCGCCCGGGGTCCACACGATGGTGGCCTTGCCGTTCGCGTTGACCGGGATGTCGCCGAGGACCTGGTCGCCCGCCTTGAACTGGACGGTGCCGCCCGCGGCCGCCGGGGACACGGTGGCCTCCAGGGTGACCGGCGTGTTGATCTTGGCGCCGCTCACGTCGGTGAGCACGGTGGTCGACACGGCGTCGCTGGACACGGTGATGGCCGGGCCCTTGTCGGTGTAGTTGCCCGAGCCCAGGGAACCGCTGTAGCTCATGGAGGTCGCCAGCGGGGTGTCGCGGGCGCAGTTGACGCCCACGGTGTACTGCACCTCGAAGGTCTGCGACTTCGGCGAGATGTTCGGGTACACAGGGTATTTGACGATGCTGAACGAGGCGCTGACGGCGTCCGGCGTGGTGTCGATGGAGACCTGGTCGCCGCCCATCTTGGCCGAGCCCGCGACCGGGGTCAGGCAGGTCGGGTGCTCATCCTTGATCGAGTAGATGTACTCCACCGGGATGCCGGTCCGCTCGAACTTCGTCGACACGGTCACGACCTCGCCGGCGATCGGGTTGGTGTTGGACACCGTCCGGGTGAACTTGCTGTTCCCGTCGTTCCAGGTCACCGTTCCGGACGCGGCCGAGGCCATGCCGGGCATCGCCGCGACCGCGAACCCGGCCGCCACCGCAAACGCGGCAACCGACCCGGCCGCCCGCTGCATACTTCTGTCCACCATCGTTTCTCCCACGCACCGGGCGCCCTCGATATCGTCATCGAGGCAGGATTCACCCGAGTTGGCGGAATTAGATCACGCCGTTTACTTCTATGGACCCAATTCCGAAATGAACCCATGTCAGATGGGCCTTCGATCATCCGTTTCCTGGTCAAACGACCATCTGCGGCGTGCCCACCCCGGCTATTTCGGGGTGGCGTAGAGGGTGATGGTGTGGGCGATGCAGCGGGCGATGAAAGGGGGGTCGAGGGGCTGGTTGCCGGTGAGGAGCCGGAAATAGAGGGGGGCGGAGAGGGTTTCGATGAGGTCGTGGGGGTTGGTGTGGGGTGGGAGGTCGCCGCGGGCGATCGCGCGGTGGACGATGGCGGCGCTCTGGGTGAAGCGGGTGGTCCAGAAGTGATCGCGGGCGGCTGATACTTCCGGGTCGGGGGAGAGGGCGAGGGCGGTGCCGAGCAGGCGGGAGATGCCGGGGCGGGTGATGAGGGCGGAGATCTGGGCGGCCAGGTGGTGGAGGTCGTCGTGGAGGGTGCCGGTGTCGGGGATGGGGTTGGCTTCGGCGGCCAGTTCGGTGACGGCGTCGGCGATGAGGGCGGTGCGGGTGCCCCAGCGGCGGTAGATGGTGGTTTCGGCGACGGCGGCTCGGGCGGCTACCGCGGTGATGGTCAGGCCCTCGACGCCGTTGTCGGCTATCTGATCGAGGGTGGCGGCGAGAATGGCCTGGCGGACTCGCGCGGATCGGCCTCCGGTCCTGCGGCGGGGGCTCGAGTCCGGGTTGTCGCGGTCTCCGGGCTGGTCCATGCCCTGTTCATAACAGGTTCCGAGATTGAAAGCTAACAATCCTGGCTTTAGCATTCCCCTCGAACCGGGCTTAATGCTAGGTTCGCTTGCGTTAAGGATGGGGATGAGAGGACACGATATGGCCGAGCCCATCGAGATTCGTGCGGACCTGGGGGGACGGCGGATCACGCGAGATCAGGTGCGGGCGTGGGAATCGCGGCGTGCCGGTGCTGTTCTGAGAAAGCTCGCCTCCCGGCTCGGGGAGCGTGCTGTCGCTGAACTGCTGCCGGATCGCACGATGGCGGAGTTGCTCGACGCGCCCCTCTCTGGGCAGCGAGTCACGTTGACGGACTTGAAGATTCGACTCGGGCATGCCGGGATCTACGCGCTGCTCGAGCGGGATCTGGTCATGTCGGAGCGGATGGCTCGCGTTGGGATGGCGATGAGCCGGGGCCGGACGAAACACTCCGTGATTCGTCTGGAGGTCCCGGGCTACTCCGCGGAACGGTTCGCCGCGTGGTTCGAGAACCTGGTCGTCGACAACCGTGAGGCCGAGATGGTCGACGCCTGCCCGGATCACTATCTGCTCCGAGGGCTGCCCGACGGACGGCAGGAAGTCGTCGAGACCACCGGCGGATCGCCGATGCCGACGCGGTTCCTGGTCGACTACACCACGACCGATGCCCTGACCGTTCCGGTCGACCCGCGATATCCGATTCAGATCGCGGGGCAAGCGGTTCTCGATGATGGTGTGGTCATCGGCGGCGTCCGCCATCAGTTCGGCGATCGGGGCGGCGCTTTGAATGCGCTTCTCACCGTTCAGTTTCCGGCGAGCCTGCCCGGGAGGTTCATCCGGCAGCATCGGTGGCATCTGGCCGCGGAGTTCAGCAACTGGGTGATCGCGGCCGCACCCGTGGCCGCGACGGTGTAGAAGTCCCGAAACGCGTGTGGGGCCCGGTCGTTTCGACCGGGCCCCACACGCGATGACCGACTACTTGTGCTGCTTGCCGCAAGCCTTGTGGTAGTCGATGACGGCCTGGCGCGCCGCCTTCAGATCCTGCGCCTGCTGCGGGTTGGCCTCGCGCCAGGCCTTCAGCTCCGCCCGCCGCTGATCCTTCGGCAGCGCCTTGACCTTGGCGATCTCGGCGGCGACATCGGGATGCGCGGCCAGGTAGGCGGCGACCTTGGGGGCGGAGTCGGCGCGCGCGGCGGCCGCGGCGGCGGGGCCGCAGGTGGGGGTGTCGGCGGAGGCGGTGCCCGGGATCGCGAGGGCGATGGCGGCGGCTCCGGCGGCTCCGGCGAGGGCCACGGCGAGGGTGCGTTTCATGCTCACTCCAGGTTGTGTGGGTGGGTTCGCCGTCGAATCTGCCCGCCGAACCTGAAGCCTCCCTGAAGCCGGCGGGCTTCTTCAGGTGATCTTCAGGCGGGGAGGGTGAGACGAAAGACCGCGCCCTGCGCGCCGCGGGACTCGGGGGCGATACAGGCCAGGTCGCCGCCGTGGGCGCGGGCGAGACCGCGCGCGATGGCCAGGCCGAGACCGGACCCGTCGGGACGGGTGTCGCGGGCGGAGTCGAGGCGGACCAGGCGGTCGAAGACGCGTTCGCGGGCTGCGGCGGGGATGCCGGGCCCGGTGTCGGAGACGGTCAGTTCGACTGTGCTGGAACCGGATTCGGACCGTCGCACGTCGACGGTGGCCGAGCCGTGGTCGCGCATGGCCTGGCAGGCGTTGCTCAGCAGATTGGTGAGGATCTGCGTGATCCGTTCGGGATCGGCGGAGACGGTGACGGCGTCGCCGGTGAGACGGAATTCGGTGTCCGGGTACAGCATTCGCATGCTGTCGAGCTGGGCGGCGGCGAGTGCGCGCAGGTCCACGGGTTCGCGCCGGAGTTGGAGCCCGGCGTCGATGCGCGCCAGGTCGAGCAGGTCATCGACCAGCCTGCCCGCGCGATGCGTTTCACGGACCAGCAGGAGCAGCATGCGCTGTCGATCCTCGGGATCGGTGTCGGTGGGTTGTTGCAGGACCGCTTCGGCGAGCGAGCGGACCCCGGTGATGGGTGTGCGCAACTCGTGGGCGGCGTCCCCGACGAATGCGCGGATCTGCTGTTCGGAGGCGCGAGCCCGGGCCTCGGCGGCCGCGGTGTCGCGCAACGCCCCTTCCAGCGCGTCCAGCATTTCGTCGAATGCCGCGGCCGTGCGCCCCAATTCGGTGTCGGTGCGGGAGGGTTCGAGCCGTCGTCCGAGGTGACCGCGGGCGATATCGCGGGCGAGCCGGGTCATGGCGTCGAGTGGTTCGAGGGCGCGGCGCACCCCGAACCAGAGCGCGAGGGAGATGATCGCGATGGCGGAGGTGGTGGCGACGGTCAGCAGCACGCCCAGCCGCGACTGCACCCGAGCCAGCAGGGGAGTGTCGATCTGCAGGGTGAGCCGGCCGCCGTCGAGCGCGCCGGACCCGGTCAATCGGATGAGGCGGGTCTTGGTGGTGCTGTCCTCGGCGAGCCGGTGATCGAGGCTGCCGAAGGTGCGGCCGTCGGCGAGCACGAGCCGCACCCGCACGGATCGGGTGTCGACGTGGGCGATGAGATCTTCCGGTGTCACCCCGTTCTGCGCGAGCTCGCGGGCCAGCTGCGCCCGGTCGGTGAGCACCGTGTTCTCGCTGCGGTTGACGACCAGCCCGAACAACGCGTGCACGCTCAGCGCGACCAGCACCAGCACGATGCCGGAAACCAGTGCGGCGGTGAGGGTTACCCGCCCACGCAGCGAGACCGTATTCACTTCGGCGCCCGCAGGGTGTAGCCCAGCCCGCGCACCGTGTGCACGACCCGCTCCCCGTGTTCCTCGAGCTTGCGACGCAGCGCGCTGACGTGCACCTCGACCAGGTTCGGGTCGTAATCCTCGTATCCCCACACCGCCGTGAGGATCTGGGTCTTGGTCACCACGCGATCCCGTTGCGCGGCCAGATACGCGAGCAGCTTGAACTCGGTCGCGGTGAGCGTGAGTTCCTGTCCGCCCCGGCGCGCGGTGCCGGTGTCCACGGTCACCTCGAGGTCGCCGATCACGGTGCGGCGCTGGAGTTTCCCCATTCGCCGCAGCAGCGCGTCCACGCGTGCCACGAGTTCGGTGAGGTCGAACGGCTTCACCAGGTAGTCGTCGGATCCGGCGCGCAGCCCCCGGACCCGGTCCTCGACGCCGTCGCGGGCGGTGAGCATGACCACCCCCGCCGCGGAGCGCGCCCGCACCGCTTCGAGTAGCGCGAACCCGTCCCGCCCGGGCAGTCCGACGTCGAGCACCACCACGTCGGGCCGGTAGCGGGTGAGGTCTTGTTCCAGCAGCGCGCCGTCGCCTCGCGCGAGCACGTCGTGCCCGGCGGCGGTGAGCCCGGCTCCGACCGCGGCGCGAATGGCCTCGGCGTCTTCGATGACAAGAATGCGTCCCGGTTGCACCCGGCAATTCTCCGGTCGCTGCCTGTGAATCCGCTGCGAACCGGGACGCTTCCCGTGGATTTAGTGCGGCACCGCCACGGCACTGATGAACGTGGCGAGCTGCTTGTCGCTGACGTTCTTGGCGAGGTCGGATTCGCAGATCATGCCCGCGAGCTTGTTGCCCTTGCGCATGTCGAGGACCGGCATGCGTTTGATCTGGTTCTGCTCCATGACGTCCAGGACGGTGCCGAGGTCGGTGTCGACGTCCACCGACCACACCCGGCCCTGGGCCAGGTCTCCGGCGCGGACCTTGCCCGGATCGTGTCCCATGGCGATGCAGTTGACCACGATGTCGCGGTCGGTGAGCATGCCGATCATCTGGTCGCCGTCACAGATCGGCAGGGCGCCGACGTCCATGTTGCGCATCATCTGGGCGGCGCGGTCGAGCGTCTCATCAGCGGGGATGCATTCCGCATTCCGGTGCATGATGTCGCGAGCCTTCACTGCGAACCTCCTGTCTCGGATGGGTGTGCCACGAGACATCGTGACCCCGATCACACCGGAAGGTCAATGCGCCTGTTTCGGATCCGGGCGGTGAGCTGGGCGAATCGTCCGGTCCCGGGCGCGCTCAGCCACACCACGAAGGCCAGTAGCCCGTCCAGGGCGAGCGCCAGCGCGGCCACCAGGATCGCGCCGACCAACACCTTGTCGTACCGGTAGAGGCTGATGCCGTCGAAGATGTACCGGCCCAGCCCGCCCAGGTTCACGTAGGCGGCGATGGTCGCGGTCGCCACTACCTGCAGGGTGGCCGCGCGCAGGCCGCTGAGCAGCACCGGCAGCGCGTTGGGGAGTTCGACGCGAAGCAGCACCCGCGGCTCGCTCATGCCCATGGCGCGGGAGGCGTCGACCACGATCGGGTCCACGTTCGCGATGCCCGCGTACGCGCCCGCCAGCAGCGGCGGAATGCCGACGGTGAGCAGCGCCAGCAGCGGCGGGGTGAGCCCCAACCCCATGAGCAGCACCACGAAGGTGAGCACGCCCAGGGTCGGCAGGGCGCGCATGGAGTTCGCGAACCCGACGATGAGCGCCGATCCGCGCCGGGTGTGCCCGATCAGCAGTCCGATCGGCACCGCGATCACGGCCGAGAGTCCCACGGCCAGCAGGCTGTACCAGAGGTGTTCGAGCAGCCGCCGCCCGATCCCGGCGGGCCCGGACCAGTTCGCGCCGTCGGTGAGGAAGTGCCAGGCGTCCACGAAAAGGTTCACCGTGCAGCCCCTTTCAGCCACGGCGTCGCCACCTTGCCCAGCAGGTACAGCGCCCGGTCCACGATCAAGGCCAGCACCAGTACGACGATGACGCCCGCCACGATCTCGTCCGGATAGTCACGCTGATATCCCTGCGTGAACAGCTTGCCGAGCCCGCCCACCCCGATCAGCGCGCCGACGGTCACCATCGAGATATTGGTGACGGCGACGACTCGCAGGTTGGCGAGGAAGACGGGCAGCGCGAGCGGGAAGTCGACGGTGAGCACCCGCCGCCAGCGCGGGTAGCCGATGGCGTCGGCAGCGTCGAGGGTGGCGTCGGGCACCGAGTCCAGCGCCGCCGGAACCGCCGTCACCAGCAGCGCGACCGAGTAGATGGTCAGGGCGATAACGACATTCAGTGGATCGATGACCCCGATGCCGAGCAGCGGCGGCAGGATCACGAACAATGCCAGCGACGGAATCGTGTAGGCGATCCCGGCCGCGGTGGTGGTGATCCGCCGCAGCCAGCGCGCCCGGTGCGCGAGCGCACCCGCCGGGATCGCGATCACCAGTCCGAGCGCCAGCGGCAGCAGCGCCAGCCACAGGTGGGTGCGGGCGTATCCGGCGATCTCGCCGAAATTGTCCAGCAGGTACTTCACGTGGTCTCCTCGAAGAAGACCCGATTGCGTTCGGCGTCCTCGGCGGTGCGCTGCCGGTGTAGCTGTTCGAGCACGTCGCGGGCGTAGATGGCACCGCGCACGCCGCCGGAATCGTCCACGGCGACACCGATTTCCGCCGGCGAGGAGATGGTGGCGTCGAGTGCCTGGCGCAGGTCGCCGCCGGGTGGGAACAGGGAGCCGCCCGAGGCCATGCTGTCGGCGAGCGCGTGCCCGGCGCGGACGCCTTCCACGCCGGTGGTGTCGATCCAGCCCATGGGCTTCTTGGCCTCGTCGATGACGAGCCGCCATTCGCCCTCGTCCAACCGGATGCCGGGCACCTGTTCGGGGGAGACGGTGGAGAGGTCGTGCAGGGGTACGGCGTCGGCGGGCCGGAAGGACAGTTCGCGGTAGCCGCGGTCGCGGCCCACGAAGCCGGCCACGAAATCGGTTGCGGGCCGGGCGAGTACGGTCTGCGGGACGTCGTGTTGTTGCAGGCGCCCGCCGGGTCCGAAGACGGCGATGTGGTCGCCGAGTTTGATGGCCTCGTCGATGTCGTGGGTGACGAAGACGATGGTCTTGTGCAGTTCGGCCTGCAACCGCAGCATCTCGTTCTGGAGTTCGGTGCGCACGACGGGGTCGACGGCGCTGAACGGCTCGTCCATGAGCAGGATGGGCGGGTCGGCGGCCAGCGCCCGGGCGACGCCGACGCGCTGCTGCTGGCCGCCGGAGAGTTGCGCCGGATAGCGTTGCGCCAGACCGCGATCCAGTCCGACGCGGTCCATCACCTCCAGCGCCGCCTGCCGGGCCGCGCGCCGGGACTGCCCGCGCAGCACCGGCACGGTGGCCACATTGTCGACGACGGTGCGGTGCGGCAGCAGGCCCGCGCTCTGGATCACGTACCCGATGCCGAGCCGCAGTTCGACGGGGTCGACACGGGAGATGTCCTGTCCACCTACGGTGATGGTGCCGCGGCTGGGGCTGATCATCCGGTTGATCATGCGCATGGAGGTGGTCTTGCCGCAGCCGGACGGTCCCACGAACACGGTGAACGACCCGGATTCGATGCGCAGGCTCAGGTCGTGGACGGCGGTGGTGCCGTCCGGGTAGGTCTTGCTGACGCCGGTGAATTCGATGTCGGACACCGTGTTCCGCCTCTCCTTACGCGATCGGCTTGTCGAGCCCCCGCGCGGCGACCCACTGGCGGGCGGCGGCGGCCGGTTCGGTCTTGCTGCTGCCGGAGACGGCGGTATTGAGCGAGATGAGCTCGGCGGTGGTGAGTTTCGCGGACGTCGCGTCGAGCACCTTGGTCAGCTTGTCGCTCTTCTTGGCGGTGTTATAGAGCGGCACCACGTTCTGCGGCGGGAAGTTGTGCTTGGGGTCGGTCAGCACCACCAGGTTGTTGGCGGCGATGGCGGGGGAGGTGGTGAAGATGTCGGCGGCGGTGACCTGGCCGTCGGTCAGCGCCTTCACGGTGGCGGGGCCGCCGCCGTCGGCGATCGGCACGAAGTTGGCGGCGGCGATGTCGAGTCGGTAGTTCTTCTTCAGGCCGGGTAGCCCGCCCGGCCGTTCGGAGAATTCCGCGGGCGCGGCCAGTTTCACCTCGGCCGAGTGCGCGGCCAGGTCGGCGATGCTGGTGAGATTCCATTTCTCGGCGGTCGCCTTGGTGACGACGACGGCGTCGGAGTCCTCGCCGGGTGCGGGGGTGCCGATGGCGAGCTGATCGCCGAGCGCCTTGGCGAGTGCGGCGTTCACCTCGTCGGGCGTCGTGGCGGTGCTCGATTTGTCCAGGTATTGCAGCAGATTCCCGGTGTAGTCCGGGATCAGGTCGATGGCGCACTGCTTCAACGCGGGCACGTACGCTTCACGGCTGCCGATATTGAGTTTGGCGTCGACGCTGAACCCATTGGCCCGCAACGCTTCCGCGTACACGTCGGCCACGGTCTCGGATTCGGGGAAGTTGGCGGACCCGACGGTCACCTTGTTCGCGTCGCCGCCGCAGCCGCCGCCCCCACCGAGCGGATTGGACTTGTTGTCGCCACAGGCGGACAGTGCCATGGCGGCGGCCAGCGCGACCGACGCGGCCAGGATTCGGAGTACGGTCCGGGAGATGCGCTTGCCATCGGCGCGCGTGGTGATGAGCGATTGCACTGTCGTCCTTCCGAGCGGAATGCCTGCAGCGGGCGGGGTGTCTCCACCCCTGGAACAGACCTAACTGCCCATATTGCCCGTCTCATCCCGCGAACGGTGCCTACCTACGGTCGGTTTCGCGCTTCCGGCGGAAACGGCACGCCCGATGTCCGGCCCGGTTTCACCGCCGCGAGGGTCGGCGCGGCAGACTGTTGCGCGTGTCCGGCACTGACTCCCACCCCTCGCAGGCGCTCGGCCGTCGCGCCGCCCATCGTCGCCCGTCGCGTCGCGCGCGCACGTCCGGGACCGGATCCAACCGATTGGTTTGCGCCGTGCGAACACTGGGCCGGGGCGCGCTCGTCACCGCGATCGCGGTGGCCGCGGTGGCCTGCGGCGGCAAGGACACCGGTCCGGTTGTGACGGTGGGAGCGGGAGATTCGCCCCAGTCCCGGATCATCGCCGAACTCTACGCGGGCGCGCTGGCCCGCACCGGCCTGCACACCCGCGTCGAGGAACGGGTGGGTTCCCGCGGCGATCTGCTCGCCGCCCTCGACTCCGGCGACCTCGCCCTGTTCGGCGACATCACCGGCGACATCCTCACCGCCCTCGACTCGACCGCCACCGTCACCAAGCCGGACGCGGTGAATGCGGCCCTCGCCAAAGCCCTTCCGCAGGGCATCACCACCTCCGACCCCGCCGACGGCACCGACCTGCGCCCCACCGTGGTCGCCTCCGCCGCGCACCCCACGACCCTCCCGTCCTCCCTGAAGGACCTCGGTCCCCGCTGCGACGACCTCATCGTCGGCATCGACACCGGCGCCCCGGTGGACGCCCAGCGCGCCCCCCTCGACCCGGACCGCGACGTCCTCACCCCCCTGCGCGCCACCTACCACTGCGCCATCACCCGCACGGTCACCTTCACCACCCCCGCCGACCTCCGAAAAGCCCTCTCCGAAGGTGAGATCCAGCTGGCCGTCCTCCCCGGCCCCGCCGCCTTCCTCCCCGGCGACGGCGCCGACCTCACCGCCCTGGCCGACCCCGACTACGCCTTCCGCGCCGCCATGGTCGCCCCCATCCTCCGCAAGTCCGCCCTCACCGACCCTCAGCTCCGCAAACTCAACTACGTGGCAGGCGAACTCACCACCACCGAGCTCGCCGACATGGTCCACCAGATCCGCGACCAGAACGCCATCCCCTCCGCCGTGGCCCGAACCTGGCTCGACGCCCACGCCCTCTGATTCGGGTCCGCCATCGCCGCGCTGTGCCACAAACCCTTTCGGTCGCTTACCGTGGAGGGTTCGGGGGCAGCTTCCAACGGCGGTACGGAACTGGATACGACGGTGAACTCACCTGGCGACGATCATCTGGGCAATTGGCCTTGGCCCACAGGCACTTTCATGGAGCGGCTGTGCCCGCGATCCCGGAGGTCGCTGCTCCGGCTCGGGACGCGGACGTACGGCCCGCCGGGCACGGTTCTCATGCGGCAGGGCGATCCCGGCAGCATGGTGTATCTGCTGCGCTCGCGCGACCGCTCGGTGTCGGCGTGCGTGAAGATCACCACGGCCGACGGCCGGCTGCTCGCGATCCGGGTCAGCGGTGACGTGATCGGTGAACTCGGTGCGCTGGTGCCGGATTCGCTGCGCTCCAACACCGCGATCGTGTGCACGCCCACCATCGTGCACCGCATCCCGGGCACGGCGTTCATGACCTTCCTGGAAACCCATCACGACGGTTCCCTGGTGCTGTGCCGTTCCCTGGCCGACCGGCTGGCCTGGTCGGATCAGCGCCGCCTGGATTTCGGCGACCATCAGGTGCGGGTGCGGCTGGCGCGCCTGCTCGTCGAGTTCGTCGAATCGTACGGTCGGCGGGTGGAGTCGGGGTGGGAGCTCACCGTGCGGCTGTCCTACGAGGAGCTGGGCAATCTGGTCGGGGCGCGGGTGGACGCGGTGGGCAAGGCGATGAAGGAACTGGGCGCGGACGGTTCCGTGTGCCTGATGAAGCGGCACGTCATCGTCCGTGATCTCGAAAACCTGCGGCGGGCAGCCGAGTTGACGGATGTTTTCGTGAAAGACGCCCGGGTGACCTGATTTTTCAGGCGTGCTCGCATCCGGCGCGTGCGACTCTCGGGAAGAAGTCTCCCCACCATCCGGTTCGGGGCACGACCCACGGGAGGTGACCGATGCCGGCACCCGCATCACCGTCCGGATGTATCGCGGTCGACGAGCTGTATCGCCGATTGCTGGTGGTCCACAGTCAGCTGGCGGCCGAGCTCATGCTCGCCGCGGTGGCGCTCACTGCCGAAGGGCGGCGGCCAGATCTGCGTTGAGGGCGAGGGCGGGCAGTGAGGTCACGAGCATGTCCACGAGGGCTTCTCGGGGGATGGGTTCCTCGCGGAGCCAGGTGAGCGTGGTTTCCTCGACGAACGCGATCCAGCCGCGGACCGCCAGGGCGAGGCGGGGGCGGTCGGGGTCGTCGGCCGGGATGGGGGCCTCGGTGAGGATACGGTTGACGAGGGCCATGCGGGTGGCGTTGACGAGGGCCACGAGTTCCGGGCTGGCGCTGGCGGGGCCGCGGAGCAACGCCAGGTACGAGGTGCGGTTCTCGGTGACGTAGGCGATGTAGCGCTCGATCGCGTCCTGCAGCATGTCGAACAGCGACAGGGTGGGGTCGGGGGTGGTGCGTTCGAGGAGTTCGGCATTGGCGTGATTGACGATCGCCAGGTGGAAGTCGTGCTTGGTGGGGAAGTAGTGGAAGAGCAGGCCGCGGGAGATGCCGGCCTGGGTGGCGATCTCGCCGATGGAGATGTCCTCGAGGGCGCGTTCGCGCAACATGCGGGCGCCGAGGGTGATCAGCTGCTCGCGGCGTTCGCCGGGGCTGAGGCGCACGCGTTTGGCCCGGCTGTCCGGTCTGCTGCTCACGGCGCGCTCCTTGGTCACTTGTCCGATAGTGCTGACTGGGGTCGACAGTTACTGAACACGAGTCAATAATATTGACCAGCGCTCAATAAGAGTATTGACTCCCACTCAATAAGACCATATTCTCGGGTACATGAGTCGCAAGGTTACAGACAAAGCTGTCGGCAACCGGCCTGCCCGGCACTCCCACGTGATCATCGTCGGCAGCGGGTTCTCGGGCCTGGGCCTGGCCATCCGGCTGAGCAAGCAGGGACGCACCGACTACCTCGTGCTGGAGCGCGGCAGCGATGTCGGCGGAACCTGGCGCGACAACACCTACCCGGGTGCGGCCTGCGACGTCCCCTCGCAGCTGTACTCGTACTCCTTCGCCACCAACCCGGAGTGGTCGCGCTCGTTCTCCAAGCAGCCGGAGATCCAGCGCTACATCCAGGGCGTCGCCGACGAGTACGGCGTGCGCGACAAGCACATCTTCGACTGCGAGATGACCGGCGCCCAGTGGAACGCCGCCGAGGCGCGCTGGGAGATCCAGACCAGCCAGGGCCCGTTCACCGCGGACATCCTGGTCTCCGCCGTCGGCGCGCTGTGCGAGCCCAACCTGCCGGACATCAAGGGCATCAACGACTTCCAGGGCGAGATCTTCCACTCCGCCCGCTGGAACCACGACTCCGATCTGGCCGGCAAGCGCGTCGCCGTCATCGGCACCGGCGCCTCCGCCATTCAGATCGTCCCGAACATCGCGGCCGAGGTCGCGCACCTGGACGTCTACCAGCGCACCGCCCCCTGGCTGCTGCCCCGCGTCGACCGCGAGTACCTGGCCCCGGAGAAGTTCGCGCTCAAGCGCATTCCCGCGCTGCGCAGCCTCTACCGCGCCGGCATCTACGCCGCCCGCGAGACCCAGGTGGTCGGCCTGGCCAAGTTCCCGCCCGCCATGCTCGCCCTCGAGACCGTGGCCCGCGCCAAGCTGTTCGCCGAGGTCCGCGATCCGGAACTGCGCAAGAAGGTCACCCCGAACTTCCGCATCGGCTGCAAGCGCATGCTGATCTCCAACGAGTACTACCCGGCCCTGAGCCGCGACAACGTGGACGTCGTCACCGACGGCATCAAGGAGATCCGCCCGAACGCCATCGTCACCAAGGACGGCGTCGAGCGCGAAGTGGACGCGATCATCGTGGCCACCGGCTTCCATGTCACCGACTCGCCGGTCTACGACACGGTTTCCGGCCGTGACGGCCGTACCCTGTCCGAGGTGTTCGACGCCATCGGCCAGCAGGGCTACAAGGGTTCGGCGATCAACAACTACCCCAACATGTTCTTCATGCTCGGCCCGAACGTCGGCCTGGGGCACACCTCGATGGTGTTCATGCTGGAGTCGCAGATCAACTACATCTCCGACGCCATCGCCCAGTTCGACAATCTGCGCCTGCGCACTGTCGAGGTCCGCAAGGACGTGCAGGACGAGTACAACGCGGGTCTGCAGCGCAAGCTGGAGGGCGCGGTGTGGAGCACCGGCGGCTGCGCCTCCTGGTACCTGGACAAGCACGGCAACAACACCACGCTGTGGCCGGACTTCACCTTCCGGTTCCGTAGTCTGCTCGAGCACTTCGACGTCGCGGCCTACGAGACCACCGGCCGGCCTGTCGCACAGGCCGTTTAATCACACCCCCCACTCCTGACGAACCGAAAGCGGTAACCGTGAGCAACGACGCTTACTTCAAGGACAAGGTCTGCGTGATCACCGGTGCGGGTTCCGGCATCGGCCGCGCGCTGGCGGAGAACCTGGCCAAGCGGGGCGCGCACCTGGCGCTGTCCGACATCGACACCGAGGGCCTCGCCGAAACCGTGCGGCGCTGCGAGAAGTTCGGCGTCAAGATCAAGTCCGATCGCCTGAACGTGGCCGAGCGCGAGGCCGTGCTGCTCTACGCCGACGAGGTGAAGAAACACTTCGGCAAGGTCAACCAGATCTACAACAACGCCGGTATCGCCCACCACGGCAATGTCACCGACACCGCGTTCAAGGACATCGAACGCATCATGGATGTCGACTTCTGGGGTGTCGTCAACGGCACCAAGGCGTTCCTGCCGTACCTCATCGAATCCGGTGACGGCCACGTGGTGAACGTGTCCAGCCTCTTCGGCCTGATCGCGGTCCCCGGCCAGAGCGCCTACAACTCGGCCAAGTTCGCGGTCCGCGGCTTCACCGAGGCGCTGCGCCAGGAAATGCTGATGAGCGGCACCCCGGTCAAGGTCACCTGTGTGCACCCCGGCGGCATCAAGACCGCCGTCGCCCGCAACGCCACCGTCTCCGAGGGCCTGGACCAGAAGAACCTGGCCAGCCTCTTCGACAGCAAGCTCGCCCTGCACACCCCGGAGATGGCCGCGCAGACCATCACCGAGGCGGTCCGCAAGGGCTACGGCCGCGTGCTGATCGGCTGGGAGGCCAAGGCTCTCGACCTGTTCGTGCGCACCACGGCTTCGTACTACCAGCGGATCTCCGCGGTCGTGCAGAAGCGGTTCCTGCCGTAATACAGCGATTCTGAAGGACATTCGGACATGCCCGATGTGACACTGCCGTTGCCCGTCGTCCGAGCCGTGCTGAACCCGGTCTTCCGGGTCATGCTCCATCACCGGCTCCCGTTCGGTGTCCAGCGGGCACTGATGGATTGGGGTTCGGCGGCGCAGCGCGCGCCGCGCGGCACCCACCTCGAGCACGTCCGCCTCGGCGGCCGCCCGACCGAGCGGGTCTCGGTCGGGCCGGTCTCCGACAGCGCCACCGTGCTGTATCTGCACGGCGGCGGCTACACCGTCGGCTCGCCGCTCACGCACCGCTCGCTGGCGGCCTACCTGTCCCGCGAAACCGGGTGCGCCGTGCAGGTTCCCGACTACCGGCTGGCCCCCGAGCACCCGTTCCCGGCGGCGCTCGAGGACGCCGAGGCCGCGTTCCTGGAACTGGTGGCGGCCGGTTTCCGGCCGGAACGCATCGCGGTGGCCGGTGATTCGGCCGGTGGCGGGCTGTCGCTGGCTTTGGCCGAGCGGCTGCGCGACCGGCACGGCCTGACCCCGGCCGCCCTGGGCCTGATCGCGCCGTGGACCGACCCGAACGAGGTCCCCACCCGCAACCGCGATCTGGTCATCAACAAGCCGTGGTCGCGGGTCTGCGCGGCGGCCTACCTGGGTGGCGGCGACGGCCAGGACGCCGGGTACGCGCCGCTGCTGGGCGACCTGCGCGGACTGCCGCCCACCTATGTCCAGGCCGACAAGGCCGAGCTGCTGCACGACCAGTGCACGCGGCTGGTGGCGCAGCTGCGCGCGGCGGGTGTGCCGACCGAGTTCACCGAGACCGAAGGTCTCTGGCATGTCGCCCAGTTGCAGGCGGCTCTGGTGGCGCCGGCCGCCGCGGTCACCGTCGAACTCGGGCAATTCCTGCGCCAGGCGCTTCGACCGGCGCAAACTCGGTCAATAGGATAGAGACGAGTCACAGCGCGAGACCGTCCGGGAACAGGTTCGGGCGGTCCGCGGAGAGTTACCTGTGAGCGTGGCGTAAATTACCCGCCAGTAAACCTCTGTGGAAGGGCAGCGATGCGAGAGTTCGAAGTCCCGGCTACCTACACCATTCCGGAAAACGCCAACATGTCGGACGGCGCGTTCCGGCATGCTGAGAAGACCCCTGAGCTGGTGGTCTTCAACACCCCGAATGGCAAGGGCGGCTGGAACGACGTCACGGCGGCGACGTTCGCGAAGACCGTGACCGACGTGGCCAAGGGACTGGTGGCCTCCGGTATCGAGCTCGGCGACCGCGTCGCCGTCATGGCTCAGACCAGCTACGAGTGGGTCGTGCTGGACTTCGCCATCTGGGCGGCCGGCGGCTGCACCGTCGCGATCTACGACTCCTCCTCCGCCGAGCAGGCGCGCTGGATCCTCGAGGACTCCGCCACCAAGCTCACCATCGTCCAGAACGACAAGCACCGCGCCACCATCGCCGAGATCGAGGCCGGGCTCGACAGCCTGCGCGAGGTGCTGCAGATCGACAAGGGCGCGATCGCCGAGCTCACCGCGCGCGGCAAGGATCTCGACGACGCCGTGGTGCACGAGCGTCGCGCCCAGGTGAAGGCCGCCTCCCCGGCCACCCTGATCTACACCTCCGGCACCACCGGCCGGCCCAAGGGCGTCATGCTCTCGCATGCCAACCTCTACGCCGAGTCGGCCGCCGACCGCTCCTCCATGAGCGAGTTCCTGCAGCCCGGCCGCAAGTCGCTGCTGTTCCTGCCGCTGGCCCACGTCTTCGCCCGCGCGGTCGCGCTGGCCGCCTTCGACGCCGGCGTCACCGTGGCCCACACCGCCGACTGGTCCACCCTGGTCGAGCAGTTCGGCCAGTACAAGCCGAACTTCATCCTCTCGGTGCCCCGCGTGTTCGAGAAGGTGTTCAACGGCGCCAAGCAGAAGGCGCACGACGGCGGCAAGGGCAAGATCTTCGATTACGCCACCGAGATCGCCATCCAGTACAGCCAGTCGCTCGAGACCGGCGGCCCCGGCATCGTGCTCAAGCTGCAGCACGCGGTGCTCGACAAGCTGGTGTTCAGCAAGCTGCGCGAGGCCATGGGCGGCCAGTGCTCCTCCGCCGTCTCCGGCGGCGGCCCGCTGGGCGCGCGCCTGGGCCACTACTTCCGCGGCGCCGGCGTCACCATCTACGAGGGCTACGGCCTGACCGAGTCCACCGCGGCCGTCAGCGTCAACACCCCCAAGTACATCAAGGTCGGCTCGGTCGGCCGCCCGCTGCCCGGCCACGGCGCCAAGGTCGCCGACGATGGCGAACTGCTGATCCGCGGCCCGGTCGTGTTCGGCGGCTACTGGAACAACCCGGAGGCCAGCGCCGACGCGTTCGACGCCGACGGCTGGTTCAAGACCGGCGACCTGGGCGCCATCGACGAGCAGGGCTTCATCGCGATCACCGGTCGCAAGAAGGAAATCCTGGTCACTGCGGGCGGCAAGAACGTCTCCCCGGCCATGCTCGAGGACTCGCTGCGGCAGAACGCGCTGATCAGCCAGGTCATGGTGGTCGGCGACGGGCAGCCCTTCATCGGCGCGCTGGTCACCCTCGACCCTGAGGCGCTGCCGGCGTGGAAGACCCGCAACGGGATTCCCGCCGACACCCCGATCGAGCACCTCATCGAGAACCCGGCCCTGGTCGGCGAGATCAATGACGCGGTCGCGGCCACCAACAAGCTGGTCTCGCACGCGGAGGCGATCAAGAAGGTCCGCATTCTGTCGGTCGACTGGACCCAGGAGGGTGGCGAGCTGACCCCGAAGCTGTCGCTCAAGCGGGCCGTCGTCATGAAGCAGTACGCGGCCGACGTGGACGCGATCTACAACTCCTGATCGGAGTCGACTCCTGATCCGAGTCGAAAGCAGGCGCTGCCGGTGGAATTTCCACCGGCAGCGCCTTTTCCGTTCAGGCGGGCAACCGGTCCAGGAAGTCCGCGATCAGCCGGGCGATCTCGGCTGCATGCGTTTCCAGTGCGAAGTGGCCGGTGTCGAACAGGTGCAGTTCGGCGTCGGGAACATCCGCGAGATACGCGTGCGCGCCCGGGGCGGGAAAGAACATGTCGTTCGCACCCCAGGTGATGAGGGTCGGGGGAGTGTATTTGCGCAGCCACGCTTGCCATTCGGGGTAGCGGGCCACATTCGACTTGTAGTCGTAGGCCAGGGCCAGCTGCGCTTCCTTGCGGCCGGGGAGGTCCAGGTAGTGCTGGTCCAGGGTCCAGGCGTCGGGGTTCAGCAGGCTCGGATCGGGAACCCCGCCCTCGTACTGGCCGCGGGTGCCCTCGAGGGTGAGCAGGCCGAGGATGACGTCCTCGTCGCCCTCGTGATCGGGCCGCAACGCGACGAAACCCTGTGCGGCCTCGGACAGTCCGGCCTCGTAGGCATTGCCGTTCTGGACCACGAGCCCGGCGATCCACTCCGGATGGCGGGCTGCCACGCGCAGGCCGATCGGCGCGCCGAAGTCGAAGATGTACATGGCGAACCGGGTCAGGCCGAGCCCCCGCACGAATCCCTCGGTGATATCGGCCAACCGGTCGAAGGTGTAGTCGAAATCCGCCGGCGCCACGGTGTTTCCGAAACCCGGGTAGTCCGGCGCGATCAGCCGGTAGCGGTCGCCGAGCGCGTCCATGAGCCGCCGGAACTGGTGCGAGGCGGCGGGAAAGCCGTGCAGTAGCAGCAGGACCGGGGCATCGGCGCGGGTGGGGACCGATTCGCGGTAGAACACGTCGACGCCGTCCACCTCGAGGTGACGGTGCTGGACCCGGGGCAGTTCGCTCATAGCTAGGTCAACCGGGGGACGCACCGAATATTTCTCGCATTCACCGAAATTTCCCGGCCGCGACCGATGATTTCCGGGCGGCCCCCGCGTCCTACCTGTCGGGTGCCGCCGCACCCGCCACACCGACCGAGGAGGAACCCATGCCCGCACTGAACCCGTACCTGGTCTTCAACGGCAATGCCGAGGAGGCGATCACCTTCTACCAGTCCGTCTTCGGCGGCGAGGCCACCATCGTCCGCTTCGGTGACATGGGCGGCGACACCCCGGGCGACCTGCCCCCGGAGATCGCCAACCGGGTCGCCAACGCGCAGCTGCCGCTGAGCGCCACCAATATCCTCATGGTGTCCGACACCCCGCCCGGCAACGACATCGACAACTCCAACCCCGGCTTCGCCGTCCAGGTCGAGGTGGAGTCCGCGGCCGAGGCCGAGCGCCTGTTCAACGAGTTCGCCCCCGGCGGCACCGTCACCATGCCGCTCGGCAAGGTCGAGTGGGCCGACGCGTTCGCCATGGTCACCGACAAGTTCTCGGTGCCGTGGATGATCAACTACACCGGTTCCGCCACCATGTGACGACGTCACCGGATCGTCATTTCTCGCGCGGGTTCGCGCGGCGGTTCCCGCAGTAGGGTCGGTTTCGTGGCCGATCGCGAAGTACGAATCGCCGGCGGCATCGTCGCGGGCCTGGTCACGCTCGGTGTGGCCGAAGTGGTGTCGGTGCTGGTCAGTCCGGACGGCACCCCCTTGCAGGCCGTCGGGGCGTGGGTCGTCGATCAGACGCCGGACGGGTTCCGGGAATGGGTGATCGGGCTGGTCGGCACCAACGACAAACTGCTGTTGTTCGTGTCGATGGGCGTGGCGGCCGTCGTGCTGGCGGCCGTCGCCGGACTCGCCGAGCGCGTCCGGCGGCCCTGGGGATCGATACTGTTCGGGGTCTTCGGACTGCTCGCGATGTCGGCCGCGGTGGGACGACCCGCTGCCGCCTGGACCTGGGCGATACCCGCGCTGCTCGGCACCGTGGCCGGAATTCTCGTGCTGCGCAGCCTGATTCGCCGACTCGAGGAGTCCGCGGAACGCGCCGGCGCGACACCGGCCCCCGCGGAGTCCGCCGCGGAACAGACCACGCAACGGCGGCAGGTGATGCGCTGGCTCGCCATCACCGGAGCCGCCGCGGTCGCCGGTGGCCTGGCCGGACGGATCATCGGGCTGCGGTCGCGGGACGTCTCCGCCGAGCGGGCCGACGTCGAATTGCCCACGCCGACCAGCGTCGAGCCGCCCGTCGATCCGGGCGGGGACCTGAAACTGCCGGGCCTCACGCCCTACCTCACCTCGAACTCCAGCTTCTACCGCATCGACACGGCGCTGACCGTGCCGCAGGTCAGCAAGGACGACTGGTCCCTGCGCATCCACGGCATGGTCGATCGCGAGATCCGGCTCGGTTACGCCGATCTCGCCGCCCGCACCCCCATCGAACGGCTGGTCACCCTGGCCTGCGTCTCCAACCCGGTCGGCGGCGAACTGGTCGGCAATGCCCGCTGGCTCGGCTACCGGCTCGACGAACTGATCGCCCAGGCCGGGCCGCACCCCGACGCCGACATGGTGCTCTCCCGCAGCGTCGACGGCTTCACCGCGGGCAGCCCCCTCGCCGTGCTCACCGACGGCCGCGACGCCATGCTGGCGGTCGGCATGAACGGTGAACCGCTGCCCACCGCGCACGGCTATCCCGCGCGGCTGGTGGTGCCGGGCCTGTACGGGTACGTGTCGGCCACCAAGTGGGTGACCGAACTCGAGATCACCAGATTCGATCGCGCGGAAGCGTTCTGGACCAAACGCGGCTGGTCGGCATACGGCCCCATCAAGACCGAATGCCGCATCGACACCCCGCGCGGCCGGACCCTCGCGCCCGGCAAGGTCACCATCGCGGGGGTGGCGTGGGCGCAGCATCGCGGCATCCGCGGCGTGGAAGTCCGTATCGACCAAGGGGACTGGCAGCCCGCGCGCCTGGCGACCGCCCCGTCCATCGACACCTGGGTGCAGTGGGCCTTCGACTGGGACGCGCCCGCGGGCAGCGGCGTGCACACCGTCTGGGCGCGCGCCACCGACGGCACTGGGGAGACCCAGACCGAGCGGCGACAGGACGTCGTGCCCGACGGCGCGACCGGATATCCGTCGTTGACCGTGCGAATCGGCTGAAAAAGACTGTTCCGCCCCAAGAATCGGCGCCGCGTCACGCACGCCGCCGATCCAGTGCGCGAAACACCTCGTGCCCGACCATCGTCCGCGCGGCTCGCCGGTCCGGCGCGGGCGAACGTTCCGAACAACCGTTTCGGCGGCCGCGCGGATTAAGATCATCGCGGCAGTCGTGGCTCGGTCCGGCCGCTCGGGGGCATCCGCTCGCCCGGGGGCACAACTCGTTCGGGGAATGAGGGGAGCGCGCATGTTCGGCGTACTCGAATGGGCGCGGGCGGAAAACCTGCAGCCCGAACCGATCACGCTCGACATCTGGAAGCAGCTGCCCCCCGACTTCTGCCGGCTCGTCGAGGTGGTCAACGGTGACGTGGTGCGCGCCGAAACGCCCGCCCTGCCCCACCGCAACGCCACCCGCCGGCTGGCCGCCATGCTGGAGTCCGGGGCCGAGCACCATATGAGCCGATACAACGACGGCTCGCTCTACGTCGGCGTCGACCAGGACGTGCTGCTGTGGGAATCGCCGCGCCTCACCATCCGCCGCCCCGATATCATCCTGTTCTCCTGTGCGCCCGCCGATGTCGGCCCGCTGCGGGCCGAGCGGGTGAAGATCGCCGTCGAGGTGGTGTCCCCGGCGACCGAACGCGTCGACACCGCGGACAAGATGGCCGAGTACGCACTGGCCGGAATCCCCTGGTACTGGCTGGTCTACATGGATCGCGATCGAGTGCGCGCCATCCAGACCCACGTCCTGGTACTGGGCCACTACCGGCCGCTGCGGCGGCTGACCGCCCACATCGGCGAGACCCTGACGGATATGCCGATCGACATCCGCATCGACTGGACCCGCCTCATCGGCCTGCTGCTCTGACCGCGACCCGCAGGGGACGGAAGCAGCGCTGCCCGCCGGGAAGCCCTGGCGGGCAGCACCTTTGGATTCGAGCCCATCGACCAGCGGCCGATCAGGCCCTGCGATAGGTCAGTGCGCTCCGATGTTCGCCTTCGCCATATCGTCCTGCTTCCCGTCGCCCTGCTTGCCGAAGCCGATGAACATGGCCGAGGCGACCACGCCGATCAGCAGGATCGCCGCGGGCAGGTACATGGACTGGCTCAGCGCGGTGCTGAGCTTCTCCAGGATCGGATCCCGCACCTGTGCGGGCAGATCGCTCAGGCTCTTACCGCCCGAGCCCTCGCCGATCGGTCCGCTCTGCAGGCCCTGCGCCGAGATCCGCGCCGACAGCAGCGCGCTGATCGCCGCCGAACCGAGCACCGAACCCACCTGGCGGGTGGTGTTGTAGACGCCCGCGCCCGCACCGGCCTGCTGCACCGGCAGGTTGTGGGTGGCGGTGGAGGCCAGCGGCGCCCAGATGCAGGCGTTGGCGATACCGGCGAAACCGCCGACGATCATGAACAGCGGCAGCGAGCCGTCCGGCTTCATCAGCACGGCGAAACCGAACAGGGTGGCCGCGAACATCGCGAAACCGAGGGTCGGGATGACCCGCGGCGCGACCTTGTCCGAGATCTTGCCGATGATCGGCGCGAACACACCGGTCAGAACGGCCATCGGCGCGAAGATCAGCGCCGAGCGGGTCGGCGACAGCTCGTGCACCTGCTGCAGGTAGAAGTAGGCGGGCACGAACACACTGGTCACCGCCGCGCCCATGGCTGCGATCCCCACATTGGACAGCGCGAAGTTGCGGTCCTTGAACAGGCTCAGCGGCACCAGCGGCTCACCGGTATTGCGAGCTTGGTTGACCACGAACAGCGCCAGCACCACCACACCGGCGGCGATCATGGCCCAGATCTGGGCGTCCCAGTCGTGGGTGTTGCCCTCCTGGATACCGAACACCAGCAGGAACATGCCGACGCCCGACAGCGCCACACCGACCAGGTCGAACTTGTGCTCGTGCGTGGGCAGCGAGGGGACCAGCCAGAACGCCAGCGCGAAGGCGATGATGCCGATCGGCACGTTCACGTAGAAGATCCACTGCCAGCCCTGCCAGTCCACCAGCACGCCGCCCAGGATCGGGCCGACCAGGGTGGCCAGACCGGCCACACCGCCCCACAGGCCCATGGCCGCGCCGCGCTTGTCCGGCGGGAAGGTGCGGGTGATGACGGCCATGGTCTGCGGCGTCATCAGCGCCGCGCCCAGGCCCTGCACGGCGCGGGCCGCGATCAGCATGTCGATGCTGGTCGACTCGGCGCACCAGAGCGAGGCGAGGGTGAATACGACCAGGCCGCCGAGGTAGATGTTCTTGGGGCCGAAGCGATCCCCGAGCCGGCCGGTGACCAGCAGCGGCACCGCGTAGGCCAGCAGGTAGGCGGAGGTGACCCAGATGACCTGGGAGACATCGGCGTTCAGGTCCTTCATGATCGCCGGATTGGCCACCGCGACGATGGTCATGTCCAGCAGGATCATGAAGAACCCGACGACCAGCGCGTACAGCGCGAGCCACGGGTTGCGTTGAGTGGACATGGATTCGGGTTCCTATCCCTGGGAGTGGGTTCTGGTGTCGACGCGCTCGCCGGACTCGGAGTCGAAGGTTTCCCATTCGAGTTCGCCGCTGCGGAGCTCGTCCATGAGTCCGCGGAGCCAGGTGACTTCGGCGGTGCTGTGCGCGCGTATGTAGTCGACCCGCATCCAGTAACGGCGCGGGACATCGGAGGCGGCGGCCAGGTCGCGGAGCGTGGTCAGCTCGGCCACCCGCGCCTCGATCGAGGCGACGCGTTCGCGGAGGGCATCGATGACCTCGTCCACGGGCAGATTGTGCGCTTCGGCCAATCCGGTCACGAACGCCGGGTACTCGTGGACCGGTTCCCGCAGCAGGTCCCGGACTCGTTCACGCAGCGCCGCGTGCCCGGCCGTGCGAATGCGATAGGTGGTCCGTTCCGGCCGGTTACCGGCCCGATCGGTGCTCTCCGCCGCGATCAGTTCCTGATCGGTCAGCCGCGCCACCGTGTGATACAGCGACCCCGGCTTGATCTTGGTGAACTGGTCCTCATGGCGGCTCAATAACAGCTGATACATCTCGTACGGGTGCATCGGACGTTCCTCCAGCAGTGCGAGAACCAGCAGCGCCATCGGCGTGAGCGCTGGAGCCGACTGCTTCTTGATCACCACGACCTCCGTTTCGAGTGACGCCATCACCGCCACCACCATCCTCCGGACCAAATATTCCACGTGGAATATACGACGCCGAACACCCCGCCCGCAACCCCTCCCGGGCGACCGGCTCCCCGGCATTTGTGACCCCTGTCACTTATCTGTGAAATCGCTTGTCGCAGGCCATTTCTCGGCGCGCGGCAACTGAAACCGACCGGTAACATCAACCTTTCGTCAGGGAAGTAGCAGAAAGAGGTACCCGCATGTCGGACCAGGAATCGACCACTCAGGACACCGCCGCCGCGGACGGCCTCGCCGCGATGATGGCGGCCTGGGACATCAAGGGCACGGCCGATTCCACTGCGGAGCAGGCGGATTCGGCGGGCGAGTAACTCGTCCCGGCACCGGACACCGAACAGCCCGCCGAGTCGTTCTCGGCGGGCTGTTCCGTTCCCGTCGTCTGCGCCATGATGGACGCATGGGGTGGACGATTACCGAGGAGCTGTCGGCGTACGAGCGGGCGGCGGGCGAATTCCTGCGGTCGGATCCGATCCGGAACACCGTGCTGCTCACGGTGCTGGATCGATTGCGACGGCAGGGGCCGACGATCTACGGGGACGCCCCACCCCACTTCGGATGGTGGACCACGACCGGAGGCGAGGTCGCAGCCGCGTTCTTCCGGACACCACCCTTCGGAATCGTGGTGTCCCCGTTGCCGTCCGAGGCGATCGTTCCACTCGTGCGCGACTACTCGGCGATCGATCCGGCGCTGCCCGCGGTGTCCGGCCCCTCCGACTCGGCCCGTCCCGTCGCGGAAGCCTGGGCGCGGTCGCACGGCAGGTCGGTCACCCTGAGCCGCGCCGATCGCCTCTACCGGCTGGGCGATCTGATCCCGCCCGATCCGATGCCGGACGGCATTGGACGCCTCGCGACCGACCGTGACCGGGAACTGGCGATCGAATGGCTGCTCGAATTCACCCGGGATATCGGCGACCCGCCCCCGGCGCACCTGGACCGCATGGTCGACGAACGCCTCACGCGGGGCGGCCTGTCACTGTGGGAAGTGGACGGCACCCCGGTGTCGATGGCCGGAACCGGCCCGGTCGTAACCGGAACCGTCCGCATCGCCCCGGTCTTCACCCCGAAACCCCTGCGCGGCAAGGGCTTCGCGGCCGCCGCCACCACCTTCGCCTGCCGCCACGCTCTCGCCTCCGGCGCGCGAGATGTCATGCTCTTCGCTGATCTGGCGAACCGCACCAGCACGGCCCTCTATCAGCGACTCGGCTTCCGGCCACTCGGCGACTACGACATCTACCGCCTCGACTGAGAAACGGCGCGGGGCCGGATCTCGGTGAGAGATCCGGCCCCGCACTGGGATTCGGTGACTAGACGGTCGGGGAGAACGCCTCGTCGATGATTTCCTGCTGCTCCACGGCGTGCACCTTGGACGAACCCGAGGACGGGGCCGACATGGCGCGGCGGGAGATGCGACGCAGCTTGCCGAAGCGGGCCGGGAGGATCTCCGGGAGGTTGAGGCCGAAGAAGGGCCAGGCGCCCTGGTTGGCCGGTTCCTCCTGGACCCACGCCAGATCGGAGGCGTTGGGGTACTGCTCCAGGGCCTCGTTGAGGCGGAACTTCGGAATCGGGTACAGCTGCTCGACGCGGACGATGGCCACGTCGTCGCGGTTGTGCTTGTTCTTCTCGGCCACCAGCTCGTAGTAGATCTTGCCGGAGGTGAGCAGCACGCGCTTGACCTTGGCGCGGTCGCCGTTGCCCGACTCGTAGGTGGGCTCCTCGAGTACGGTGCGGAACTTGTTGTCGGTGAAGTCCTCGACCTCGGAGACCACAGCCTTGTTGCGCAGCATGGACTTCGGGGTGAACACCACCAGCGGGCGGCGGATGCCGTCCAGGGCGTGGCGGCGCAGCAGGTGGAAGTAGTTCGACGGGGTGGAGGGGACCGCCACCGTCATCGAACCCTCGGCGCACAGCTGCAGGAAGCGCTCGATACGACCCGAGGTGTGGTCCGGGCCCTGGCCCTCGTGACCGTGCGGCAGCAGCAGCACGACCTCGGAGAGCTGACCCCACTTGGCCTCACCGGAGGAGATGAACTCGTCGATGATGGACTGCGCGCCGTTGACGAAGTCACCGAACTGCGCCTCCCACAGGACGAGCGCGTCCGGGTTGCCCAGTGAGTAGCCGTACTCGAAGCCGACCGCCGCGTACTCCGACAGCGCCGAGTCGTGCACCGCGAACCAGCCCGGGTTGGCCGAGCCGATGTTGTGCAGCGGGGTGTACTCGTCGCCGTTCTTGCGGTCGATGATGACCGAGTGGCGCTGCGAGAAGGTACCGCGACGCGAGTCCTGACCGGTCAGGCGGACGGCCTTGCCTTCGTCGATGAGCGTGCCGAAGGCCAGCAACTCGGCCATGGCCCAGTCGACCTTGCCCTCGTAGGCCATCTCGCGGCGCTTCTCCAGCACCGGCTTGACGCGCGGGTGCACGGTGAAGCCCTCGGGCACGTTCAGGAACGCGTCGCCGATGCGCTGCAGCACCGTCTTGTCCACGGAGGTCACGAGATTCGGCGGCAGCTGCTGCTCTTCCTCGATCGACTCCGACTTTTCCGGCGGGAACTTCTCCAGTTCGCGCACCTCGTTGAAGATCCGCTCCAGCTGACCCTGGTAGTCCCGCAGGGCGTCTTCGGCTTCCTTCATGGAGATGTCGCCACGGCCGATCAGCGACTCGGTGTACGCCTTGCGGACCGAACGCTTGGTGTCGATCACGTCGTACATGCCCGGCTGGGTCATCGACGGGTCGTCGCCCTCGTTGTGACCGCGACGGCGGTAGCAGATCAGGTCGATCACGACGTCGCGCTGGAACTTCTGCCGGTAGTCGACGGCCAGCTTGGCCACCCACACACAGGCTTCCGGGTCGTCGCCGTTCACGTGGAAGATCGGGGCGCCGATGAACTTCGCGATGTCGGTGGAGTATTCGGTGGAACGCGAGTACTCCGGCGCGGTGGTGAAGCCGATCTGGTTGTTCACCACGATGTGCACGGTGCCACCGGTGCGGTAGCCGCGCAGACCCGACAGGTTCAGGGTCTCGGCAACGACACCCTGGCCGGCGAAGGCCGCGTCACCGTGCAGCATCAGCGGCACGACCGAGAACGACCGCGCCTCTTCGCCCTTGGTGACGATGTCTTCCTTGGTGAGCAGGTCCTGCTTGGCGCGGACCAGACCCTCCAGCACCGGGTCGACGGCCTCGAGGTGCGAGGGGTTCGCGGTCAGCGACACCTCGATCTCGTTGTCGCCGAACATCTGCAGGTAGGTGCCGCGCGCACCCAGGTGGTACTTCACGTCGCCGGAGCCGTGGGTGGCGGCCGGGTTCATGTTGCCCTCGAACTCGGTGAAGATCTTCGAGTAGGGCTTGCCCACGATGTTGGCCAGCACGTTCAGGCGGCCACGGTGCGGCATACCGATGACGACCTCGTCGAGGGCGTACTCGGCGCACTGGTCGATGACGGCGTCCATCATCGGGATGACCGACTCGGCGCCTTCCAGCGAGAAGCGCTTCTGGCCGACGTATTTGGTCTGCAGGAAGGTCTCGAACGCCTCGGCCGCGTTGAGCCGGGACATGATGTACTTCTGCTCCGCGACGGTCGGCTTCGCGTGCTTCTGCTCGACCCGCTCCTGAATCCACTTGAGCTGCTCGGGATCCAGAATGTGGGTGTACTCCACACCTACGTGGCGGGCGTAGGCGTCGCGCAGGATGGACAGCACGTCGCGCAGCTTCATGCGCTCCTGGCCGTGGAAGCCCGCGACATTGAACTCGCGGTCCAGGTCCCACAGGGTCAGGCCGTGCTGGGTGACATCCAGGTCGGGGTGCGAGCGGAACTTGTCCTTCACCAGCCGCAGCGGGTCGGTGTCGGCCATCAGGTGGCCGCGGCTGCGGTAGGCGTTGATCATCTCCTGGACGCGGGTCGACTTGTCGATACCGCGTTCCTGAATATCCTTGCGCCAGCGGACCGGCTCGTAGGGGACACCCATGCCGTGGAAGATCTCGTCGTAGAACTCGTCGGAGATCAGCAGGTTGTGGACGGTCCGCAGGAAGTCGCCGGACTCCGCGCCCTGGATGATGCGGTGGTCGTAGGTCGAGGTCAGGGTCATCAGCTTGCCGATGCCCATTTCCGCGAGCTGCTGATCACTCATGCCCTGGAACTCGGCCGGGTACTCCATGGCGCCCGCGCCGATGATCGCGCCCTGGCCCAGCATCAGACGCGGCACCGAGTGGTTGGTGCCGATGGTGCCCGGGTTGGTGAGCGAGATGGTGACGCCGGAGAAGTCGTCGTTGGTGAGCTTGCCGTCACGGGCGCGCCGCACGACGTCCTCGTACGCGCTGTGGAACTGCGCGAAGGTCATGCCCTCGGTGTTCTTGATGGCCGCGACCGCGAGCGCGCGGTTGCCGTCCTTGCCCGGAAGATCGATGGCCAGACCGAGATTGGTGTGCGCGGGGGTGACCGCGTTCGGCTTCCCGTCGACCTCGGCGAAGTGCCGGTTCATGTTCGGGAAGGCCTTGATGGCCTGCACAATGGCGTAGCCCAGCAGGTGGGTGAAGGAGATCTTGCCACCGCGGGTGCGGGCCAGGTGGTTGTTGATGACCAGCCGGTTGTCGATCATCAGCTTCGCCGGGATGGCACGCACCGAGGTAGCGGTGGGGATGGCCAGCGACGCCGACATGTTCTTCACGGTCGCGGCGGCCGCGCCGCGCAGCACCTTGGTCTCGTCCTCGGCGGACGGCTTGGGGCCGCCGGAGGTCGGGGCCGCGTTCGAGCTCGGGGCCGGGGTGGTCTGCGGGGCGCGCACCTGCGCGGGGGCCGGAGCCGGGGCGGGCGCGGCGGGTGCGGCGACGGGGGGAGCGGCGGGCGCGACGGCGGCGGGGGCCGGAGCGACGGCGGCGGCCGCCTGGCTGTTGTTACCAATCTCGGCAGTGTTCTCCGGCGTGTAGTCCGCCAGGAACTCGTGCCAGCTCTCATCGACGGACGAGGGGTCTTGCTTGTACTTCTGGTACATCTCGTCGACAAGCCACTGGTTCTGTCCGAACTGGTCTGTTGAGCTGCTCACAGCAGGTGTTCGCCTCATTTCGTTCTTCGCGCTGCGACGTTTGTGACGTGCCCGGCACGGGTAATCGGCGGATGCGCGCCGATGCGCCCCCACTGAGGATATGCCCACCCCCGTTCGCCGTCGGTCGTGGCTACCACCGAGCGGACGCATTCTCTCGTGACGACTCGTCCTCGCTCGAGAATATTCCTTCCGTCGCCCGCGCCGCAGCCCACAAGCGGGAGTACGCGCCGCGGGCCGCGAGGAGTTCGTCGTGCGACCCGATTTCGCTGATCCGGCCGTGCTCGACGACCGCGATCCGATCGGCCTGCGCGGCTGTCGCGAGCCGGTGCGCCACGATGATCGAGGTCCGCCCCCGCGTCACCGATTCGCTCGCGACCAGCACCGATGCCTCGGCGGCCGGATCCAGCACGGCGGTGGCCTCGTCGAGCAGGAGCAGGTCGGGCCGGACCAGTTCGGCCCGGGCCAGGGCGATGAGCTGGCGTTGCCCGGCCGAGAGCCCGCGCCCGCGTTCCCCGACCGGCTGTGACATGCCCCGGGGCAGCGCCGCGATGGTGTCCAGCGCACCGACCGCGGCGGCCGCCGCCTCGATTTCAACGCGACTCGCAAAAGGTTTGCCAAATGCAATGTTGCTGGCAATGTCGCCGGTGAAGAGGTGAGCTTCCTGCGGCACCACGCCGAGCCGGGAACGGAAGTCGGCGAGGCGATAGTCGCGAATATCCACGCCGTCCACCCGAATTGCGCCGTGGGTGTCCGGATCACGGGCTTTATCATGCGTTTTCGCTATGGAGATTGCCGTCGCGGCGTCGGTAACTTCGTGATTCGCGTCACCGGACACACGTTCTCGTGGCATGTCGTAGAGCCGGGCCAGCAACTTCACGATGGTCGACTTGCCCGCGCCGGTCTCACCCACCAGCGCGAGGCTGCCGCCCGCCGGAATGCCGAGGCTGACGCCCTCCAGGGCGGGCCGCACCGCACCCGGGTACTGGAAACGCACGTCGTCGAACACCACCTCGCCGCGCAGCTGCCCGTCGATCGGGGCCGCGTCCGCGGGATCGGGGGCGATCGAGGACGGGGTGCGCAGCAGTTCCCCGATGCGCCGCAACCCGACCCGCGCCTGCTGGTACCCGTCGAAGAGTTGCGACAACTGCATGATCGGCCCGAACAGCAGCTGCAGGTACAGCACGAACGCGACCAGGGTGCCCGCGGTGGTGGTCCCGTGCGCGACCGCCCAGGCCCCGGTGAACACGACGGCGGCCAGCGCCAGGTCCGCCCACATGCCGACGAAGGCGAAGAAGGTGGCGATGGCCCGCTGCGCCTGCATCCGGCTGACCCGGTAGTTGTCCGAGTATCCGGCGAAGCGCCGCTCGGAGATCGCCTCGTGCCGATTGGCCTGCACCACCCGCAGTCCCGCGACGTTCTCGGCGAAGTCGGCGTTCACGGTCGCCGAATGTTCCCGGGAGGCGCTGTAGGCGGCGTCGGAGACCTTGCGGAACTTCCAGCTGGCCACCAGCAGCGCGGGCACCGTCACGAACACCACCAGGGCCAGGCCCGGATCGATGATGGTGAGCGCCACCGCGATTCCGCCGACGGTCAGCAGCGCGACCAGCGCGTCCGGCAGGCCGGTCTGCATGAACGTCGACAGCGCGTCGATGTCGGTGGTCATCCGGGTCATGATGCGGCCGGACAGTTCCCGCTCGTAGAAGTCCAGGCCGAGCCGCTGCAGATGTGCGTAACTGCGCACCCGCAACCCGAACAGCACCCGTTCCCCGGCCCGGTTGCTCCACAGCAGCGCGGTCGCCGCGACCAGCCACCCGGCCACGACCAGGACGACGCCGATGATGGTGGCCCGGACCAGCGCCGCGCCGTCGTGCCGCCCGACGCCCGCGTCCACCGCATACCGCACCACCGACGGGAAACCCACGCCGACAAGCGCGTTCAGTGCGAGCAGGATCATGGTTCCGGCGACCAGCCATTTCACCAGTCCCAGCGCGTGACTCAGCCGGAACCCGGGGTCGGGCTCCCGCAACGAGTCCGCGTCCAGCCCTGGCTCTTCCAGCGCGGGCGGCAGCTTGCCGAGCACCCGCCGCACTTCCTCGGGCGTATCCCGGTCCGGTTGCGAGCCCGCCGCGGTCTGCCCGAGCTCGAGGTCGGAGTCCGCGGCCGCCGGATCGAGCGGCGCGAATTCCGGTGCGGGCAGCCGGATCACGCGGTCGGCGTGGGACAGCGTCGATTCGCGGTGGGCCAGGATCAGGGTGGTCCGGCCGGAATCGGTGGGCAGGGACGCGAAGATCGCGGCCTCGGTGACCGCGTCGACCGCTGAGGTGGCGTCGTCGAGGATCAGGACGCGCGGGTTGGTCAGCAGGGCACGGGCCAGGGCGATGCGCTGGCGCTGACCGCCGGACAAGGTCAGGCCGCGTTCGCCGACCACGGTGTCGTAACCGTCGGCGAGGGCATTGATGAAGTCGTCCGCCGCGGCCTGTGCGGCGGCCGCGTGGATCTCGGCCGCGGTCGCCTCCGGGCGGCCCAGGGCGATATTGGCGGCGATGGTGTCGGACAGCAGGAACGCCTCGTCGAACACCACCCCGACGGCCGCGCGCAGGTCGGCCGCGCGCAGGTCGGCGACATCGGCGCGGGAATCGGTGCCGTACAGGCTGATCCGGCCGGAGCCGGGGGAGTAGAAGCGCGGCAGCAGCAGGCTCAGCGTGGACTTGCCCGAGCCCGCCGGGCCGATGATCGCCACCGTCTCCCCGGGCGCGATGTCGAGGCTGAAATCGCGCAGCACCGGCCGGTCCGGATCGAAACCGAAAGTGACGCCCTCGATGTCGATGCCGAGCGGTCCGTCGGGCACCGGCGCCGGATGCTCGGGGTCGACGCGGTCGGGCGCGCTGTCGATGACCTGGTGCACGCGTTCGGCCGCGGCCCGCGTCAACTGCGCCATCACCACCACGTACGACACGATCCGGGTGGAGTTGGTCATGGTGGCCACGTAGGCGACGAAGGCCAGGAAGGTGCCGAGCCCGATGCTGCCGTGGAAGGCCAGCAGCCCGCCCGCCGCGATCACCGCGACCAGCCCGGCCTGCGGAATCGAGCCCAGTGTCGGGCTGAAGCGGGCGTCGATGCGGGCCGCGCGCATGCGTTCGGCGTACAGCTCGCGGCCGTGGCCCTCCAGCAGGTCGACCATGCGGGCCTCCTGACCGAAGCCCTTCACCACGCGCACGCCGGTGACGGTCTCCTCGACGTGCTGGGCCAGATCGGCGGCGCGCTGCTGCGCGGACCAGGTGGCGGCGTACAGACGCGGCCGCACCCGGTAGACCACGAAGGCCAGCACCGGCACCACCAGCAGCGCGGCCAGCGCCAGTGGCGGCGAGAGCCACAGCATGACGCCCGCGGCGAGCACGAATTGCAGCGCCGCCACCGAGGACCAGGGCGCCATCGACAGCAGCCCCTGCACCAGGGTGAGGTCGCTGATCGAGCGGGAGATGACCTGGCCGGTGCGCAGCTCGTCCTGCCCGGGCCCGTCCAGGCGTTGCAGGGCGGCCAGCAGATCCACCCGCAGTTCGTGCTGGACGTCGAGGGCGAGCCGCCCGGCCAGCATGCGGCGGCCGAAGGAGGCGAGGAAGCGTCCCACGGCGAGCGCGCCCAAGGCGATCGCCAGGCCCGCGATGATGCCGGTATTGCCCGCGGTCGCGCCGTCGAGGGCGCGTTTGGCCAGCAGCGGCCCGGTCACCTCGACGACCGCGCCGGCCACGATCGCCGCCGCCAGCCCGGCCAGCATCCACGGGTGCCCCGCGCACCTGTCCCACAGCCGCCGCAGCCATCCGCGGCCTGTTCCGTCACCGGCCCCGGTCACCATCGCCTCGCCCACATCGCTCGAACTCATCGCGGAGAACAACGACCGCCCCACCCCCTGTTTGTTCCCGTCCCCTCACCAGTGTGGCCGGGACGCCGCCTTGTGTCTCCGGTCCCGGCGTGTTCCGCTGAACTTCGCACCCCGCGTCCGGTCTCGTCGAAACGGAGTTCCCGCCATGCCGATTCAGCGCCTCAATCACGCTGTCCTGTTCGTCTCCGACGTGGAACGCTCGGTCGCGTTCTACAGCGAGGTGCTCGGCTTCCGCCGGTTGCCCGGCGGCTTCCCGGGCGGGGCGTTCCTACAGGCCGAGGGGTCGGCCAATGACCACGACCTGGGTCTGTTCCAGTCCCCGGACCCGTCGGTCCCGCACCGCACCGGCCGGGTCGGGCTCTATCACCTGGCCTGGGAGGTGGACACGCTCAGCGAGTTGCAGCGGGTGCGCGACGCCCTGATCGCGGCGGGCGCGCTCACGGGGGCGTCCGACCATGCCTCCACCAAGGCCCTCTACGCCGCCGATCCGGACGGCATCGAATTCGAGGTCTGCTGGCTGGTTCCCGACACCGCGGTGGAGGCCGAACTGGCGGGTATGACCGCGCCGAGCCTGCCGCTCGACCTGCCGGGGCTCATCGCCGAGTACGGCGCGGACACCCCGGGCGGCCCGCGCACCGATCACGCGGTCTGGCAGCGGGTGTTCGCCGACCGAGGCTGAGCGTCAGATGTCGCGGCGGGTGTAGAACCACCAGCCCGCCGCGCCCGCGGCCGCGCTCCACAGCACCAGCATCGCCATGGCCGCCGGCGTGGGCGCGATGAGCGCGTTCTTGGCGTACCGTCCGCCGCTGATCGCCCCGACCGTCGAGGACACCGGCAGGATGGCCGCCAGCCCGCCGAATCCGATGGCGCGCGCGGTGATCCAGATCAGCGGTTCCAGCACCGCCCAGCCCAGCACCGCCATCAGCGCCTGGGTGGGCGAGCGCAGCACGAAGCCCACCGCGGTCCCGATCACCGCCCAGCACACCGCGGCCAGCGCCACCCCGATCAGCACGCCGAAGAAGCCACCGTCCATGGGCACCCGCGAGCCGCCCGCCAGTCGCATGGCGGCTCCGCCGAGCACCTCCATGGCGACCACGGTGGCGAGCGAGAACGCCCCCGCCACCACGAGTTTCGCGCTCAGCAGCAGGGTCCGGTCGGGTGTGAACAGCGAGCTCATCGCCACGCCCCCGGTCGCGAACTCCGAGCCCGCGCCGACCGCCCCGAAGGCAGCGGCCGCGGCCACGGTCAGCACCACCACCCAGGCGGTCAGCACGGCCGCCCAGCCGGACCCGGAGCTGAACCCCTGCGCGTTCTCGCCCCCGGGCTGGAATCCGGCGCCCAGCGCCACGAACGCCGCCACACCCGCCGCGACGACCCCGCCGCCGATCACCCAGTTCAGCCGCACCGAAGTCACCTTCCGCACTTCGGAATTCGCGGCCCGGGCCACCACCGGCGGCACAGTGAACTTCATCGAGCGTCCTTTCGTGAAGCGTCCCCGGTCTGCGTGATCTGCCCGGCACCGCATATCCGTGCGGCACGGGGCGCTGCTCCGGAATCGAGCGTCTCGGCGGCGGTGCCGCGGACCGATCGTTCGCGGGCCGGGCCACCGGTTGCCGGCGCCGTCGACCGATAGCGAATGCCGATGTGGCACACCGATGTCACCGATACGCCCCGGGGGCGGCCGGGCCGGGGTAGGCGGGGGCGGTGGGTCCGGTGTGGGTGAGGGCGGCCAGCACCTGATCCGGATGGATGTGTTCGGGCGTGACCTCGGTGAGCTGGACCCGGGCGGCGGAGGCGGCCGATTCCAGTTGTGACAGTGAGGCTTCCGCGATCGCGAGGCGGCCGTCGGGCCGCATGACCGCGTCGGTGAAGCCCTGCGCGGCCAGCGAGGTGGCCAGCGCGATCGGGCTGGAGGCCTTGACCAGCAGCCGGTCCGGGTGGCTGCGGCGCAGCCGGGCGGGGCTGCCCTGGTAGGCGATGCGGCCGCGGTCCATGACGATGAGCTCGTCGGCGATGGGCAGCACGGTGCTCATGGTGCGCGAGGTGAGCAGCACGGTGCCGCCGCGGCGGGCGTGGCCGCGCAGATGGTCATTGAGCCAGGCGGTTTCGCCGATGTCGAGTCCGGTGGCCGGATCGTCGAGCACCAGCAGCGGGGGATCGCCGAGCAGGGCGACGGCCAGCGCCAGCCGGGTCCGCATGCCCTCGGTGAGATTGCCGATCCGTTCGTCGGCGGCGTCGAGGAGCCGGACCAGCCGCAGCAGTTCCTCGGCCCGCTCATCGGCGACGCCCGCGGCGGCGGCGTACACGCGCAGCTGGGCGAACACTCGCCGCGCCGGGTCCAGCCCGCGCGGGGTGAGCATCGCGCCGACCGCCCGCCGTCCGGCGCGCGCACCGGAACCGGGCCCGCCCACGCTCGCGGTGCCCGAGGTGGGGGCGAGCAGTCCGAGCAGCATGCGCAGCACCGTGGACTTGCCCGCGCCGTGCGGTCCCACCAGCGCGGCCACCGTCCCGGCGGGCACCACGAAACTGACGTCGTCGACGCCGGTGATGCTGTCGAAGGTCTTGGTCAGCCCGCCGGCGGCGAAGGCGAGGGGCCGGGCGCTCACTGCTGCTTGTTCCAGGCCGGCGCGTTCAGGGCGGTCAGCGGGTCGGCGTCGACGATCATGGGCTGTGGCCAGCTCAGCGGCGGCGCTCCGAAGGCGTTGCGGGCATTGTCGACGGTGCGGCGGCCCAGCGCCCGGTTGCCGAATCCGCCGATGGCCGCGCCGATTCCGGCCGGGATCACCTTGCCGACCATGAGCGCCCCGCGCTTGGCGATGAACTGCACCATGAACCGCTTGAGCAGCGAGTCGTTCATGGAGCTCAGGCCGGGGATCTTGGCGGCCATCAGGCCACCCCAGTTCTTGGCCGACACGCCGACGCTCTTCTGCACGATCTCCATGCCGCTCTCCCCGAGCACCACGGCCAGGACCAGGGCGCGGCGGCGTTCCTTGTCCTCGGGCGCGATGCCGTGCACGGCGGCCACGGCCAGGGTGAACACCGCGGACGCCTCCAGGAAGAACGCGGTCTCCGCGCTCATGGCGGCCACCGACGCGACGGTTCCGACGCCGGGCACGGCCGCCGTCGCTCCGACCGCGGTGCCGGAGGCGGTGACGGTGTTCAGATACAGCTTCTCGAACCGCGCGATGATCTGCCCGGGTGTCTCGTCAGGATGATCGGCCCGCAGCTTCGCGACGTATTTCGCGACCGCCGGGGCCTGCACCTGGGACCCGTTGTCGAGCAGCGAAACGACCGCCTTTTCGAATCCGCCCTTGAACATCGGCAACCCCTTACTTCCGTGCGGTCCTCTCCGACCGAAACTCTATGGCACCTCGACAACGATTCGCGAGATAGACCGGTTCCGGATGGGAGCATCGCGCACCGCGCCGGATCGGCCTAGGGTGGACCGCGTGGCAGGCGTGTCCGAAGGCGCGTTGGGTGTGCCCGACCCGCGGCTGAGCGCGTACGTCCTCGGCTACGAGGGCTACCTGTTGCACGGCTTCACCCCGGGCACCCATATCGGCATGCCGGGGTCGGCGCTGACGGTGATCATCACCATCGGCGAACCCATCCACGTCCCCGTCTCCAGCCATCCCGAGCAGGCGGGCGGCCATTGGGACATGCTGGCCAGCGGGCTCACGGTGCGTCCGGCGGTGATCGCGCACAACGGCTTCCAGCACGGCGTGCAGCTGAATCTGACCCCGCTGGGCTGCCGGGCGGTGCTGGGGATGCCGGCCGCGGCGCTCGGTTCGTGGATCGTGGACCTGGCCGACGTGCTCGGGCCGCGCGCGACGGAGCTGCGGGAACGGCTGGCGGAGCCGGTGTCGTGGCCGGAGCGGTTCGCCGTCATCGACGAGATCCTGCTGCGGCACCTCGCCCCCGTGCGCTGGGACGACGAGCTGACCCACGCCTGGGCGCTGCTGTCCGGGCCGGACCCGGCGGTGCGGGTGGCCGAGGTCGCCGACGAGATCGGCTGGAGCCGAAGGCATCTCGGCAGCCGTTTCGGCGCGGAGTTCGGCATCACCCCCAAGGACGCGGTCCGGGTGGCCCGTTTCGAACGCTCGCACCGGCTGCTGCGCGAGCCGGTCGCGCCGCAGCTGGCGACGGTGGCGGCCGCCGCCGGGTATTACGACCAGGCGCACATGGCCCGCGAGTGGCGGGAGCTGGCGGGCATGCCGCCGTCGGTGTGGCGGGAACACGAGGAGTTCCCATTCGTCCAAGACCAACCGGTGGCCGAGGTCGGAGGCTAGTGCCATGAGCGAAACCACCAATTCCGTGCGGACCGCCATCGTCGTCTGGCCGACCCTGGTCTACCGCGACGCCGCGGCCGCGATCACGTTCCTGGAGGCCGCCTTCGGCTTCGAGACCACCGCCCGCTACGACTCGGGCGACACCGTCGACCACGCCGAACTGGCCTGGCCGGGCGGCGGCGCGATCATGCTCGGCGGGGTGCGTGAGGGCATGGCGCTGGACTGCCAGCCGCCCGGCGTCGGCTCGGTGTACATCGCCCTCGACGACGTCGACGCGCTGTACGAGCGGGCGCGGGCCGCGGGCGCGACCGTCACCCGCGAACTGCGTGACGAAACCGATTACGAATCAAAGGGTTTCACCTGCCGCGACCCCGAAGGCGTCTACTGGAGCTTCGGCACCTATCGGGGCGCGGCGGGGGAGTGAGCGGTCAGACCGCGCCGTGACCGGCGGGCACCCGCTCGGCCTCCACCGGCGGAGGCGGCGGGGTGCCGTCACCGAACGGCTTGCCGCCCAGGGCTTCCCGGTCGTGCGGGGTCAGCCAGTCGCCGAGTTCGGGGCCCTTGGGCACGACCCGCGTCGGATTGATGTCGGTGTGCACGATGTAGTAGTGCTGCTTGATCTGCACGAAGTCGACGGTGTCGCCGAAACCGGGGGTCTGGAACAGGTCGCGGGCGTACGCCCACAGCACCGGCATCTCGGTGAGCTTCTGCCGGTTGGTCTTGAAGTGGCCGTGGTAGACCGGGTCGAAACGGGCCAGGGTGGTGAACAGCCGCACATCGGCCTCGGTGATGGTGTCGCCCATCAGGTACCGCTGGCCCGCGAGGCGTTCGCTCAGCCAGTCGAGGGCGGTGAAGAGCCGGTCGTAGGCGGCGTCGTAGGCCTGCTGGTCGCCCGCGAACCCGCACCGGTACACGCCGTTGTTGACCTCGGTGTAGATCCGGCGCATGACCGGATCCATTTCCGCGCGTAGATCTTCCGGGTACAGGTCGGGTGCGCCGGGCCGGTGGTACTCGGTCCACTCGGTGGAGAAGTCGAGGGTCATCTGCGCGTAGTCGTTGGTGACCACCGCGCCGGTGTGCTCGTCCACGACGGCGGGCACGGTGATGCCGCGCGGGTAGTCGGGGAACCGCTCGAAGTAGGCGTCGCGCAGGAAGTGGATGCCGAGCACCGGATCCACCTCGCCCGGATCCAGGTCGAATGTCCAGCTGCGCTTGTCGTGGGTCGGCCCGCACAAACCCAGGGACAGCACCGATTCCAGCCCGAGCAGCCGCCGCACGATCAGCGTGCGATTGGCCCACGGGCAGGCCCGCGCCGCGACCAGCCGGTACCGGCCCGGCTCGACCGGATACCCGTCCCGCCCGTCCGCGGTGATCCGCGTCTCGATGTAATTCGTGTCCCGCTTGAATTCGCCGGGCTCGACATAGGTCCCCGGCTCGCTGTTCGAGGTGGTCACCGTGTCTATTTTGCCCTCCGCTCCGCTCCGGGTGGGTTCGCGGCCCCGAGGTCTCGATTCTTCCCTCCTCCGCTCCAAGGCGGAGGTCTATCGAGGTGCGGTCCAGAATCGAGACGGCCGCGACCCTCTGGGTGATCTTGTTGCAGGTAGTCGTACCGATGTTGTGCCGCCTCTTTTGCGAAGGTAAGCGTCCGCATACATTCAGGGCATGACTGACTCGAAGCCCACCCGCCTGGAGCGCATCGTCACCGATGGCGGCGCGGACGCGGCGATCCTCACCATCGACCATCCGCCGCTGAACCTCTTCGACAAGGCGCTGATGGACACCCTCGCCTCGGATCTCGAGGAGCTGTCGGCGAATCCGCCCCGCGCGCTGCTGATCCGCGCCGACGGCAAGCTGGTGTCGGGCGGCGTGGACGTGCACGTCTTCGACGGGCTGTCGGAGGAGGAGGGCGCGCAGCTGTGGCAGGCCCTGTTCGCGCGCATCATCCACCCGCTCGAGGCGCTGCCCTGCCCGGTCGTCTTCGCCGCCCACTCGCTGACCCTGACCGCGGCCTTCGAGATGTCGCTGGCCTGCGACATCGTCCTGGCCGCTCCCAAGGCCAAGTTCGGCCTGGTGGAGACCGTGGTGGGCCTGACCCCGTCCATGGGCGGCCCGCAGCGGCTGGCCGAGCGGGCGGGTTCGGGCCGGGCCCGCGAGTTCGTCATGACCGGTGACCTCTACGACGCCGCCACCATGGCCGACTGGGGTGTGGTCAATGCCGTGCACGAGGACGTGGACGCCGCCGCCCGGGCGCTGCTGGCCCGCCTCGCCGAGGGTCCGACCCGCGCGCACGCGGCCACCAAGACGATCATCGAGGCCTGGCGGTCCGGTGGTGTCGCCCACGCGGATTCGGTGACCCCGGAGGTGTCCGGGCAACTTTTCGGCACCGCGGACCTGAAGGGCGCGGTGCGCAGCTTCCTGGAGGTCGGCCCCGGAAAGGCCACGTACACGGGCAAATAGACCCAGGCCGGCCGGACCGGCTGTGCGCGCCCGGGCGTGTCTAATGACGCCCGGGCGTGTCAAGCCGTCTACCTGCGATGCTGTCGGATCGGGTGCGACACGAGACCGCTCGATGCTCATTCCGGACGCCCGGTCGTGAACGACATCCCAAATCCTGCGTTTCCGCAGGCTCGATTGGGGGAACCGAGGTTTGGCAGGACGCCGATCTGTTTCCGTGGGGTCAAAGCCTGACATCCGTTTGCCGACAATCCGCCCACTTCTGTGATCTGCATCATATAGTCACTCATGCCTGGCAGGGCTTCGAGGCACTCGGAGGGACGATGTCGCAGTTACTCGTGGAATTCCCGCACACGCGAAACGGCTGGTGTGACAACCCGCTTGCGCGCGCCGCGGACGGCATCCTGCGCTACGGAAACCTCACCCCCGCACTGACCGAGCTACTCGACGTCCAGGTCCACACTTTCGCCGCCCGCGAGGCCGTCGTCGAGATCGGCGGCCCCCGGCTCACCTACCGCGAGCTCTGGTACTCGGCCTCCCGCATCGCGGGCGGGTTGCAGGAGCACGGCATCGGCTACGGCGACCGGGTCGCGGTCCGCATGCCGGTCGGCGCCCGGTGGGTCCAGGCCTTCCTGGGCGCGCTGCTCTCCGGCGCGGTCCCGGTGCTGGTCCACGACGGCCTCCCGGACGCGCTGGCGGACCGCGTGATTCGCGACGCCTGCGCCGACTTCGTGCTGGACGGCGGCGGTACCGCGACCGGTTTCGCCGCGGCCCTGCCCGACGGCGCGGCCTTCATCGACGACGGCGCGTCCCTGGGCGAGCTGGCGCTGCTCTCCTACACCAGCCCGGGCCCCGGCACCGCCCCGCGCGGGGTGGAGCTGACCAACGAGAACCTGCTCTCCGCAATCCGTTCCGTGGTCGGCGCGCTGGACCTGCCCACCGACGGCCTGCGCAACCTGGTGCTGCTGCCGCTCGCGCACGCCAGCGGGTGCGTGGATCAACTGCTGCCGACGTTCGCGGTCGGCGGCACGGTGGTGCTCACCCCGGACCGGTCCCTGGTGCCGCGGGCGCTGGTGGCCGAACGCATCGACATGGTCGCCGCGACCCCCAGCATCTTCGCCGGACTGCTGCCCGGCCTGGCGGGGCTGCGGGTGGAGCAGGTGCGTCAGGTGTGCAGCGCCGGGCACCGCGCCGAACTGGCCGCGGCCACCGCCGCCTCCGGCTCGGTCGCCGACACCCTGCGCGAGGTCTTCCCGGCCGCGCGGCAGTGGTCGGTGTGGGGCGCGACCGAGACCTCCGGCATCGGCCTGGCCCGCGACGACACCGCCGTGGACCTCGAGGACCACGACAGCGCTCGCGACACCCTCGGATTCGCCTTCGGGGGAACCGAACTCGCGTTATGGGGCCCGCGCGCGGACGCCGGGTGCGGCGAATTGCTGTGCCGCGGGCCGAATGTGAGCCCGCGGTACTGGAACGACCCGAAGACCACCGAATCGCGCTTCACCGGGCCCTGGTTCCACACCGGGAACCAGGTCAGCATCACCGCCGACGGCTTGGTCCGCCGCGTCGGCTGACGCGCGGACCCGACCGGACGCGAGCGCTCAGCCGAGCAGGCGGGTGTGCAGGGCGTCGCGGATCTCGATGGTGATGCCGATTTCGGTGAGGTAGCCGTCGAGGCCGCCGTAGAGGGCGTGCATCGAGGTGGTGGCGCATTCCAGGTATTCGGTGCGGACGCCGAGCAGGTCGTCGGAGACGTCCTTGTCGGACTCCGCGGTCATGAACGAGCGCAGCACCGGCACCGCGTCATTGCTGAGCAGGTAGTCGGCGAACACGTCGTCCTCGGTGACCCCGACCGCGCGCAGCAGCGTGGCCACCGCCCAGCCGGTGCGGTCCTTGCCGGCGGCGCAGTGCACCAGCGCGGTGCCGGCCAGCGCGGAGTCGGCCAGCGACTTGATCGCGACGTGGGCCTCGGGCAGGGCCGGGAACTCGCGGTAGACCTCGAGCATGTGGGCCTGGGCGGTCGCCTTGTCACGCGCCTCGTGCGGCGGGGTCTGGCCCATGCGGGAGTCGAAGGGCGTGACCCGCAGTCGCACGCCGTCCGGGATGACGTCGTGCCCGATGTACTCGATCTCGGCGTGTCCGCGCAGGTCGTGGATGTCGGTGACGCCCAGTGTGCGCAGGGTGTCGACACCGGCGTCGTCGATCCGGCTGAGCTGGGCGGACCGCAGCAGGACGCCTTCCTTGACGGTGGATCCGCCCACGGTCCGTGCTCCACCCAGATCACGGAAGTTGAAGGTGCCGGAGATCAGGAATTGGTCGTAGCGCGCAGAGGTCACGAGCTCAGGTTATCGGTGAGTGGGACTCGCGGTCGGCGATCGATCGGTGAGCGGGACTCGTTCGCGGCGAATCCGGGGCCCGAAAATACGCCGCCGGGTGTGGGTTCGCGCACACCCGCTCTGTGTGTCGCGCATACCGCCATAAAATACCGATTGGTCCAAATAGCGGCTTTACCTGGCGATCGTTCAATTTGATCATTCCCAATCGATCGCGGGCCCGTTTCAATCAGGTAACAAAACAATCCTGAGGTCCGTATTCGCCTATCAAAGCTGGTCGCAAGGCAAGTAAAAGACGTAACATCGGTACCCGTTGAACGGGTACGCCGGGGTACAGGCCGGTGATCGATGCTGATCTGCAACCCGTTGAGCGAGCCGCGCAGGCAGAGGTGCGCGAGTCTTTTCGCCAAAGGGAGTCGTCGTTGAGCGCAAGTGGAGAAATCACCCAGGTCGGACTTCGTCCGGCCATGACCGAGGCCATCGAGGCCGCGGCCGGGTCGCTCGATTTCAGCGGTAATCGTGCGCTTCGAGTTCTGTTGCACGCGGGCGTCAGCACGCTGTGGCCGATCCTGAAATCCTCACCCGATCGGCAGCTGCGAGCCTACGAATCGACCCTGTCGGTCCTGCGGCGGCGCTGGGAGAACCAGACCGGTTGCGTACCGGATCCGATCGCCACCGCCATGTTCCGCGAACTGGACGCCGACGTGACCGAGTTCCTGGACCTGTGCGCCCGCCGATCGGGCACCCAGTGGCTGGAACCGGTCGATGCCATCGCCGCCTACCTGCTGGCCGTCATCCAGGGCATGGTGTTGCGCTGGCTGGCGGACTGCGATGACGAGATCTCGCTGGTCGTGCTGGATGACCTGGTCTCGTACCTGTCCACCAAGGCCGTCGACCTCTGAGGATTCCCCCGAACTTTGTGCTGGACGAGTGACCAGGTTCGTGGTCGAATGATCTGGTGACCGATTCGTCGCCGATCAGCGGGCTGCACGCGGCCACCGCCGACCTGGAACCACCGCTGGCCGCGGTCGACCTGACCGCCCTGCGCGCCAATGCCGCCGATCTGGTGCGCCGCGCCCGCGGCGTGCCGATCCGGGTAGCCAGTAAATCCGTCCGCTGCCGCGCGGTGCTCGAGGAAGTGCTGGGCGACAAACTCACCGCGTCCGGCGGCTTCGCCGGGATCATGGGTTACTCACTGCGCGAAGCGATCTGGCTGGTCCGCGAGGGCGCGCGCGACGTGCTGCTCGGCTATCCCACCGTCGACCGGCACGCGCTGGCCGAACTCGCCGCAGATCCGCTGCTGCTCGACTCCATCACCCTCATGGTCGACGACACCGACCAGCTGGACTTCATCCGCGCCGTCGTCGGCGAGAAGGCCGCTCCCCGTGTGTGTCTCGACGTCGACGCCTCCCTGCGCATCGGACCGCTCCACCTGGGCGTGCGCCGCTCCCCGATTCGCACCCCCGACCAGGCCGCGAAGCTGGCGACCGAAACCCGTTCCCGCGGTTTCCGGCTCGTCGGCGTGATGACCTACGAGGCCCAGATCGCTGGCCTGCCCGACACCAATCTGGCTGTGCGCCTGGTGAAGTGGGCCTCCGCCGCGGAGATCGGCAAGCGCCGCCGCCAGGTGCTGGACGCGGTGCGGTCGGTGGCCGGTGAACTGGAGCTGGTCAACAGCGGCGGCACCGGGTCCATCGAGGTCTCCATCACCGACCCGGGTGTCACCGAGGTGACCGCGGGTTCGGGCCTGTACCTGCCGACCCTGTTCGACGGCTACCGCAATCTCGCTCCGCGCCCGTCCATGTACTTCGCGGCCCCCGTGCTGCGCCGTCCCGCGCCCGGGATCGCCACCGTGTACTCGGGCGGCTACATCGCCTCGGGTCCCACGGGTGCGTCCCGGGTGCCGAAACCGGTGTGGCCCTTGGGCTTGAAGCTGATCGGCACCGAGGGCGCGGGTGAGGTGCAGACCCCGCTGACCGGCGCCGACGGGCTGCGGATCGGCGATCGCGTCTGGTTCCGGCACGCCAAGGCGGGCGAGCTGTGCGAGCGGTTCGACGAGGTTCATCTCGTCGACGCCGACGGCAGCCGCACCACCGTGCCGACCTATCGCGGCGAAGGCCACAACTTCGGCTGACCCCGAGTGCACCGAGTTCCGGCAGTCGGGGGAACTCGGTGGCGCGGTGTCAGACCCGGTCGAGTTGCAGGACCGCGGCCAGGTCGGACAGTTCGGCCGTGGTGGCCGGGAGGAATTCGGTCAGCAGCGGCGAGCGCACGATGATCGCCGACCACATGGCCCGCGAGATGGCGCTGGTCAGCCAGTGCCGCGACAGCAGCGCCCCGATGCCGTGCGGGGCGTCCTCGGGCGCGGAGGTGGTCATGGAGACCAGCACCACCGCCGCCTCGCGGCCCTGGAAGTGGTCGGGCGTGCCGACCAGCACGTCCTCGATCTTGGCCCGTGACAACAGGGTTCGGATGCGCGCCACCTGCGCGTGATACGGGGCCACCACCAGGATGTCGTGCGGGTGCAGGCGGCGGGTGACCGCCCCGGTGTGCCAGGGCAGGCCGAGTAGCGTCCGCACCTGGCGCACGATCTCGCGCGCCTCCTCGGCGGATTCGGTGCCGTTGCCGTGATGCTCCACCGCGACCGTGCGCACGCCCGGCGGAATGCCGTCGAGTTCCCGTGCCAGGGTGACGGTTTCGTTCGAGCGCAGCCGATTCTCGTAGCGCAGCCGCGACACCGGCACGCACATGCGCGGATGCATGCGCCAGGTGCGGTCCAGGAAGTAGCCGTAGGCGGCGGGCAGGGTGCGGTGCGCGCCGAGCAGCCGGCCCAGCACGGATTCGGCGATGGGTTCGGGGTGGGTGCCGTGCGCGGTGGGCGGCGCGGGGTCGCCGACCAGCAGCAGGTTGCGCGCGCACACCGCGACCGCGGCTGCCTCGGCCAGCGGGAACTTCCCGGCGTCCACGATGACCAGCAGGTCCAGGCTGTCGCGTGCGATGCGTTCGGGATCGGTGAAGTCGCCCGAGAGTCCGCCCACCACACAGCCGTTCACGGCATTGTCGAGGAAGCGCGGATAACGGGACGCCTCGATGGGCAGCCATTCCGGGGCCACCGCGCGGCTGTCGGCCTTGGCCACCAGCTCCGGCAGCACGCCCACCTCGACGACGGCGTCGAGCAGATGCTCGACCGCCCGGTGCGTGCGCGCCACCACCCCGACCCGCCACTTGTAGCGGGTGACGAGGCGTTCCACGGCGCGCGCGGTGGTGACGGTCTTGCCGGTGCCGGGCGGACCCTGCACGGCCGCATAGGAATTGTCGAGGTCCAGCACGGCCGCGGTGACGGCGGCGGCGTGGTCGCCGAACACCTCGGGCAGCGCCGCGCCGGTGCGCAGCCGGGGCGGGCGGCGGGTGAGGATGTCGAAGACGGCCGTCTCGGGCACGTGGGGGAGCGTCACCAGCAGCTGATGTGCGGTGTCCTCCAAGGCTTCCGCGAGACGTGCGTCGGTGCCGGGCGGGCAGGGCGCGATGGCGGTGGGCAGCTCGTCGTAGGGCGCGCAGCCCTCGGGCAGGAACTCGACGACGCGCACCACGTCCTCGAAGCCCGCGTCCAAGGAACAGCCGAGCACCGTGGCGTGCGCGGTGGCGCGCAGGCCCGGGGTGACGGCCATCCCGGGCGCGGCGTGGTCGTAGAGGGTGAGCACGGGGGTGCCGGGCGGCGGCGCGTTGCCGGTGCCCAGGCGTCCGGTCAGGGTCAGGTACCGGCGCAGGGGCCGTTGTCCGGTGCCGTGCCAGTCGGTGTCGACCGAACCGGAGTCGGCGACGAGCACGCCCGCGGTGTCGGCCCATTCGTCCACGGGGTGGTCGAGGCGGTCGTCGTGGGCCCAGCGCAGCGGGCGGCGTTCGCGCCGGTGATAGCCGAGCGCGGCCGCGGTCAGTCCGGCGGCCTCCTGGGCCGGGCCGCGTCGAGCGCCCGAGCTCTCGGCGAATTCCCGCAGCGCGGCCTCGACATCGTCGGGTCCGGTCTCGGCGTAGTCGTAGGCCCAGCGACGGCTCGGCCGCACCTGGTGTTCGGCGGCCAGCTCCAGCAGCCAATCCCGCAGGCGCAGCACCGCTTCGGCACCGTGCCCGCTCTCCTCCTGGTTGGGCGGCAGCTGATGCAGGTCGTAGGACCGCTCGCCGACCACCAGCGCGGCCCGCACCACCGGGTACAGATCGACCAGCGCGGGCAGCAGCTCCGCCACCGCGTCCTCGGCCTCGGAGTCGCGCTCCCCGACGGCATCGAGCACCTCGCGCAGATCAGCGCGGTAGTGGTGGATCCGCAGCTCCGGGAACTCGCGCTGCCGCTCCATCAGGAACTCCAGCAGCTCGTCCGCGTCGTCCCGCCTCCGGGTGAGCGACACCCCGCCGTCCCGCTCGGCGCCTCGAATCACGAAGGTGCGCTCGGTTTTCGGCAGTGCGGGCGCGGGTACGAAGCCCAGGTCGATGGTGCTCACGCCGGGCATCGGCCCGGGCTCGGCGGTGGCCACGCGATCTCCGACGGTCCCGGGGGCCGTCTCGCCGGGCGTTCTGGGACCGAAACTCAGTGCCACCGGAGGGATTTCCGCGTTACCGAGCCGGGCCGCGGCGTGTTCCGGCTCGCGCGGGTGTTCGGCGGTGTCGGTCCGCGTGTCGCGTGGACTGTCGGCGCGGTGGCGGGCGTTCGTGGGATCGGCGTCGCCGACCGCTGCGGCGAAACCCACGTGGACGATCAGATCACCTGCGGTGCGGCGTATTCCGGCCCGGGGGCGGGCTGTTCCGCAGGTGGTGAGCATGGGGATGGCGGCGCCGTCGGGTCCCGGCGGCGCGGTGACGCTGACGAAGAGCTCGCCCGGGGCGGGGGCGGCCAGGGCGGCGAGAGCGGCCGGCTCGACGAGGCCGTGCACGGGGCGGCCGGTGCGTTCGCGCAGGATCTGGACCTCGGCCTGGCGGCGCAGGGTGGTGAGGGTGGCGGCGGGGATGCCGGTGACCGTGGAGTCGGCGACCGCGAGCCGGTCCACGGTGGTGATGCCGGCGTCGCGCAGGTGGGCGCGGGTGGCCGGGCGCATGCCCGCGACCAGCAGCAGGTCGCGGCGGGCCTCGAGTTCGGCGGTGCAGGTGGGGCAGTGTCCGCAGGCCAGGAAGCGCCGATCGCCCCACTGCACCGGAAGTAGTTCGCCGAGTTTGGATTCCACGATGAGGTTCAGCCGCGCGCGCCGGGCCTGGTAGACCACCGCCATGTCGGCGAGCCGGTGGGTCGCACGGACCCCGTCCTCCCACACCAGCGCGTGTGAGGCGGCCCGGAAGCCGTTGTGCCGCAGGGCTTCCGCTGCCGCTGCCAGGCCGAGCAGGGTGGCGACCCCGCCGCGGCGTCCGGCGACCCCGGTCACGATGTAGTCGTGGCCCTCGGGTGCGTGGTCGCGGACCAGGAATTCGCAGCGCGCCGCGAAGTCGCCGTCGAACAGGACGGCCCCCGCGACCGCCTCGGCCGCGCCGCGCAGTGCCGCCGCGGTCTGCTCGTGCGCGACCCACAGTCCGGCCAGCGCCTCGTCCTGCGTGTGTTCGGGCGTCGCGGTCGCGGTGTCGCGGCGTAGCGCGCGGGGATGGTCGTCGGGTAGGCCCGCGAGTGGGCCGGCCTCCGGGGGCGTGAGGGCGGCCACGCCGAGGGTGGCCGCGGCGGCCCGGGATAGGCGGATGCGGGTGACGGCGTCGCCGTGGCGGTCGCGGAGGTCGGCGAGGCGGTGTTCGACGGCCGGGTCCGGGGTGCGCGTGAGCGCGCCGCGCGACGGGAACTCGACCGGGGTCACCAGTCCCAGTTCGGCGTCGAGCGCGCGCAGCAGCGCGAACTCACAACGCGCCGCCGCCACCAGGTCTCCGGTGCTGCACACGACACGATCACCGAACAGCATCAATCGCGGCCCTCCTGTGCCATTGCTCCGCCCGCCCGGCCGGGAATCGTCACGTGCCGAGTCGGCCATAGCGTAATGACTGCGGGCGGTGTGATGTGCCGCCAGGTGGGGCCCGCGTACGGGGTCGTCCCGGTCACGAGCCGCCACGTCAGCGCGCGTTTGCGGGCGGTGTTGGGAGACAACGCGACTCGTGCGGGGCGCGGTGGCCGAAGTTGGCTCAACGCCCGGTCGGACGCCAGAAATCGCCCCGCCATTCCGGCGTGTCGCCCGGCGGGCGAGACCGAGTCGCCCATCCGGTCCGGCCGCCGGGACCGGCCCCGGACCGGAAACCCGGGCCGACCGTTCGGTCTCTCCATTAATTACTGACCAGTTGCCTGTTCGGAGCTCCCCCACAGCCGCTTCCGGTCTGTCACAATCTGCCGATGCTTTACCTCGCGAGCGCTCGCGGCCGCCTTCACTACCGACGATGGCGGCTCGACCATGCGCAGGCCGTCCTGGCTCTGCTGCCCGGAATCGGCCAGCACAGCGCGCACTACCATCGGTTTGCCCGGGCGCTCGCCGCCCACGGAATCGAACTCTGGGCCCTGGACACCTCCGGCCACGGTCTCAGCGAAGGAGACCCGGAGCGGCCCGGCAATATCCACGAACTGGCCGCCGACGCGCGCCTGTTCCTGGATCAGGTGCACGGGCACTCCGACTCCACGCCCTTCCTGATGGGTCACTCGCTCGGCGCGGCCACCGCGCTGGCGGTGCTGCGGGACGCCGAACCGCGGGACTTCTCCGGTCTGGTCCTGTCCGGTACGCCGCAGGCGGTGCTGGAGGGCCGGTCGCCGAAATCCGCCCGCGGCAGCGCGGTCGCGAATCGTGGCCGGGCCCAAGCCGTTTCCGGCGGAAGTTCGGCCGAGGCCCGCTCCCGGGCCGCGGCGGCGACGGCCAGCGAATCGGACTGGCCGGGCCCCCGGCTGCCCGAGGGCCTGCCGGTGCTGATCGTGCACGGCGCGGACGATCGGCGCGCGCCGATCGACCCGGTCCGGGCCTGGTCCGAACAGGTCGGGGCGCGCTTCCTCACCTATCCGGACACCGGCCACGATCTGCTGCACGAGCCCGCGCACGCGGCGGTCACCGCCGAGGTGGTCGATTTCGTGCACGCCCGCTCGCTGGTCTGACGGCGGTCACCGTTCCGGGTCGCGGGCGGTGGCGGGCCGCAACAGCCGCACCACCTCCGCGTCGGTGAGCTGGTGGAAGTCGCGATACGCGCCGCCCACGCCGCCGAGATTGCGCGGCACCATCGGGCACACCACCTCATCGGCGATGGCCCGGATCCGGTGCAGCGCTTCGGCCGAGGACACCGGCACGGCGACGACCACCCGCCGGGGCTCGTGCCGGCGCGCGATCTCGCATCCGGCGGCCACGGTCGCGCCGGTGGCCATGCCGTCGTCGACGATCACCACGGTCCGGTCGGTCATGTCGATCGGCGGCCCCTCGCGCAGCACCCGCCGCCGCCGTTCCAGCTCGGCGCGTTCGACGTGCTCGATGTCGATCAGCTGCTCCGGGGACACACCGGTCTGCCGCATGACGTCGTGATTGAGGACCCGCACCCCGTCCTCGCCGATGGCCCCCATGGCCAGCTCCGGCTGCCAGGGCACTCCGAGCTTGCGGACCAGCAGCACATCCAGATCGCCGCCGATCGCCGTACGGACCGCCGCCGCCACCGGAACCCCGCCGCGAGGCAGTCCCAGCACCAACGGATCCGCCGCGCGCAGGTGCCCGAGCACCTCACCCAGCGCGCGTCCGGCGGCCCCGCGATCCGGATAGATCATCGGTATTCAGTCTAGTTGCGTGAGCCCCGGCTCACCGGGGCTCATTCGCCGCGGATGGTGTACCGGCGCAGCGCCAGGCTGGGGTTGGTGGCCCGGACCTCGCCCAGGTGCGCCAGGTCGACGCGGGCGGTGGCGATGCCCGGCTGATCGCCGAGTTCGGCCAGCACCGCGCCGGTGGGGGCGACGATCATGGAGGCGCCGGAGCCGCGCGGCGCGGCCTGGTCGGCGGCGGCCACGTACATGGTGTTCTCGATGGCCCGGGCCCGCAGCAGGGTGGTCCACTGATCGACCTTGCCGGGGCCGGGAATCCACTGCGCGGGCAACAGCAGGGTGTGCGCGCCGGCGGCGGCCAGGCGGCGAATGCCCTCGGGGAAACGCAGATCGAAACAGGTCTGCATGCCGAATACGACGCCGTCGACGGTGAAGGTCTGGGACTGGTCGAGCGGGCCGGGGATGAGCAGGTCGGATTCGCGGGAGCCGAAAGCGTCGTAGAGGTGAACTTTTCGGTACACGGCGGCGAACTCGGCGTCCGGGGAGGCGGCGACGAGCGTGTTGTAGATGTGCCCGGCGGGCTGGTCCGGGCCCCCGGCCTCGACCACGCCGGCGACCACGTGCACGCCGAATTCGGCTGCCACGCCGCGCAATCCGGTGACGAACTCTCCGGTGAGCGGCTCCGCGGCGGCCAGCACCCGCTCGTCGAGGCGCTTGGTGGCGAACATCGCGTACTCGGGGGCCACTACCACCTTCGCTCCGAGTTCGCTGGCCGCTTTGACCTCGGCGCGCAGGGCGGTGAGATTGGCCACGGTGTCGGTGTGCGGATCGAACTGCACCACCGCCACGTCCACCGACCCCGCGGGCGCGGTGCCGGCCTGCTGCCGGGCCGCGGCGCCGGGCTCGGGGACGGCCGTCGCCACGGCTCCCGAGCTGGCCGCATCGGGCGAGGCCAGGGTCCCGGCGGCATAGCTGTGGACGGGAGCGGCTTCGGTATTTCCGAGTCCGGAAACCGGACTCGAGGGCGTCGGGAGGGCGGGCGCGGGCGGGTTGTCCGGTTGCACGACTCCCAGGGTATTCACCCGATGGTCAGGCCCGCAGCTAGCAGGCAGTAAAATCCATGGCAATGAGCACCTCACCGGCCGACAGCGTTCCCACTGACGACGAGAGGGACGTTTCCGGCCCGTCCTTCGCCGATCTCGGGCTCGATGACCGCATTCTGCGGGCCATCGCCGATGTCGGCTACGAATCGCCGTCGCCGATCCAGGCGGCGACGATTCCGCCGCTGTTGGACGGCCATGACGTGGTGGGTCTCGCCCAGACCGGTACCGGTAAGACGGCGGCATTCGCCATCCCGGTGTTGATGGGCATGCACGGAGCGGGCAAGGCGCCGAAGGCGTTGGTGCTGGCACCGACTCGTGAGTTGGCGATCCAGGTAGCGGAGGCGTTCGGCCGGTACGCCACCCATATGCCCGGAACGCATGTGCTGCCGATCTACGGTGGTCAGAACTACGCGGTGCAGCTGTCGGGGCTGCGGCGCGGCGCCCAGGTGGTGGTCGGCACCCCGGGTCGCGTCATCGATCACCTCGAGCGCGGCACGCTCGACCTGTCGGAGCTGCAGTACCTGGTGCTCGACGAGGCCGACGAGATGCTCAAGATGGGCTTCCAGGAGGACGTCGAGCGCATCCTGCGCGACACGCCCGAGGAGAAGCAGGTCGCCCTGTTCTCGGCCACCATGCCGACGGTGATCCGCAAGATCTCCAAGCAGTACCTGAAGGACCCGGTCGAGATCACGGTCAAGACCAAGACCTCCACCAACACCAACATCACCCAGCGCTGGGTGCAGGTGTCGCATCAGCGCAAGCTGGACGCGCTGACCCGCATCCTCGAGGTGGAGCCCTTCGAGGCCATCATCATGTTCGTGCGCACCAAGCAGGCCACCGAGGAGCTGGCCGAGAAGTTGCGCGCGCGTGGGTATTCCGCAGCGGCCATCAACGGTGACATCGCGCAGGCGCAGCGTGAGCGCACCATCGGCCAGCTCAAGTCGGGCGTGCTCGACATCCTGGTCGCCACCGACGTCGCCGCCCGCGGCCTGGACGTGGAACGCATCTCGCACGTCGTCAACTACGACATCCCGCACGACACCGAGTCCTACGTGCACCGCATCGGCCGCACCGGCCGCGCCGGCCGCACCGGTACCGCCCTGCTGTTCGTGGCCCCGCGCGAGCGCCGGTTGCTCGACGCCATCGAGCGCGCCACCCGCCAGCAGGTCACCGAGATGCAGCTGCCCAGCGTCGATGACGTGAACGCGCAACGCGTCACCAAGTTCCACGACGCCATCACCGACAACCTGGCCTCGGACAACCTGCCGCTGTTCCGCAAGCTCATCGAGGACTACGAGCGCGAGCACAACATCCCGCTGGTGGACATCGCGGCGGCGCTGGCGGTCGGCGGCCACGACGGTGACAACTTCTTCATGGAGCCCGACCCGGAGCCCGCCCCGCGCGAGCGCCGTGAGCGTGCCCCCCGCTCCTTCGACGACCGCGATCGCGGACCCCGCGAACGCCGCGAGCCCAGCGGTCCGTCCCGGCACCGTCAGACCGGCGCGGAACTGGTCACCTACCGGATCTCGGTCGGCAAGCGCCACAAGGTCGCCCCCGGCGCGATCGTCGGCGCCATCGCCAACGAGGGCGGCCTGCGCCGCAGCGACTTCGGGCACATCAGCATCCGCCCGGACCACTCGCTGGTGGAGCTGCCCGCCGACCTGTCCAAGGAAACGCTGAACGCGTTGAGCCGCACCCGGATCAGCGGCCAGCTCATCGAGCTCACCCTGGACGGCGGCCCGCCCGGACAGCGCTCCATGAGCCGCGCCCCGCGCCGCGAGGGCAAGCGCCCGGACCAGCATCGGCGCAAGCCGCGCTTCTGAGACAGCGCTCCGAAACGACGACGCCCGCATCCGGAATGGATGCGGGCGTCGTGTTTTCGGGAGTCGCGAGTGTCTAGGCCGGAGCGCTGCCGGAGCCGGAGTTGTCGGCCGGGGTCTGCGCGGGAGTGGTCGGCGCGGCCGGGGTGCTGGACGGGGTCGCCCCGGAGGCGTCCGGGGCCGCCGGGGCGGTGGCGGGCGGGGTGGCCTGGACCGCGGGGGCATCCGGGACGGTCGAGAGGCCGACGGTCGGGAGGACGACGCACCGGGCGTTGGGGTAGTCGATGGTGCCCCAGAGCGAGGCGATGACGGTGCCCGGGCCGGTCTCGACGGTCTTGGACAGCGACGGCAGGCTGTACTCGGTGTGGTCGTCGAGGGGGACGATGCCGCTGCGGCCGTTGTTCACATTCAGCCAGGCGACGGTCAGGCCGGATCCGATCGGGAACCCGTTCTGCTGGGCCATGACCTGGAAGCTGATGTTCCCGGCCGGGAGTGACACCGTGCCGTTGGGGCCCGCGACGCCGGTGACCGCGGTGGCCGAGGTGAGGCTGAATGGCATGTTGAAGCCGCAGCCGAGGGTGGGGGCCAGGTACGAGAACGGCGTGAACTGAACGTTTTCCAACTTCGCGGCGGCGATCAGCTGCGCCGTCCGGGCGATGTCGGCGACCGCGGTCTTCCCCGCGACATTGTCGCCGACGGCCTGGGTGAGCTGGTCGATGCCCATCTGGGGCGTCGTCTCGGTCCAGTCGGCCGTGGCCGTGGGGGCTCCCAGGGCCGCGACGGTGGTCATCGCGGCGATCGCCGCGGCGCGCCGGAAAAGCGTGCTGCCGTTCACTCTGGCTGCTCCTGCGTTGCGGGTGTGGGGTTCTCGGGCAACCTACCAGTTCAGGTCGGTCCCGGTGCCGCCGAGCCGCCCCGTCGGTGTGATCCGGGTGGCAAATGGATCGTTACCGGGGGGTAGGTTTGATGGCGACATCACAGCGAGCTCGGGAGAAGCAATGAAGCTGGCCCTTTCACCCGATGAGGTGACATTCCGGGACGAACTGCGTGAGTTCTACCGGACCAAGATCCCGGCGGAGATCCGTGACCGCGTCAAGTACGGTCTCGAGCTCTCTCGCGATGACATCGTCACCACCCACCGCATCCTCAACGAGAATCACCTGGCCGTGCCCAAGTGGCCGGTGCAATGGGGTGGCCGCGACTTCTCGCCCATGCAGCTGCACATCTGGGAAGACGAGATGCAGCTGGCGTCGGTGCCGGAGCCGCTCACCTTCAACGCCCAGATGATCGGCCCGGTCATCGCCCAGTTCGGCTCCGAGGAGCTCAAGCAGCGCTTCCTGCCGGCCACCGCCAACCTCGACATCTGGTGGTGCCAAGGCTTTTCCGAGCCCGACGCGGGTTCGGACCTGGCCTCGCTGCGTACCACGGCGGTCCGCGACGGCGACTCCTACATCGTCAACGGCCAGAAGATCTGGACCACCCTGGCTCAGTACGCCGACTGGATCTTCTGCCTGGTCCGCACCGACCCGAACGCCAAGAAGCAGGCGGGCATCTCGATGCTGCTCTTCGACGTGAAGACCCCGGGCGTCACCATCCGCCCGATCAAGCTGATCGACGGCCACCACGAGGTCAACGAGGTCTTCTTCGAGAACGTCCGGGTTCCGGCCGACCAGCTGGTCGGCGAGGAGAACATGGGCTGGACCTACGCCAAGTTCCTGCTCGGCAACGAGCGCACCGGCATCACCGGCGTGGGCCGCACCAAGGTCAAGCTGGGTGTCGCGAAAGAGTATGCGGCGCAGATCCGTTCGGGCAACGGCACGCTGCTCGAGGATCCGGTCTTCGCCGCGCGGGTGGCCGAGATCGAGAACGAGCTGCTGGCGCTGGAGCTCACCCTGATGCGGGTGATCTCGAATTCCAGTGACGGCAAGCCGAATCCGGCCTCCTCGGTGCTGAAGCTGCGCGGTTCGGAGCTGCAGCAGGCCGCCACCGAACTGCTGCTCGAGATCGCCGGTCCGGACGCGCTGCCGGTGAACGCCGCCGACATCGCCTCGCCGGGCTGGGCGCAGCGCAGCGGCCCCGGGTACCTCAACTACCGCAAGACCACCATCTACGGAGGCTCCAGCGAGGTGCAGCGCACCATCATCGCCTCCACCATCCTCGGATTGTGAGCCGCCGCCATGGATTTCGAACTCACCGATGAACAGGTCATGCTGCGCGATACGGTCCGGGACCTGCTGGGCCGCGCCTACGACCCGGAGACGCGCCTGAAGGTCATCGACACCGAGCTCGGCTGGAACCGCGACGTGTGGCGGCAGCTGGCCGAATTGGGCGTCCTCGGACTGCCTTTCGACGAGGAGGACGGCGGCGTGGGCGCGGGCCCGGTCGAGACCATGGTCGTCATGGAGGAGATCGGCCGCCGCAACGCGCCCGAGCCCTACCTCGACGCCGTGCTGGTCCCCGGCGGGCTGATCGCGCGTGGCGGCACCGCCGAACAGCGGCAGCGCGTGCTGCCCGCGCTCACGGGCGGGGAGACCCTGCTGGCCTTCGCGCACGACGAGCCCGGCGTCCGGTGGCCCGCGGCCGAGTTGTCCACCACCGCGGTGGCAGACGGGGACGGCTACCGGATCACCGGCGTCAAGAACCCGGTGCCGCACGGTGACTGCGCCGATCAGCTGGTGGTCAGCGCCGCCCTGCCCGGAGGAGGAGTGGGGCTGTTCCTGCTCGCCGCCGACGCCGAGGGCGTCACCCGCACCCCGTTCCGCACCTTCGACGGGCGGCGCGGCGCACAGCTCGAATTCGCCTCCGCGGCAGCCGAACCGCTCGGCGAGGGCGGCGACGCGCAGCCGGTGATCGACGCGGTCACGCTGGCGGCGCAGGCGAGCCTGTGCGCGGAATCGCTGGGCGCGATGGAGGAGGCCCTGCGGCTCAGCACCGATTACCTGAAGACGCGCAAGCAGTTCGGGGTCACGCTGTCGAAGTTCCAGACGCTGACCCAGCGGGCCGCGAACATGTACGTCTCGCTGGAACTGGCCCGCTCCATGAGCCTGTACGCGACGGCGGCGGTGGCCGACGGTTCCGCGGACCGGGTCGCGGCGTCGCGGGCCCGGCTGCAGGTCGGGCGCTCGGCCCGGCACATCGGGCAGGAATCGGTCCAGATGCACGGCGGCATCGGCATCACCACCGAATACCCGGTGAGCCATTATGTCGCCCGGCTCACCGCCATCGCCCGCACCCTGGGCGGCGATCTGGAGCACCTGCGGGTGCTCAGCGATCGGGTCGGCGAGTACGGCCTCGTGGAGTTCTGACCCGGAGCCCCCGAACGCACCCCGCTCGAGCCACGAGCGGGGTGCGTTCGTGTTTCGGCCCGGGGTGCGAAGCTGAAATTCAGGTGTCGGCAAACGGATTGGCGGGCGTAGGGTCGGAGCATGGGAGGAGACGCCGTACGGCTGGACGGGAACACCCTGGTGTTGCCCGGTGAGGTGGGGGTGCGGTTCATCCGCACGCTGAGACTGCCCGAGCAGGGGACGCATCCGCTGCCGCCCGGGCTCGGTGAGTTCCCGGTGCGGCGGGTGACGGACTACGCCGCCTCGGTGCCGCCGGAATGGGCCGAACGTGGTGGCGTCATGCTGCCCATGTATCTGCGCGAGGCCATGTGGCTGTCGTTCTCCGCGAAGGAGCCCGCGGCGCTGCAGATCGGCGTGGGCAAGGTGTGCGCGGTGTCGGGGAAGCCGTGGAGCGCCCGGCTCGATCACGATCCGCAGAACTACGTGGTGCTGCCCAGGCAGCCGTGGCTGGGCGGCATCAATTCCGGCAAGGGCACCATCCGGCAATTCGTCGCGGTGCCACTCGGATTGGGCGCGACCGTGGAGGGCCAGGTCACCGGGGAGGAGACCTGGGGCGGGATTCAACTCCAGAACTTCGCGCTCAACGATCTCGAACTGGCCCGCTGGCGCAAGGCCGAGGAGGAGCGCCGCGAGCGAGCCTCGAGGAGGCGCTACCACGAGTCCGGTTACGACTTCATGGCCGGCCCCGGCGCTCTTCCGCCCCCGGCGGCGGCTCCGGCCTACGGCGCGCCGCCGCCCGCCCCGGGTGGTCATCCGGCCGGGGCACCGCGAGCCACCGCCATGGGGCTGGGGGTCGGCGGCACCATGCGGCAGGAGATCTACAAGGACGAACGGCCGCTGGCGGATTGGTCCACCGAGCGTTCGGGCCGCGTCTTCGTGCACCTGGTGACCCCGCCGGACTGGCGGCGCATCACCGGCGAGGCCGCGCCGCCGTCGCCGGTCGACCGCGCCGCGTACACCGCTGCCGGCCTACCCTGGTTCGACTACTTCGATTCGGACGCAACCGATCTCGCGCCCGCAGATCCGCTCGCGAATGTGGTCCCGGTCGGTGACTGGCTGGGCGACGACCAGGAACCGTGGCAGTCGCCGGCGCCCGGTCAGGTGCATCAGCTGGGCGACAAGCAGGGTAAGCCCGTCGAGGACGGCGACTGGTAGAGGCTGGTCGTCCGAGCGTGCCGAATGTCGGAGGCGCGCTGGTCGTCCGAGGTGTCCGACTAGTTGTCCGAGGTGTCCGAAGCCGCGTGGTCCGTGGGCGAGACGCTCGGGGGCTGTGTGGTCTCCGGGCGGGTGGTGACCGGCGCCTCGGTGGTGGTGCGCGGGGATTCCGTTGTGGTCCGGCTGGATTCGGTCGTCACCGGCCGGGTGGTGGTGGTGGGGCGGGCCGGGGTCGAGCGGGTATTGCTCGGGTCGGCCGGATCCTCCGGGGTGCCGGTGACGGTGGAGATGGGAGCGCGCCGCGACGGCTGGTCGGCGGCCACACGCCAGGTCGGGGATGGCGGGATGACGATCGCCGGGGTGGCGGAGGCGCCGCTCTTGGCCGAAGTCACCGGGGCCGCTTGCAGATCCGCGTTGAGCGGCGGCGGCGCGACATAGGTGTCGGTGTGGCCGAGACCGCACGCGCCGAGCAGGATGAGCCCCGCCGAGACCGTGCCGACCGCGGCCGCGGCGTACACCACGGGCTTGGGCAGGCGACGCCACGGGGTGACCGCGTGGTCGTCCGCGCGGGCGTTGCTGCCGTCCATGGGTGGCACTCCTGATTCGTATCGAGTGGGCTCACCCTAACGGAGGCGATGGGCATCGGCCAGGCGGGTGGTCGGTTCGATCGGAGGACCCACTCTGCGCATTTCCGGGTCCCCGAAATTATCTCAAACAGCAGTGATTCAGATATCGAATTAGTAAACTCGGCGCGTTTTGCATACGTGTCGCATGGACTTCCCGTTGCCGGTCCGTAATGTGTGTCCAAAGTTACACAAGAGACGCTCGAAATTAGCCGAGGGGCGCGCCGAAGATTCGCGAACCCGGCGGGCGTCACCGAGGAGTGGATGATGGGTGCATTCTCGATATCTCCGCTGCGCGCGTCAGCGCGCTCCGGAGAGCCTGCGGCCCCTCCGACGCCGCGGGTGCCGGCGCTCCTGGCTCGCATCGCCGCCTGGCTGTTCTTTCTGGGCGGTCTCACCGGTGCGATTCTCGGTATTGCGGGACTGCGGGTGGAGATCACCGTCGCGGGTTTGATCCTGGCCTGTACCGCGGGTCTTATTCTGCTCAAGATTCGCGCCGACGCGCACGAGAGCTAATTTCTAGCGAATCAATTCCGACTGGTAATTGTCCACTCGAATGCCGTGGCTTCCGAGTTCGCGCCTTCGATGGTCCGGGATCGATTCGGTTCGCCGAGTTCTTTCAGCAAATCCTCGGAAATGCACACCAAATCCGACAATGCGGACGGTGTGAACCATTCCGGCCGGGTCGCGAACAACAGATCCTCGCTCGAGGTGTTCCCGGAGGCGCCCGGCGCGAACGGGCAGCCGCCCAGCCCGCCCAGCGAACCGTCCACGACGCCCGCGCCCGCGGCCAGCGCCGCCAGCGAATTGGCCACCCCCATACCCCAGGTGTCGTGCCCGTGGAAGACGATGCGGTGCTCCGGAGTTCCCCAGCGTCCGGTCGCGGCCACCGAAGCCACCAGTGCGCCAACCTGACCCGGATGCGCTTGCCCGAGGGTATCGGCGATCACGATGTCCGCGGCGCCCTCCGCGCGCGGATCGGCCGCGATGGCCAGCACCCGCGCGGGATCCACCGGCCCGTCGAACGGACAGGTGAAAGCCGTTGCCAGGCAGAGCTGGATGCGCCCGCCCGCCTCGTGCGCGTACCGCACCGCCTCCGGCATGGCGGCCAGACTGTCCTCGGTGGTGCGGCCGATATTGGCCTTGTTGTGCGCGTCCGACACCGAGAAGCAGTACTGGAAGTTGCGCACCCCGGCCTCGGCGGCCTTGGCGACATGCCGCGGCGTGGCCACCCACACCCAGCAGCGTTCCAGCTCCTCGGGTGTCAGCCGCTCGACCAGTTCGAGGGTATTGGCCATGGGCGGCACCAGATCCGGGCGCGCCATGGAACCGATCTCCAGCTCCGGCACGCCCGCGGCCAGCAGCTGCCGGGCGATCTGGACCTTGCGCTCGGTGGGCAGCACCTTCCCGGTGAGCTGCAGTCCGTCGCGCAGTGTGACATCGCGCAGGGTCATGGCTTCGCCTCCAGGGCATCGATCTCGGCGTCGGTCAGGCCGAGCAGCTCGGACAGCACCTCGCGGGTGTGCTCGCCGAGGTCCGGGCCGACAGTGCGGATGGGCAGCGATTGCCCGCCGATCACGGGGACGATGCCGGGGAAACCGACTTCCTTGGGCTCCGGCTCGCCCACGTCCACCGGGAAGGGCTGGATCATATTGCGTGCCTTGTACTGCTCGTCGGCGACGATGTCGGCGGCGGTGTAGATGGGCCCGCACGGGATGGCGGCCGCCTCCAGCACCTTCAGCGCTTCCTCGCGGGTGCGCAGGCGCGTCCAGTCGGCGATCGAGGCGTCGAGTCGATCGCGGTTGCGCCAGCGTCCCGCGTTGTCCTGCAACTCCGGGTCGGCGGCCAGGTCGGGGCGATCGATGACCTGCATGTAGCGCTGGAAGATGGCATCGCCGTTGCCGCCGATGATGATGCTGTAGCCGTCGCTGGTCGGATACGCGTTGCTCGGCGCGATGCCCTCCATCCGCCCGCCGACTCGCTCCCGATTGATGCCGTAGGCCAGATAGTCGGGCACCAGCGATTCCATCACCGAAAGGATGGACTCGTTCAACGCCACGTCGATGACGCGCTGCTCCAACGGAACCCGCTGCACCCGTTCCCGCTGGAACAAGGCCATGACGGTGCCGAAGGCGGCGTAGATGCCCGCGATGGAATCGCCGATGGACACGCCGACCCGCACCGGCGGCCGATCGGGATCGCCCACGAGTTCACGCAGCCCGCCGACCGCCTCGGCCACCGCCGCGAAGCCCGGCCGCTGCGACAGCGGCCCGGTCTGCCCGTAGGCGGAGATCCGCGTGATCACCAGATCCGGGTTCGCCGCGTTCAGCACCTCGGGCCCGAGACCCCACTTCTCGAGCATCCCCGGCCGGAAGTTCTCCAGCAGCACATCGCATCGTTTGATCAGGTCGAGCACGATCCCGCGCCCCGCCTCGGTCCGCAGATCCAGCGTGATCGACTTCTTGTTCCGGTTGACCGTCCGGTACAGCATCGACGTATCCCCGCCGTATAGCCGCCAATTCCGCAGCTCGTCACCGGTTTCCGGCCGCTCGACCTTGATCACCTCGGCCCCGAAGTCACCGAGTATCCGCCCGGCCGTCGGCGCGGCCACGTAATTACCCAACTCCAGAACCCGAACCCCGTCGAGCGGCCGAATCTCTGTGTCCAATTTGCCCTCCGCTTCGCTACGGGCGGGTTCGCGGCCCTGGAGGTCTCGTTCTTCCCTCCCTGCGCTCCTCCGCTTCGCTCCCCGCTCCGCTCAGTCCAGAACGAGACGGGCCGCGAACCATTATGGTGCAGCGCACAGTGTGCGAGGCGACGGGTTCCCCCGATGCGTGCGGGTCGGAGAACCACCGGGCGAACGAAAAGGCCGGTGCGACGACGAGAGAGAGGTTCGGGTCGGCGCACCGGCCTGGCCATGGGGCGCGGGGTGTACGTGTGGCACGCGACCCATGGCATCGAGTCGTGTCGGTCCACGGGACGGGCGGAACGGGTGAGTGGCAGCACCCGGCAGGGCCCGAATCGCGGTGCTCCGCGCCGGGTTTCAGGCGGCGCGGGGCGTGACCTCCTCGATGATCGAGTAGTGCTCGGCGTTGCCGGTGATGATGGTGCTGGGGTCGCCGTGGACGTCGACGGGGACGTCGCCCGCGAGGGTGATGCGGGTGAGGCGGCGGGGCTGGCCGTCGTAGTCGTCGATGGCGTAGTGCTGGGTGGCGCGGTTGTCCCAGATCGCGATATCGCCCAGCTGCCAGTTCCAGCGGGTGGTGTTCTCCAGGCGGGTGACGCGGTTCTGGAGGAGCTGGAACAGGGCCTGGGATTCGGCGGCGGAGAAGCCGACGAAGTTCTTCACGAAGTGGCCGAGCAGCAGGGCGCGTTCACCGGTCACCGGGTGCACGCGCACCACTGGGTGCTCGGTCTCGTAGTAGCTGGACTCGAATTCCTCGCGATAGGCCTTGATATTGGCGGTCACCTCCGCGTTCTCGCCGCGCGCCACCTCGGTCCGGTCGGCGGCGTAGTCATAGGCGTTGGTGTGGCGGGCCCGCAGGTTCTCCACGAACACCTTGAGCGGCGCGGGCAGCGAGTCGTAGGCGGCCACGGTGGAGGCCCAGGTGGTGGAGCCGCCGTAGGACGGCAGGTGCACCGCGCGCAGGATGGACGCCTTCGGCACCCGGTCCACGAAGGTGACATCGGTGTGCCAGCTGTTGGCGCGGCCGTACTCGGAGTCGATGGGCAGGGTCTTGACGCCCTTGGAGGTGACGGTCGGGTGCGGGGTGGTGGGCGCGCCCAGCAGCTGCGCGAACTCGTACTGCCCGTCCTCGGTCAGGTGCTCCTGGCCGCGGAAGAAGATCACCTTGTGCTTGTGCAGCGCGTCCTGGATGGCCTGCACGGTCACCGAATCCAGGTCGCCGCTGAGCCGGACGCCGTCGATGCGCGCGCCGATCCTGCTGCCCAGCTGCACGACCGTGGGGGTGGAAGTTGCGTAATCGACGGACATGCCATGCCTTTCGCCCGGTGGAGTCCGGCCCGGATTCGAGCCATGATCAGGACACCATCGGGTGCGCCGCCGAAACAGGTTCAGGATCAGCGGGATCGAAAGGACGCCCGGCGGGCGCCGCGGGCGCTCACCCCAGGTGTTCGCGCAGATACTTCAGATCGTCGGCCACGCCGTCGGCGGGGGTTTCCAGAATCACCGGCGCGCCCGCGGTGCGGCACACCTCCGCCAGCAACTGCGGATCGATGGTGCCGTCGGCGAAATTGGCGTGCCGGTCCGCGCCCGAGTCGAAGGCGTCGCGCGAGGAGTTCAGGTGCACCAGGTCGATGCGCCCGGTGATGGCCTTGATCCGCTCCACGATCCCGACCAGTTCCTCACCGCCCGCCCAGGCGTGGCAGGTGTCCAGGCAGAACCCGGCCCCGTACTCGCCGACCGCGTCCCACAGCCGCCCGATATCGTCGAAGTACCGTGCCATGGCGTGATTCCCGCCGGCGGTGTTCTCGATCAGGATCGGCACCGGGAACCCGCCCTTGTCGGCCTGGCGTTCGAACAGCTTGCGCCAGTTGGCGAATCCCTCGACCTTCTCCTCGTCGGAGCGGACGTGCCCGCCGTGCACCACCAGGCCGAACGCTCCCAGGTCGGCCGCGGCCTTGGCCTGCTGCGCCACCGCGCTGCGTGAGGGCATGCGCAGCCGGTTGTTCAGGCTGGCCACGTTGATCTGATACGACGAGTGCACCACCACGTCGATGTCGCTGGCCGTGATCTGCTCGGTCAACGGGTGGGGTTTGGGTTTGTCCCAGCTCTGCGGATCCACCACGAACATCTGGATGACATCGGCCCCGAGCTGCTCGCCGAAGCCGATCGGGTCGCTGTCCGTCCGGACGTGAGCTCCAATGCGCATACGCCCAGCGTATCCCCGACCCCCGACAGCCCAGGGCGGGTCCGACCGGGACGACAAGCAAACGTTGAGTGTTGCGTTAGCGAGTCGTGCGTAGATAGTTCGGTAGGAATTCCGAAGCCCGGCCGATCAGAGGAGGTGAATACCGTTGCAGGCGAACGCTGCAGGTTCGCGCGGCGCGCCCGGCCCGGCGCGAGGCGCGGGTCGGATCGGCTACAGTTTCGGTGTTTTCCGGATCGGCCCGTTAACGATCACGCCGATCGTCTGTGGTACTCCGCACGCTGGTGGGTCCCGGCGCGTGGAGTGGGAAGTGGGAGATCGTCATGCTGTCCGAAGGTGACGTTTTTGCTGAGTATGTCATCGAGCGGCAGCTCGGCCGGGGTGGCATGGGTTCGGTGTACCTGGCCAAACACCCGCGGCTGCCCCGTCTGACGGCGCTCAAGCTGCTGAATCGGGAGATGGTCTTCGACAAGGAGGTCCGGGCCCGCTTCGAACGCGAGGCCGACCTGGTCGCCCAGCTGGACCACCACAACATCGTCACCGTCTACGACCGCGGGCTCGAGGACGGCCAGCTGTGGATCTCCATGCAGTACATCGACGGCATCGACGCCGCCAGCGTGAATCCGCAGACCCTGCCGCCCGAGCGGGCCGTGCAGATCGTCGCCGAGATGGCCGACGCCCTGGACTACGCGCACCGCAACGAGGTGCTGCACCGGGACGTGAAGCCGGCCAATATCCTGCTGGCCCGGTCCACCGGCGGTAAGGGCGAGCGGGTGTACCTGACCGACTTCGGCATCGCCCGCCTTCGCGACGACAGCGGTCATCTCACCCAGACCGGGACGTTCACCGCGACCCTCGCCTACGCCTCGCCGGAACAGCTGACCGGATCCGCGCTGGACGGCCGCTCCGACCAGTACTCGCTGGCGTGCACGCTGTTCTGGTTGTTCACCGGGTCCGGGCCGTTCTCGGCGACCAACCCGGCCGCGGTCATCCAGGGGCATCTGCAGAATCCGCCGCCGCCGCTGAGCAGCGCGCGGGCCGGACTGCCGCCGAGCATGGACCTGGTGATCGCCAAGGCCATGGCCAAGCGCCCCGAGGACCGCTTCGCCAGTTGCAGCGACTTCGCGGCGGCCGCGCGCAGTGCGCTCGCGAATCCGAGCGCGCCCGCCATCCCGCTGGTCAACCGGACCGCGCCGCCCATGCCGGTCATGCCCTACACCGGGGGACCGGCCCCGGTCGCGCCGCTCACCGGCGGCGGCATGCAGACCGGGATGCCCATGTACACCGGCGGCGCGATGCCGACCGGCGCGCCGATGCAGACCGGTGGGCCCATGCCGACCGGCAATCCGCTGACCGGCGGCGCGCACCATACCGGGATGCCGGTCACCGGTGGCCCCATGCAGACCGCGCGCCCGCAGACCACGCCGCCGACCCCGGCCGTGCCGTATCCGGCTCCGACACAGGTCAATCCGGTCAATCCGGTCCCGCCGAAGCCGGTGACCGGCAGCTACACCGGCCACGGCACCAACCAGTACACGCAGCCCCCGGCCTACGGCTACTCGGGCCCTGGCCAGCAGCAGCGGCCGCCGATCGCCGGGCCGATGCCGCCCAAGAAGTCCAATGCCGGGCTCATCATCGGCATCGTGGCCGCGGCCGTGGTGCTGCTGATCGTCATGGTCGTGGTGCTGGCCGCGATCGGCAGCAAGGCGGGCGATGACAAGATGGGGTCGCCGACCATCTCGGCCACCACGTCGCCGGGGGGCGCGCCCAAGAGCGACAAGTCGATCGACTGGTCGGCCGCGGCCAAGGAGTTCCCGAAGCTGTTGCCCGCCACCAAGACCGGCGGCAAGGGCCTCAATGGCGCGACCTGCTGGGTGGCCGACTCCCCGGTCTCCTCCGACGCCACCGACGGCACCCCCGACTTCGGCGACTGGAAGGTGCAGTGGCGCTGCTACGGCGGCAGCGACAACAAGGACCCGTTCTACCGCATCTTCGCCTACTCCTCGTCGACCGCCGCGCAATCGGTGGTGAAGGGCCTAACCGCCGACACCACCACCCAGGACACCAACGGCGGCAAGACCTACACCAACTACCAGATGACCGACGACAGCCACCCGCGCATGGTGACCGCCTTCACGGACTCCGGCCGCACCCAGTACCTGATGTACACCGACGGCCTGGTCGGCAGCATCGACGACGTCGTCACGTGGTGGAAGAGCGCCCCCATCAACTGACCTGACCTGCGCGGATGACAGCCCCCGCGCGGGGCACGTAGGGTCGCGGACCGAAGCAGAGTCGGTCGGAAGGGTTCTTGTGCTGCGCAGCGGGGAGTTGTTCGCCGGGTACGAGATCGAACGTGAGCTCGGGCGTGGCGGCATGGGGGCGGTCTATCTGGCCCGGCATCCGCGCCTGCCTCGGCTGATCGCGCTCAAGCTACTGGGCCGGGAGCTGTTCGGCGATGCCGAGATCCGGGGCCGCTTCGAGCGGGAGGGCGATCTGATCGCCCGGCTCGATCATCCGAACATCGTGCCGATCTATGACCGGGGCATCGACGACGCGCAGCCGTGGATCGCCATGCGCTACGTCGACGGGCCCGACGCGTCGCGGTTGGAGGCGGCGAATCTGCCGCCGCGCGAGGCGATCCGGATCATCGCCGAGACCGCGCGGGCGCTGGACTTCGCGCACAAGCGCGGTGTGCTGCACCGGGATGTCAAGCCCGCCAACATCCTGCTGGAGCGGGCCGACGGCGAGGAGCGGGTCTTCCTCGCCGACTTCGGTATCGCGCGCCTGCGCGACGACGCGAGCAAACTCACCCAGACCGGCTCGTTCACCGCGACGCTGACCTACGCCTCGCCCGAACAGCTCTCGGGTCAGCCGCTCGATCCGCGGTCGGACCAGTATTCGCTGGCCTGCACCCTGTTCCGGCTGCTGACCGGGAACGTGCCGTTCGACGCCGAACATCCGGTCGGCATCATCCACGGTCACCTGAACCAGGCGCCGCCGCCGGTGAGCGCGCTGCGGCCCGGGCTGCCCGCGGCCCTGGACGCCGTCCTGGCCCGGGCCCTCGCGAAACACCCTGAGGGGCGGTTCGATTCGTGCGGCGAATTCGCCGCCGCGGCGCAGGACGCGCTGGAGAATCCGGCGGGTGCGACGCAGTTCCTCGCGCCCGCGCCGCTTGGGCACAGCGGGCCGCCGAGACAATCCGGCCCGGCCCCCACGGCGGTGCTGAACGCCCCGGCGGGCGTCGATCCGAATTCCGTTCCGGGAGCGCGCCGGACGATGCAGTACACCGCGGTGGCTCCGGTGACCACGCCCCCGCGCCCGCTGCCGCCGACCCCACCCGCGCCCCGCAAGAAGCGGTCCACGCTGCGCGGCTGCCTGATCGGCGCGGCCGCGATCGTGGTGCTGCCGCTGGTGGGCATCGCGGGCTGCCTGGCCGTACTCGACCGGGCCGCGACCTCGAACACCCCCTCGACCACCACCACCGCCGAGCCGGCTCCGAGCACCGAGGAGGTGCCCGCGCCGACCGAGACCACCGAGCCCGCCGGGATCCCCGAGCACTCGGGCACGGACGCCCAGCTGATCAGCCAGCGGTTCCCGCAGATGCTGCCGCCGGCCGACCCGGCCGCCGATACCAACTCCGGCATCGGCTACCAGGGCGCGGCCTGCACCACCTATCCGCGGTCCGCGCCGCCGCCCGAGACCGGTTCCGGCGATCCGGACCTGGGCGAGTGGGTGGTGGCGTGGAACTGCGCGGGCGGTGTCGGCCACCCGGCCTACCGGTTCGTCATGTACCGCTCGGCCGCCGACGCCGAGGCGGCGCTCGCCGCGCTGCCGGGCTACACCCGTTCCGACGTCAAGGTCCACGGCAACGTGTACACGAACTATCGGATCAATGACAGCGCGTTGCTGCGCCCGCGCCTGGTGACCGAGTTCCACGCTCAGGATGGCAAGAAGGACGGAAAGAAGGACGGCAAGCACGCCGGGGACGGTCAGCACGTCTTCCTCATGTACAGCACCGGTTTCCTCGCCACCGATGACCAGTTGCTGGACTGGTGGCGGGCCGCCCCCATCAATTGAGGCCCCGACCCGGCCGTTTGTGTGGACTTCGTGAAGACACGGCCATCAGGGACATCCCGGATGGCATCCGCCCGCGAAGCTAGACACACTGGACTGCATGACTTCGAACGTCTCCGAATCCGTCACTCTCGACACAGGCACCGACACGGTCGCGGCTCGCGCGACCGACCTGGTGAAGGTCTACGGCTCCGGCGATACACAGGTCCGCGCGCTCGCCGGGGTCACGGCCGAGTTCGCGAAGGGGGAGTTCACCGCGATCATGGGCCCGTCGGGCTCCGGGAAGTCGACGCTCATGCACTGCCTGGCCGGGCTCGACGCGGCCACCACGGGCACGGTCCACATCGGTGACACCGATCTGACCCGGCTCTCGGACAAGCAGATGACGAACCTGCGCCGCGACCGGATCGGCTTCGTGTTCCAGGCGTTCAACCTGGTCCCCACCCTGACCGCGCTGGAGAACATCACGCTGCCGCTCGACATCGCGGGCCGCAAGCCCGACGAGGAGTGGCTCTCCACGGTGACCAAGCGGCTCGGCCTGAACGACCGCCTGACGCACCGGCCCGCGGAACTGTCCGGCGGCCAGCAGCAGCGCGTGGCCTGCGCTCGCGCGCTGGCCGGGAAGCCGGACATCATCTTCGGCGACGAGCCGACCGGCAACCTGGACTCGCACTCCTCCGGTGAGGTGCTGTCCATTCTGCGCGCCGCGGTCGACGAGTTCGGGCAGACCGTGGTGATCGTGACCCACGATCCGCGCGCGGCCTCGCACGCCGACCGGGTGGTGTTCCTCGCCGACGGCCAGATCGTGGACGAGCTGCGCGAGCCCACCGCGGATTCCATTCTGGACAAGATGAAGTCGCTGGAGACGACGGCCGGGGAGGACGAACTCTGATGGCCGGCTCCCCGATGCGCAAGGTCGCCTTGCGCAATCTCGCCGCGCACAAGGTGCGGCTGGTGCTGACCCTGCTGTCGGTGGTGCTCGGCACCGCCTTCATCTCCGGGTCGTTCATCTTCACCGACACCCTGCAGAGCACCTTCGACGGCATCTTCGCCAATCAGGCCAAGGGCGTGGACGTGCGGGTGCAGCCCAAGGGGCAGCAGTCGCTCGGCGTGCCGGACGATGTGGTGACCCAGATTTCCCGGATGGACGGGGTGCGGACCGTCGCGCCGAGCGTCAACGGGCCCGTGGTCCTGTTGAAGGACGGGCACGCCGTACAGACCGGCGGCGCACCGGCTTTCGGGCAGTCGTATCTGCCGCCGGAGAAGTCGGTGGCCGAGCCGGAGAAGTACGTCGACGGCGTTCCGCCCACCAAGCCGGGTGAGATCTCCATCAACAACGGCGGCGCGGATCGGGCCGGTTTGAAGGTCGGCGATCGCACCCAGGTACTGGTGCCGTCCAAGGGCAATGTCGATGTGACCGTGTCCGGCATCTACGAGATCGACGGCTCCTCCAATACCGGTGGCTTCGTGCAGCTGCTGTTCGAGGACACGCAGGCGCGTCAGCTGTTCACCGACGGGAAGCACGTGGCGTGGGTGGACGTCGCGGCGCGGCCCGGCGTGCAGGCCGACGATCTGCGCGACGAGATCAAGGCGGCCCTGCCCGAGTACAAGGTGCAGAACGCCGACCAGGTGCGGGAGGACTTCAAGGCGCAGCTGGGCAACGCGCTGAAGTTCATCAACTACTTCCTGCTGGCGTTCGGGTCCATCGCGCTGCTGGTGGGCACGTTCATCATCTACAACACCTTCTCCATGCTGGTGGCGCAGCGGCTGCGGGAGCTGGCGCTGCTGCGGGCGGTCGGCGCGAGCCGGCAGCAGATTGCGCGGTCGGTGGTGGGGGAGTCGCTGATCGTCGGATTGATCGGCAGCGCACTGGGTCTGGCCGCCGGCGTCGGGCTGGCGTTCGGATTGTCCGGACTGCTCAACGCGTTCAAGCTGGGTCTGCCCACCGGGACCATGTCGCTGGAAACGCGGACCGTGGTGGTGGCGATCGTGGTCGGCACCGTCGTGACGGTGCTCAGCGCGTACGCTCCGGCGCGGCGGGCGGCGAAGGTGCCGCCGGTGGAGGCCATGCGGTCGGAGTCCAATTCGTCTGGAGAGTCGTTGCGGCTGCGGACCATTGTCGGCGCGGTGCTGGCGGTGGCTGGTGTGGTGCTGGTGGTACTGGGCGCGCGCGGTACCGGCGGGACGGCCGCCTCGGTGGTCGGGATCGGAGCGGCCGCACTGATTCTCGCGGTGCTGTTCGCCTCGCCCGCCCTGTCGCGGCCGGTGGTGTCGGCGCTCGGGGTGCTGACCCGGCCGTTCGGCCCGGTCGGACGGATGGCGCGCAACAACGCGATTCGCAATCCGCGGCGCACCGCGGCGACCGCGTTCGCGTTGACGCTGGGCCTGATGCTGGTGTCCGCCATCGGCATGCTGGGGTCCTCGGCCAAGGCCAGCATCAGCGAACTGGTCGACCACGGCGTGAAGGCCGACTACATGCTGGCGGGCCCGCCCGGCGGCCTGATCGGCGTCCCGCTCGCCGCCACCGCCACCGTCGCCCAGGTGCCGCAGGTCAAGGATGTGGTGGCCTTCCACGGGGTCGCGCTGAAGGTTGACGGCAAGCAGGTGCTGGGCACGGCGCCCGAGGGCCAGATGACCAAGGTGCTCGACTACACCATGCGGGAAGGCACCGACCAGCTCGGCGCCGACGACATCATGGTCTCGGAAACCTTTGCGGCCGACCACGGCTGGCGGGTCGGCGACACCGTCGACATCACCAGCCTGGACTACCGCAAGTTCCCGGTCACCGTGGCGGGCGTCTACAAGGACACCCAGCTGCTGCAGAACCTGGTCACCTCCATGTCCCTGTACGACCGGACCGTGCCGGTCAGCTACCAGAGCAGCTTCCTGGTCCTGGTCGCCGCCCAGCCCGGCGCGGACCTGTCGGCCATGCGCACCGATCTGGAGAAGGCCACCGAGCAGTACGTGATCGTCCAGGTCCAGGACCGCGAGGACTTCAAGGGCGCGCAGGGCAAGCAGATCGACACCCTGCTGGCCATCCTCTACGGACTGCTGGCCCTGGCGGTGGTGATCGCCATCCTCGGCATCGTCAACACCCTGGCCCTGTCGGTGGTGGAACGCCGCCGCGAGATCGGCATGCTCCGCGCGGTCGGCATGCAACGCCCGCAGGTGCGCCGCAGCATCTACCTGGAATCCATGCTGATCGCCATCTTCGGCGCGGTGGTCGGCGTCATCCTCGGCATCGGCCTGGGCATCGGATTCCTCAGCACCCTGAAGGATCTCGGCATCGCGACCATCGCCGTCCCCTGGAGTCAGATCATCCTGATGCTCCTGGCCTCCGGTTTCGTCGGTGTGCTGGCCGCCCTGTGGCCCGCTATCCGAGCCGCCCGCACACCCCCACTGGCCGCCATCGCCGACCTGTAACCGGCTCCGAGCCCCGGGACGTCATCCCGTCGGTTTCCCCGCCCATGAAAGCGGGGGCCTTCGGAAATGACAACGTTTCACTAACGTGACTGGCCTGGGGGACGAGAGCCCGGGGTAGGGAGAAAGGGCCGACGCGGAATCCGCGTCGGCCCTTTGCTTTGCGCTCAGGTGATCGGGAGGCCCACCGCCGCGGCGGCGATTCCGATGGCGGCGGCGGTCAGGAGGGTGGTGACCACGCCACGGCGGGCGACCAGGAGGAAGACGGCGGCCGCGGCCAGGACGGCGAACTGCCAGGCGTGCTGGAGGGCCAGGGCGAGGGGGATGGCGGAGCCGAGGATGGCGCCGATGACGGCCGGGCCGGCGCCCGCGAGAAAGGCCAGGACTCGGGGGTTTTCGCGGAGCTGGTCGAAACGAGGGCCGCCGAAGATGACGAAGAGGAATGACGGGGTGAAGGCAACGAGGGCGGCGAGCAGGCCGCCGGGGACGCCCGCGGCGGCGTAGCCGACCACCGCGACCGTCTGGACGACCGGACCCGGGGTGATCTGGCCCAGGGCAACGGCATTGAGGAATTGGGCGTCGGTCATCCAGTGATAGTGGGTGACCGCGTCGGACTGCATGAGCGGGATGATGACGAAGCCGCCGCCGTAGGACAGGGCTCCGACCTTGAAGGCGACCCAGCTCACGGCCGCCAGACCGCCGAGGGTGGGCAGGGTGAACGCCAAGGGCAGCGGTGCCGCCGACGAGGTCGATCGGCCCGGAATGCCGGTACACACAACAACTTCCAGGATGCCCGCGGCGACGAGGACGAGCACCAGCCACGGACCGATCAAGGCCGCGGCGAGCGCCCCCACCACCAGGTAAGCGATCCAGCGCAGGCGGGACGCCCGCTCCGTTCCGGCGCGCTGCCAGCTGGCGGGCACCAATCCGACGCCGGCGTGGACGGCCACCGCCGCCACGGCCGCACCCGCACCGGCCGCCGCGCCGAGCGCCCAGCGCGGCACGCCCCCGGCGAGGAAGAACGCCGCCAACGCCAGAATGACCACGAGACCGGGCACGATGAAGCACACCCCGCCCACCAGCGCCCCGGCCGTTCCCCGCAGTCGCCAGGCCGAGAAGATGGCCAGCTGTGTGGACGCCGGGCCCGGCAGCAGATTCGTCGCCGCGATCGCGTCCTCGAATTCATTGGGCGCGATCCACTTCCGCTCCTCGACGCACAGCCGCCGCAGCAGCGCTATGTGCGTGGGCGGCCCGCCGAATCCGATGCACCCGATCCGCCCCCACTCGCGGGCGATCGTGCTGAGGCGAACCTCGACCGCGTGATCGCCCCGCCCGGCCCCGCCATCCACGCCCGCAGCCCTCGCTCCATCGTCCTGACCAGCACTGAACCCGCAGTACAGGCAGACGATAACAGCGTTCGGTTACGGGCACAGGGCGTGGTCGATCAGGGCGGCGGCCGCGGATTCCTGTGCCAGGACGTGCTCCGGGGTGTCGCCGAGGGCCTCCGACATGGAGACCACGGCGCTGCGGGCGCCGTCGCCGGTGACGCCATTGAGGGTGATGTAGCCGCCGTCGCCGCCCTCGTGGGACCAGTAGGCGCCGCCGCAGCTCAACGGGCGTTCGGCGAGACCGAGGCCGTATCGGCCACCCGGCCACATGGTTTCGAGGTCCCCGCTCACCGGCACGGTCCGCTTCATCTCCGCCAGCCGGTCGGCCGGGAGCAGACGCCCGCCGAGCAGGGCTCGGAAGAAGGTGTTCTCGTCCTCGGTGGTGGTGACCCAGGAGAGGTTCTCCGGTTCCAGCGCGATCTGGTCGGTGACGTCGACTTCGGAACCGGGGCCGAAGAACTGATAGGCGCGGGCGTGCGGCTCCGGGAGCGTGGGCGAGTCGCCGAGCCACCGGGTTCCGTGCAGGCCGAGCGGTGTGACGATGCGGTTCTCGATCTCGGTATGAGCGGGTCGGCCGGTGGCGCGCTGGATGATCTCGGCGAGCAGGATGTAGCCGGTATTGGAGTACTGCCAGCTCGAGCCGGGCGCGAAGTCGGGCGCGTGGGCCATGGCCCGGGCGATCAGCTGTGCGGGGGTGTAGGTGTCGTGGCGCTGCTGGTAGTACTCGGCGGGTGTGGTGTACCCCGGCAGATCGTCGTGAATGCCGCTGGTGTGCTGCAACAGCTGGCGGAGGGTGATCCGGGCGCCGTCGTTCCCGTTGCCCCGCACCACATCCGGCAGCCACCGTTCGAGGGTGTCGTCGAGGGTGAGCGAGCCCTCGCTCGTCAGCTGCAGGACCACGGTGGCGACGAGTGTCTTGGCGGTGCTGGCCATCCGGAAGTACCCGTCGGACGGGACCGGGTCGCTTGTCGCCAGGTCCGCCGTCCCGCTGGTGGCGACCGATCGCGTGCCGTCGGGCTCGATGACGCGGGCCTGCACGCCGCTGATGCCGAGGGCGTGGATCGTCTCGGTGTCCTGGCGCAACCGCTGAGCGATGGAGGACTCCGCGGGCTGGGCGCAGCCGACGGCCGCCCCGGCGATCAGTAGAGCGCCGAGGACGGCGGCACGGCGTTTGACCATGGTTGAACGCTATGTCCGCGTGCGGCCCCGGGTAATCCGGCGGATCCCTGGAATCCGGGTGGGGGAGATCCCCCATGTCTCACAGGGTGGTGCGGAAAGCCTTGTCGCCGAGGACGCTCTCGGGCGTGCGATGGTCCGCGAAGGCCGAATACACGATGGTGTCGGGCTGCAGTGGAGCGTCGGCCTTGGACTTGCTGCTCTTGACGATCACCGCGATCACGATGATGACGATGACCAGCACCGCGACGATAGCGGCGATCAACCAGGCCGTGCTGTTCGAATTGCGTTGCTGAGGAGCGTAATTCGGCTGCGGGGCATGGTGTGCGTAGGTCTGCGGCGGCGGGTACGACGGACCCTGCTGACTCGTGAAATGGTGCGGCGCGGGCTGGTTCGGGTAGGCGGGCGTCGAGGTCTGCTGGTTGTGGATCGGGTGGTGCGGGTACGACGGGGCCTGCTGGTTCGGGTACGACGGGCCCGACGTCGGCGGCGACGGGTACGCGGGGCCCTGATTGGTGTAGGCGGGGCCGGGGCCGACCAGCGGGCGCGGGGTCGACGGGGTGGGCGTCGGTGGGCGCTGGATCACCGGCTGAGGGTGGGCCGGGGTCGGCGGGCGCGGGGCCACGATCGGCTGGGGGTGCGCGGGCGTCGGGGGACGCGGCGGGGCGGCCGGAGCCGAGAGGGCTCGTTCGGCGGCCGTGGCGAATTCGACGCACGAGCGGTAGCGGTCGGCGGGGCGCTTGGCCAGGGCCTTGGCCAGGACGGCGTCGATGGCGCGGGGCAGGGCCTGGCGCAGCGGGCTGGCCGAGGGCGGCGGTTGCTGCAGGTGGCCGCGGATGACGGCGGCCGGGCTGGTGCCCTCGAACGGAACCGCGCCGGTGAGCAGCTGGAACAGGGTGCAGGCCAGCGAGTACTGGTCGGAGCGGCCGTCGAGGGACGCGCCGGTCAGCTGCTCGGGGGAGGCGTAGGCGAGCGTGGCGGTGACGGTGCCGGTCTGGGTCAGATGCCCGGTGTCGTCACGCAGGCGGGCGATACCGAAGTCGGTCAGGTAGACCCGCTCGCTGGAGCCGGTCTTGGAGGACGAGCGGGCCAGCAGGATATTGGCCGGCTTCACGTCCCGGTGCAGGACATTGAGGCCGTGCGCGTAGTCGAGGGCCTTGGCGGTCTCGGTGATGATCTGGACCGCCCGCAGCGGCGGCAGCGTGCCGGGGCTGATGGAGGAGGCGTTCACGCCGTCGATGAACTGCATCGAGATCCACAGCTGCTCGCCCTCGTCGCCGCGGTCGTAAACGGTGACGATATTCGGGTGGTCCAGCCGGGCGACGAGATCCGCCTCGCGGATGAATCGGGCGCGAATCTCGTCGTCGGAGAACATCTCCTGATTGAGCAGCTTGAGGGCGGTCATCCGGGGCAGCCGCGGATGCTTGGCCAGATACACCGAGCCCATCCCGCCACGACCGAGCTCGCGTTCGATGACGTAACCGGCGAACACATCACCTGAACGCAAAACCGAGCACCCGCTTTCGTAATCTTTGCCCTCCGCTTCGCTACGGGCGGGTTCGCGGCCCCGGAGGTCTCGTTCTTCCCTCCCTCCGCTCCTCCGCTTCGCTCCCCCGCTCCGCTCCGCTCAGTCCAGAACGAGACGGGCCGCGAACATCAGGCGCTTCCAATCTCAAGCGCACCTATTATGGCTGCCCACGGAACGTATTGTGTGCCCACGTCCCAACATCGCCGCGGTCCAGCGCCACCGCGAGCAGGTCCGGGAACTTGTCCGGCGTGCACGCGAAAGCGGGCACACCCAGGGCGGTCAGCGCCGCCGCGTTGTCGCGGTCGTAGGCCGGGGCGCCCTCGTCCGACAGCGCCAGCAGCACCACCACCTGCACCCCCGACTCCTTCATGGCGCGAATGCGCCGCAGCATCTCCGCCCGGACTCCGCCCTCGTAGAGATCGGAGATCAGCACGAACAGCGAATCGGCCGGGCGGGTGATGAGCGACTGCGAGTACGCGATGGCCCGATTGATATCGGTGCCGCCGCCCAGTTGGGTGCCGAACAGCACCTCCACCGGATCCGACAGCTTCTCGGTGAGATCCACGACGGCGGTGTCGAACACCACCAGCGAGGTGCGCAGCGACCGCATGGACGCCAGCACCGCGCCGAACACCGACGCGTACACCACACTCGACGCCATCGACCCGGACTGGTCGATGGCCAGCACCACGTCCCGCTTCACCGCCTGCGCCTTACGGCCGTACCCGACCAGTCGCTCGGGCACCACGGTTCGGTGATCGGGCAGATAGTTCGCCAGGTTCTTGCGAATCGTGCGGTCCCAGTCGATGTCCCGCAGTTTGGGGCGCGACACCCGGGCCGCCCGGTTCAGCGCGCCGCCCACGGCGGCCACGGTCTGCGCCGCGATCCGCCGCTCGATCTCCTTGACCACCTTCTCCACCACCATGCGCGCGGTGGCCTTGGTGGTCTCCGGCATCACCCGGTTCAGGCTCAGCAGCGTTCCGACCAGGTGCACATCCGGTTCGACCGCTTCCAGAAGCTCGGGCTCCAGCAGCAATTCGGTGAGGTTGAGCCGATCCACGGCGTCCCGTTGCATCACCTCCACCACGGTCGAGGGGAAATAGCGGCGAATATCGCCCAGCCACCGCGACACCTGCGGCGCGGACCCGCCGAGCCCGCCCGAGCGCCGTCCGCTTCCGCCCTGCCCGGAGTCGTAGAGCGACCCCAGCGCGCGGTCCATCGCCTGATCGTCGGTGCTGCGCAGGCCGCCGCACCCGAGCCCGGCCTCCCCGGGGCTGCCGAGTACCAGGCGCCACCGCCGCAGCTGCGCTTCGTCGATCTCTTTCATGCCATTCCCCACGATGAGTAAGACTGGTAACTGCTTGTGCCCCAAGCGGAGTCGTGCTCCGTGTGGGGTCGGCTCAGGCGCCCGGCCCGCGGCTGCGGCCGGAGGCTCCGCAGCCTGCTCCGGCCACCGCCGCGCGGGCTCATCAGGCCACTCCGAGGATCTCGGCCGCCGCCCGCATGGCCAGCGTTCCGCGGGGCGCGTCGTACTCGGTGCCGCCGGTGGCCGTAATCGTCGGCGCGCCGTGGCGGACGGCCTGGCCGATCGCCTGCCGCTCCCCGGCCTCGAACGCGCCGAAGGTCCGGCGCAGCAGGGGCAGGGTGGCCACGAACTGGTCCTCGTCGAGTCCACCCAGCCAGCCGTCGATGAGCGACAACAGGTTTCGGTCGTGCACCAGCAGCAGGCCGCGGCCGCCGAGGAAACCGTCGATCCAGGCCGCCTTGTCCGGCGCGGTGCGGCCGACCGACAGCGCCGCGGATAGTCGGCGGCCGGACTCCTCGCCGCCGATGCGCTCGGCGTCGCAGAGCAGCCGCACGGCGCGGCCGACGATGCCGCCGTTGACGTCGTCGCGATCGGCCAGCGTCTCGAGGGTGGACAGCCAAGTCCCCGAAGCCCATTCGTCGTCGCGGTTCGACAGCGCCAGGTGCACCGCGTCGATCCGGCTGCGCAGCGCGGCGGCCGCGTCGGAGTCGAGTCCGGTCACCGCGCCCGGCAGGCCGGCGCAACTGCGGACCAGCAGGCTGTCCGCCACCCGGGTCAACGCCGCGCCGTCGGTGCCGCGCACGTCGCCGTAGCGGGCGATGCGCAGCAGGCCGGGCAGCGCCGACATCAGGTGGGTGACATCGTGATCCAGGGCCGCAACGGTTTCCAGCCGGGCGATCAGTCCGTCGGTGGCCCCGCCGAGATCGGCCAGCAAGGCCTCCTCCAGCGCGGACGCCACCTTCCCGACCGTGGCGTCCGGATCCCGGGCGGCGTCGAGGATCTTCGCCTCCGCGGCCGACCGCAGGGTGGTGCCCCAGCGTGACGCCTCCACGATCGCGATCGCCAGTTCCGGCCGCCAGCGCAGGGTCCAGGTCTCGCGGAAGGTGCCCGCGTTGCGGACCTGGCTGTCGGTCAGCCGGCCCCACCCGATGCCCAGCAGCCGGAGCCGGTGCAGCAGACGCGATCTCGCGAGCCCGCCGTCGGTGCGCAGATCCAGGTCGACGGTGCGCTCCAGGGCCTGCTGCTTGAGCCGCAGCGTCTTGATCTGGGCCCGCAGGTCCGCCTCCAGCGGCACCGTCGGCGTGCCCTCGGGCACCGTCCCCAGCGCCTCGCCCACCACCAGTTCGGTGCTGACCAGCCGCAACAGGGTCTCGTCGCCGTCGCACAGCACCGACCGGGTGGCCTCGGTGACCTCCGACAGTCCGGCCAGCGGCCGCTCCCGCAGGGTCGCGAGAGTCTCGGCCAGCCGGATGGATTCGATGATGTGCGCGCTCGACACCGGCAGATCGTGGGCGCGCAGGGTGCCCGCTACCTTGGTGAGCCAGCGGGCGATCGGCTGGTCGGTCTCGGTGAACAGGTGGTGGTACCACCCCGGGGAGGTGATGCCCGCGCCGTAGCCGGACGAGCTCGCCAGCCGCGAATGCGTCCACGGCACCCAGGTCAGCATGGCCTTGCCCTTGGGCAGGCCCTTGAGCAGCCGGGCATCGGCCGCGGCCGGGCCCAGCTTGCCCTCCAGCGCGGGCGCGTGCCACGCGCCGCACACCACGACCAGCCGTTTCGCCCCGTCCTTCAAGGCTTTTCGCATGATCTGCCGCATGTGCGCCTCACGCCGCAGCGTATGCGCGTCCACCGTGATCCGCGCCGTGGCGGCCGAGAACGGCTCCTCCTCCGTTGTCCCGGACCCCTCGGCCGGGACGACGGAATCGGATTCCTCCGAGATCTCCGCACGATCCTCCGCGTGCTCGCGCAGGGCGCCCATGGCCTCGTTGACCGCCGGGAAGATATCGGCGTCCGAGGCGGATTCGACGATGGCGTCCCACCAACGTTCGGCGTCGTCGTATCCGGCGGCCGAGGCCAGGATGCCGAGCGGGTCGGTCCGATCGCCCGGCTCGTCCTCCACGGCCAGGCAGATCGAGGCCGGAAGATCGCAGAAGCCCGCGGACACACCGTGTTCTGCCGCGTACCGCAGCGCCACCCACTCCGGGGAGAAGGTCGCGAAGGGCCAGAACGCGGCCTTGGCGGGACTGTCGGGCTGATAGGCGAGCAGGGCCACCGGCGGTGACATGCCCTCGGCCGCAACGTATCCGACCAGCGGATCGGCGTCCGATGGGCCCTCGATGAGGATGGCGTCGGGACGGAACCGCGCCAGCGCCAGCGCCAGCGAGCGCGCCGACCCGGGGCCGTGATGGCGGATGCCGAACACCCGCGTCTCCGCCGGGCCCGTGGCCTCGGTGGAGGCCGCGGTCTCGCTCGGCAGGGCGGTGTCGGCGGTGTCGGCCGGGATCGTGGCGGCCGTCATACGTGCACCTCGCGGCAGGCGCGGTAGAAGTCCGCCCAGTCCGGGCGCTGCCGCACAACGGCTTCCAGGTACTCGGTCCACACCACCTGGTCGGCCACCGGATCCTTGATGACCGCGCCCAGCACCGCGCCCGCGATATCGGCGGGCCGCAGCACACCATCGCCGAAGTGCGCCGCCAGCGCGATGCCATTGGTGATCACCGAGATCGCCTCGGCCGTGGACAGCGTGCCGGTCGGCGACTTGAGCTTGGTGCGGCCGTCCTCGGTCATGCCCGAGCGCAGTTCGCGGAACACCCGCACCACGCGGCGGATCTCCTCGGCGGCCGCGGGCACGGCGGGCAGTTCCAGTGCGACACCGAGCTGTTCGACGCGGCGGGTGACGATGGAGACCTCCTCGTCCTCCCCGGCCGGCAGCGGCAGCACCACGGTGTTGAACCGGCGGCGCAGCGCGGAGGACAGCTCGTTGACGCCGCGGTCGCGGTCGTTGGCGGTGGCGATCACATTGAAGCCCTTGGCCGCCTGTACCTCCGTGCCCAGCTCCGGCACCGGCAGCGTCTTCTCCGACAGCACCGTGATCAGCGCGTCCTGCACATCCGACGGGATGCGGGTGAGCTCCTCGAGCCGGGCGATGGAGCCCGCGCGCATGGCGGTCATGATCGGCGAGGGCACCAGCGCCGCCTCGCTCGGACCTTCGGCCAGCAGCCGGGCGTAGTTCCAGCCGTAGCGGATGGCCTCCTCCGCGGTACCGGAGGTGCCCTGCACCAGCAGCGTCGAATGTCCGGCGATGGCGGCCGAGAGATGTTCCGACACCCAGGTTTTCGCGGTGCCGGGGACGCCGATCAGCAGCAGCGCGCGGTCGGTGGCCAGGGTGGCGACCGCGACCTCCATGATCCGGCGCGGGCCCACGTACTTGGGCGTGATCACGGTGCCGTCGGACAGCGTGCCACCCAGCAGATAGGTGACCACCGCCCACGGCGACAGGTTCCAGGAGGGCGGACGCGGGCGGTCGTCGGCCGCGGCCAGGGCCTTCAGCTCGTCGGCGAAGGCCTGTTCGGCGTGCGGGCGCAGCAGGGCGTCCGGTTCCTGAGCGATGGTGACTTCCTGAGCAATGGTCACTGCAACTCCTCGAGCATCGTCTTGCGTTCAATGAGGTCTTGGGCGAGCTGGTCGAAATGCTGCTCCCAGTACGGATCCGCGCAGCGGCGGGCCAGACCGGACACCATCCCGGCCAGCCCCACCGGGAAATGGGCGGACGCCGCGCGGAACAGCGTCCGATACGAGCCGGGTGCCAGGCCGGGCGCACCTGGCCGGTCGGCGCACAGCTGAGCGCGTTCGGTGAGCAGCCGCAGCACGTGCTCGGCCATGGGGCCGGGCCACTGCCGGGGCATGGCATGCAACAGTGCTTCGATCTCGGCGAGCGAGCTGGAATCCAGCCCGCGCAGGTACCGCACCTGATCGGCTTCGGGCTGGAGCGCGAACAGGGCGCGCAGCCTGCCGGAATCCGCGTCGCGGGCGGCCGGGCCGGAGATCGCCCCGAACAGGGCCCACGCCCACGCCGGATCACCCTGTGCCAGTGCGGCATCGGTCCAGCCGGCCAGCAGGGGTCCGCGCACACCGTCGGCCATGGACACCCGGACCGCCTCCTCGGGCGACCCGAGGAGGCGTTCCCAGTGCCGCAACGGCGTGGCGGCCACCACCCGGTGCAGCCATTCGGCGGCCAGATCGAGTGCCCCGTCGGCCCGGTAGGCGGTGTAGCCGAAGGAATCCCCGACTCCGTCGCGGCGGGCCGCGGCGTCGAGCACGCCGGGTCCGGTGGTGACCAGCCGCGGCGCGACCGGGTGCGCTCCGAAACTCAGCCAGGCCGCCGCCCGCTGTGACATCCGTTGCGCGAACGCCGAATCCGGCAGTCGTCCCAGCAGATCCGCGGCCAGCCGCCGCACCTCCGCGCGCCGATCGTCGAGCGCGGCTTCGAGCAGCGGCTCGTCGGCGAGTGAGAGCCCATCGGCGAGCACCGCGAGCAGATCGGCCTTGCCCGGCCCGGACTCGGTACCCCACGATCCGGCCAAGGCGGCGCTCGCGGCCGCCGGGTCGCGCTGCCGCAACTGGGTCAGCCAGCTGCGCCGTTCAGTCGCCCGGCCGTGAGACCACACGCTCTCGTCCTCGGCGGCCGCCCGCACCAGCGACTTCCAGCCCGGGTGCTGCCCGGCCAGCCACCGGCCTCGCGCCCCGGCCAGCCGCAACAGCGACTCCCGATGCGGCGCGAGCGCTTTGGCGCGATCGAGCAGGACGCTCACCAAGCCGTCCGGCGCGCGGAAATCCCGCGGCGCGGCCAGGGCGAACCACTCCTCGAGGAACGGCGAGTTGTCCGACAGCATGTCGATCAGCCGCGCCCCCGCCGCGGCGGGCAGCAACCGCCGCTCGTCATCGGACGCGGCGCCCCCGCGCTCGCCGGAACCGGCGGTGACGCCGCCGCGAGCAAAACAGTCCTGCAGCGCAATGGATTCCAGCAGCACGACCGCCGGATCCCCGCTCAGCGCGGTCGCCGCCGGGCTGACGGGCGCGGCCAACCCCGACAGGTCCGCCTGTCGTCGTGCCGTGCCGACCAGAGCCGCCGACACCAGCTCGGCGCTGCCGGCGTCCTCGATCCCGCCGCGGACCGGGTTCGGAGTCCCCGGTGCCACACCGACATCCATCATCACACCGTCGGCGAGCGCCGCGACGGGGACCACGCCGTCCACGGTCCACTCGGCCAGCAGCGTGACCGCGTGCCCGCCGGACAGGCCGAGCAGCCGCCACGGCTCACCCTCGGCCGTCGACACCGGCAGCGCGTCGCCCCCGGATTCCACGATTTCCCAACCCTTTTCGCCGCGAACCGGCACGACATCGACCAGCAGTACCGGCCACGATCGCAGGAACGGATCGGCTCCCAGCGCCCGCGCCTGCTCGTCCAGCGCGGCCGCGATACTGCCGGGCCGCCGGTCCGGCTCCGCGCCCGTGGGCGTGGCTGCGATCGAGTCGCTGCTCCCGCCGGCGATCGCCGGATCGAATGCAGCACGGGAATCTACTGCCACCGAGTCGGATTCGAGCGGATCGCCGGTGGATCCGGTTGCCGCTCCTACGTGATCACCGCGGTTCTTCGCGCCGGCGAATCCCGGCTGCGGGATCGTGGTGAAGGGCTCGGGGATGTCCTCGTGGCGGTCGCCCCAGACCGCGCGCAGCGGAGCGGCCGCGGGGTAGAAGTGCAGGTTCGCGTCCACCTGGAAGCCCGGGGCCGGGGTGTCGTTGGGGAACGCGGGGCTGCCGTGGTGGTAGTCCAGGATCAGGGCCCAGCGGCCCGAGGCCCGTCCACGCAGCCAGACCCGGCGGGTGTAGAGGCCGTCCTCGGCGGTGGTGCGGACGCCCAGGACCTGCCAGCGGTCGCGGATCGCGGGTTCGGTGCGGACCGATTCGGCCGGAGTCTGGTAGCCGATGTGGGTGCGCACGCTGGCGCGCAGGCCGGGGGAGAGCTCGTCGAGGCGGGTGTGCGCGGCCGCCAGCAGGTGCAGCCGGGCGTATTCGCGCAACAGTAGCCGGGGCCAGTCGGAATGGCTTGTGGCGAGCGGTAATTGGCGCAGCGTGGCGGCCACGCCGGGGGCCTGCGCGTCGACCATGCGCGCCGCCACGGTCTCGAAGGCGCGCATCGAACGGTCGGACTGGGCCAGGCCGGTGCGGACCTGGTCGGTGAGCCAGGTGTCCAGGTCGGCCAGGCCCGCGGTGACCCGGGCGCGGCGCTGATCGGCGGTGGCCCCGGAGGCCGCCGCGGGCTTGGCCTCGGGCGCGGCCTTCTTGGCGGCGCGGGCGGCCCGGCCGCCCAGCCAGTCGGCCGCGAAGTCGCCCACGGCGTCCGCGGCGGGAACCTCGCCGGCGCTCCACGACAGCAGCAGCGACAGCGCGTGCTTGCACGGGAACTTGCGGCTCGGGCACGTGCACTTGTAGGCGGGTCCGGCCAGGTCGACGATGGTTTGGTACGGGCGGCTGCCGCTGCCCTTGCACAGCCCCCACAGCGCCGTGTCGTGAATCCCGGTGCCGCTCCACTTGCCGCGCAATTTGCGGGCGGCGGTCAGCGACGCGGCGTCCGGTGCGAGCGAGCCGATGTGATCGGCGGTCCAAGCGGTGGTCATCCATCCCCCTTCCTCGGTTGACATATTTCTATCCGAGGGCACCGACAGATCCGGGCGTCACGCCGTGGCCGGGCCGGCTGCGGAAGTCGTTCCGCCGCCACCGATTCGGACGATGCGGGCGGTGCGTACCGCGGGCAGCGGACGGGTGCGGGCGGCGCTGTCGGTGGAGCGGGATAGGGTCGCGGACATGCCTCGCGTAGCGATCGAATACTGCACACAGTGCCGCTGGCTGCTCCGCGCGAGCTGGATGGCCCAGGAGTTGCTGACCACTTTCGCCACCGACCTGTCGGAGGTCGCCCTGGTCCCGGGCGAGGGCGGCGTCTTTCGCATCACCGTCGACGGCGAGCAGATCTGGGAACGCAAGGCCGACGGCGGTTTTCCCGATATCGCCCTGCTGAAACAACGCGTCCGCGACCGTGTGGCCCCGGATCGCGCACTGGGCCACACGGACAAGAAGACGGACGAGAACGCCGGACCGGCGAGCTAGCAGCAGCCTCCGCCACCGCAGCAGCCGCCGCCCGCCGGCGGGGCGGGCATGGACACCGGGGCGGCGCCGCCCCGGCTCACGGTTCCGAAGGTGGTCAGCAGCTTGACGGTGTCGTCGTGGCCGCCGGGGCAGGTCGCGGGGGCGGACGCCTCGGCCATCGGACGGGTCAGCTCGAAGGTGTCGCCGCAGCTGCGGCATCGATACGCATAGCTCGGCACCCGGCCAGCGTAGACCACGCCGCCGAGCTCGTGCGGCGCGCTGACGATGATCGCCCGGCGACCCGCGAACCACCAGTACCCTCGATTTACGGAGTACGAGGAGGTGTCGTATGAACACTCGGATCTTCGACGAGCGGACCGAACGCGATGACGTGCCGGTGGCACGGACGGTGTACGGCGACGTGTCGGGCGCCGTGATCGGGTCGGCCGCGGTCTGGCGGGGCATCCCCTATGCCGACAGCACGGCCGGTCCCCACCGCTTCCGCCTGCCGCAACCCCCGCGACCCTGGACCGGCGTCCGCGAATGCGTGCGCTACGGCGACGTCGCCCCGCAGACCCCCGGCTTCGTGCCCGTCGACGCCAACCTGCGCATGGGCGAGAACTGCCTCTGGCTCAATGTCTGGGCCCCGGCCGCCGCCGTCGACGAACCCCGCCCGGTCATGGTGTGGCTGCACGGCGGCGCGTACTGCCTGGGAACCGCCGCCCAGGCCATCTACGACGGCCGCCGCCTCGCCGAGGCCGGTCAGGTGATCGTGGTCGGCGTCAACTATCGGGTCGGCGCCCTGGGCTTCCTGGACCTGTCCTCGCTGGGGAAGGAGTTCGTCCCGAATCTGGGCCTGCACGACCAGGTCGCGGCCCTGGCCTGGGTGCGCGACAATATCGCGGCCTTCGGCGGGGACCCCGGCAATGTCACCATCTTCGGCGAATCCTCCGGCGCGGGCTGCGTCACCGCGCTGCTCACCTCGCCGCTGTCGGCGGGCCTGTTCCATCGGGCCATCGCCCAATCACCGCCCGCCACAGCGGTTTTCGGTCCGGAGCGGGCCGCCGTGGTGGCCAAGCGCTATCTGGAGCTGCTGGAGCTGCCGCCCGATCGCGCGACCGAACTGCTCACCATGCCGCTCGAACGCATGGTGACCGCGGCGGGAACCCTCTTCGACGAGGTGCCCGCGCGGGAACCGGGCCGCCTGGCCGCCGCGCCCGTGGTGGACGGCGATGTGCTGCCCGGCTACCCGAGCGAGCGCTTCCAGCAGGGGCGGTCGCATCGGGTGCCACTGCTCATCGGCACCAACAAGGACGAATCCTCGCTGTTCCGGCTGCTGCGCTCGCCGATCATGCCGGTCACCCCGGACGCGGTGAACTCCATGCTGCGTTCGGTCGCCGCCGAGCATCCGGGCCTGTCACCCGAACGCGTCGCCGAGTTCGCGGCCGCCTACGCCGCGGGCACGTCGCGCGGCGCGATGATCATGTCGACCGACGCCGCGTTCCGGATGCCCGCGCAGTGGGTGGCCGACGCGCACTCCACGCACTCGCCGACCTGGATGTACCGGTTCGACCACGCCACGCCGATGCTCAAGGCGGCCCGGGTCGGCGCGGGCCACGCCACCGAATTGCCGTATGTGTTCGGCAATTTCGGCTCCTTCGACTACGACCCGACCTTCTGGCTCGGCGGACGCAAAGCGGCGCAGGAGGTTTCGGGCCGGGTGATGCGCCGCTGGCTGGCCTTCGCCGGATACGGCGTGCCCGCCGCCATCGACGGATCCAAGCACTGGCCGCCCTACCACGCCGCCACCCGGACCACGCTCGTCATCGACGGCGTGGACCGGGTCATCGACGATCCCGACCGCGACCGCAACTACGTGTGGGGCGACGACGTCGTCGGCTTCTATTGAGCCGCAACCGATCCCGATTCGCGGTGGGCTACACCGTGGCGGTGGCCCGGCGGCCCAGGTGCGCCGGCATGTGCGCGTACCCGTGCAGCGTGTAGAGCGGGCGGCGTTCGGGCGCACCCGCCAGCGCCAGATCCGGGAACGCGTCGAACAGGGCCCGCAGCGCGTGCACGCCCTCCATCCGGGCCAGGCTCGCGCCCAGACAGGTGTGGATGCCGCTGGAGAAGGTCAGGTGCTCGCGGGCGTTCGCGCGGGTGATGTCGAACCGATTGGGGTCGGTGAACTTCTGGGGATCGCGGTTCGCGCCCGCCAGCGACATCACCAGGACGCTGCCCGCCGCCAGCCGCTGATCGCCGACCTCGGCGTCGGCCAGGGCGATGCGCGCGGTCATGGTGACCGGCGGGTCGAAGCGCAGGATCTCGTCGATAGCCTGCGGCCACAGATCCGGATCCGCGCGCAGCATGGCCAGCTGCTCCGGGTGCGACAGCAGCTGGACCACGCCGTTGCCGATCAGGTTCACTGTGGTCTCGAACCCCGCACCCATGAGCAGGCTCGCGGTCGCCTTCAGCTCGCGCTCGTTCAGTTCCCCGGCCGTCACCAGACTGGACAGGATGTCCTCGCCCGGGGTGGCCCGCAGCTTCGCCAGATGCCCGTTCAGGTACTCGTCCATCACGCCCATCGCCGCGTACGCGTCGCGCCAGGCCCGCCACGAGACGCCGATGTCCAGCAGCGGGCTGGCGGCGTCACCCCAGCTCAGGAACTCGTTGCGGGACGCCTGCGGGAAACCCAGCATCTCGGTGATGATGGCGATCGGCACCTGCTGGGCGAAGGCCGAGATCAGGTCGGCCGAGCCCTGCGGCGGCAGCTCGTCGAGCAGTTCGGCGGTCACCGACTCCACCCGATCACGCAGCCGGCCGATGGCGCGCGGGGTGAACGCCGCCGACACCGACTTGCGGATGCGGGTGTGATCGGGCGGATCGATCATCAGCATGGACGGCGGCTCCACCGGATTCGGCGGCGTCTGCGCCCGCTTCAGGCGATCGCGCAGCCAGGCGGGCATGTCCACGCCGTCCGGGCCGAACGCGCCGAAGCGATTGTCGCGCAGGATGGCGCGGATCAGCTCGTAGTCGGCCGTCGCCCAGGTGTACGGGTTGTGTACCAGACGGCCGCGGGCACGGATGTCCTCGATCAGGGGGTACGGATCGTGGAGCGCGTCCGACGTGGTGATCAGTTTCGCGAATGGAACATCGTGGCGGGCCTGCCAACGCAGACCCCAGCGCGGGGCACCGTGCTCGACCATCCATCGGGCCCAGTATCGGGGACTCATCATCGCGGGACTCCCTCGTCATCGGATGACTCCACGGTACGTAAACGCTTGCCGTGGATAAACATCCCGAGGAGGGAAAGTGTGCTCCTACCGAGGTAGGAGCAACTCTCAGGGGCAAGCCCCTGAAACCCCATGTCGCCCGACGGCAGCAGCCTCTGGAACCCCATACCGCCCGACGACGGCGGGCTCTGGAACCCCATGTCACCCGACGACGGCAGGCTCTGGAACCCCAAGTCGCCCGACGACGGCGGGCTCTGGAACCCTAAGTCGCCCGACGACGGCGGGCTCTGGAATCCCAAGTCGCCCGACGACGGCAGGCTCTGGAGCCCCAAGTCGCCCGACGGCATGCAGCCCCTGGAACCCCATCGCCCGGCGGCAGATCGTCAGCGGCGCTGGGCGGTGACGCGCTCGGAGGCGACGCGGCGCTCGTGGGCGGTGGGGTCGGGGTTGGTGACCTGGACCAGTGAGGCGCCGGCGGCCAGTACCGCGACGAAGCCGTCGATCAGTTCGGCGGGGGTGTCCCAGGATGTGGTGGACAGGACCCGGTCCTCGGCGGTGAAGCCCTGGCGGGCAGCCGATTTGCGGGCCTCGTCGAGGACGGCGGAGACCGAGGTGCCATCCAGGGCACAGCCGATGCCGTGCGGGCGGAACTGGTCGCCGTGGACGCGGACCGAGGTGGCGTAGTCGGTGACGCCGATCGGCAGGTCGCGCACCGGCATGCCCATCGGGTCCAGCGAGAGCGCGGCCACCTCGGCGATACCCTCGGCCTCGTCGATGCGGTCGGCGGTCACCAGCGCCAGTTCGGCGTCCGGATCGGCGTGCAGCACCACCTCGACGCCGGCCCACCAGCAGCCCAGCAGCACCGCGGCGGTCTGCCAGTGCGCCGGCAGCAGGACCGCCACGCGGGCGCCTGAGGTGAGCCCGAATTCGTCGCGAATCATATTGGCGGTCTTGGCCGCCCAGTTGGCCAGCGTGAGCGCGGACAGTTCGATGCGCGCGCCGGTGGCGTCGTCGTAATAGGTGATGCGCGGCCCGGCGGGGTCGCGGGCGAGGATGGGGTCGAGTACCGCTTCGGTGAGGGTCTCGTTCAGTTCACGCATTTCGGTCCGTTCGTGCCGGCGTCGATAGGTGGGGCTGGGGGCACAGGCGTCGCGGTCGCGGTTCCGGAGAAATCGAACGTGACGCTGCCCTTCGCCGAACCCGGACCAGAGTAGTCACCCGCCAGCACCACGCGGACCGAGCCCTCGGGCAGTCCCGGCTCCGCCATCACCGGCAGCCCGCCCAGCGCCTGCGCCACCGCGCGCGCCTTGGGGTCGCCGCCCGAGGCGGCCAGCACCCGGCTGCTCTGCACCGGCCCGCCGATCCAGTTGTCCACCGTGCCGGTGCGGAAACCCTTGGCCGCCAGCGCCTGTGCGGCCTGCCCGGCCAGGCCGCCGGCGCCGGAGGCGTTGTAGACGTCGGCGACGACAGTGGACGGCTCGATGCCGCCGTCGCCCTTGGTGTCCTCGTCGTCGTCGCCGACCGCGGCGGTCACGTACTTGTGCACGGCTGTCGGATCCACCCGCACCACGGATTCGCCGTTGTCGGTCCAGCCATTGAGGTCCTTGACCGGAATGGTCTCGAACTTCACCTCGCCGCCCGCCAGGTCCTGCAGCTGGTGCAGGAAGCTGAGCACGTCCCAGTCGTCGTCGAGCACCACGGTGCGGCCGACCGCGTCGCTGAGCTCCTTCAACCGGCCGGGGCTGGCGAGCACCTTGGCGCTGAGCACCTGGTGCACCAGTTGCGCCATGTACACCTGCTGGCGCACGATCCGATCGATATCGCCGCGCGGCAGGTCGTGGCGCTGGCGCACGAAACTCAAAGCCTCTGCGCCGTCGAGCTTCTGCTTGCCGGCCGGGAAGTCCGCGCCCGAGAGCGGTTCGTCCACTGCGTTGTTCAGGCACACGTCGACCCCGCCGACCGCGTCGGTGAGCAGCACGAAGCCCAGCAGCCCGACCTCGGCGTAGTGGTCGACGGTGATGCCGGTGAGCCCGGCCACCGACTTGACCAGCGCCTGCCGCCCGGCCTCGGTGGAGCGCTTCTCCGCCTCGGCGGGGGAGACGCCCTGATCGATCAGCTTCTGCTGCAGGGTCGACTTGGTGATGCCGTACGCGGAGTTGATCTTTCCCTTGCCCAGGCCCGGGATGTCCACGTAGGAGTCGCGCGGGATGGAGACGGCCACGGCGGACCGCCCGTTGTTGGGCACCCGAATCAGGATGATGGTGTCGGTATTGAGTCCGCCCTCGCCGTCGTCGCCGGCGTGCAGCATGGCCAATTCGTGCTGGGTGAGCGGATTTCCGTGCGCGTCGGTGCGGGCGTCGATGCCGACCATCAGGATGTCGGTCGCGCCGTCGGACTTGCCGCCGCCCAGCCCCAGATTGCCGATCCGCTCGATGCCCGACACCAGCTGGTCCACGCTGTGCCAGCCGAGTCCGGTCACCGTCAGGGCCAGCACCGCCGCCAGCGCCGCCAGTGCCCGGCCCGGCCCGCCCCGCTGCCGCGGGCGCATCGCTGATGGGCGGGACCCTCGCGGCACGGATGCCCAGGCACTCTCTGGCAACCGACTGTCCTTTCCGAACTCGGCCCACTGGACCCCGGCAAGCGAGGTCGAATCGAATGGGAGACCCCCACCCTGCAGGCTAGTGGCGGTAACCGTTCAGTTGCCGTAGCCCGGACTCCGTGAGTCGCGCGATGTCGCCCGATTACCCCGGTCTGTCCGAATGAATCCACAGGTCGCGACGGGTTCGCGGGGTGGCGGACGTGGCGTGCCACACTGGCAGCCGTGATTGCCGACGACGTGAGCCCGAGCATCGGGCGGCCGCGCCACGAGACCGCCCGGCTGCTGGTGACCGGAGCGCGCGGCCAGCTCGGCCGGGCCCTGACCACCCTCGCTCCCGGGGCGCGCGGCCTGACCCACGCCGATCTCGACATCACCGCCGCCGACGCCGTGCGTGAACTGGTGAAACCCGGTGACGTACTGATCAACTGCGCGGCCTACACCGCCGTCGATCAGGCCGAGTCCGAGCCCGAGGCGGCTTTCGCGGTGAACGCCACCGGGCCGGGCGTGCTGGCCCGGGTGTGCGCCGAACGCGGCGCCCGGCTCATTCACGTCTCCACCGATTACGTGTTTCCCGGCACGGCCTCTCATCCGTACGAACCGGACGATCCGACCGGACCGGCCACGGTCTACGGGCGGACGAAACTCGCTGGCGAGCAAGCGGTTCTGGAGTATTCGCCGGACGCGCGCATCGTGCGGACCGCCTGGGTCTACACCGGCGACACCGGTGATTTCGTGGCGACCATGCGACGGCTGGAGGGCGAGCGCGACACCATCACGGTGGTGGACGACCAGATCGGCTCACCGACCTACGCCCTCGATCTCGCGGCGGGTCTGCTGGAACTGGCGGGGATGCTGGGGACCGGTGTCAATCCCGGGGTACCCCGAATCCTGCACGCCACCAATGCCGGACAAGCCAGTTGGTTCGATTTGGCGCGCGCGGTCTTCACCGGCCTCGGCGCGGACCCTGACCGCGTACGGCCCTGTGGCACCGAGGATTTCCCGAGACCCGCTCCGCGCCCGGCGTATTCGGTCCTTTCGGGCAATTCGTGGGCCGCGGGCGGCCTGTCGCCGCTGCGGGACTGGAAGTCGGCACTGAACGACGCACTGGCCGCCGTCTCCGACTATCCTGGGCCCCCGTGAGCCCCTCGGATTCTGTCGGACAGCCCCCCGCCGCGGCGAAAAAACCGCAGCTGGCAGTCGTCACGGTGACCTACTCGCCCGGCGAGCACCTGGAACACTTCATCAGCACCCTGGCCATCGCGACCGGTGAGAAGCCGCAGGTCATCCTGGCCGACAACGGCTCGGTCGACGGTTCCCCGGAACTGGCCGCCGAGGCCAACGCCCACGTGCGCCTGCTGCGCACCGGCGGCAATATCGGCTACGGCGGCGCGATCAACCGCGCGGTGGCCGAGATCGACCCGGACATCGAGTTCATCGTCATCGCCAACCCGGACGTGCGCTGGGGTACCGACGCCATCGACGAACTGCTGGCCGCCGCCCGCCGCTGGCCGCGCGCCGGTGCGCTGGGTCCGAAGGTGCTCGAGCCGGACGGCAGCACCTACCCGTCCGCGCGCTCGGTGCCGGGCATCGCCGACGGCGCCGGCCACGCCATCCTGGGCAGCGTCTGGCCCAAGAACCCGTGGACACTGCGCTACCGCCAGGACAACGAGGCCATCTCGGAGCGTTCGGTGGGCTGGCTGTCGGGTTCCTGCCTGCTGGTGCGTCGCGCGGCCTTCGATTCCATCGACGGTTTCGACTCCCGCTACTTCATGTACATGGAGGATGTCGACTTCGGCGACCGGATGGGCCGGGCGGGCTGGCACAATGTCTTCGTGCCGTCCGCCGAGGTCACGCACGCCAAGGGCCATGCCGCGGGTCGTCACCCGGAGACCATGCTCCCCGCGCATCACGCCAGCGCGTACCGTTTCCAGGCCGACCGGCATCCGCACTGGTGGCAAGCCCCACTTCGGGTGGCACTGAAAGCTGGACTTGCGGTGCGTTGCAAACTTGCGGTTCGATCCGCACTGCGCGAACGAGATCGAAACGGCTCTGTTTAACATTCGGGGCGGTTAGGATCTGCGGTCGCGTATCACTGACCACCTGACACAGGGGAGAAGATGGCGAACAGCGGTAACACCGCCGGGTCCACGGACGCGGTGATCCTGGTCGGAGGCCAGGGCACCCGCCTGCGTCCGCTGACCTTGTCCGCCCCCAAGCCGATGCTGCCCACGGCCGGACTGCCGTTCCTGCAGCACCTGCTCGCGCGCATCGCCGACGCCGGCATCACCCATGTGGTGCTCGGCACCTCCTACAAGGCGGAGGTGTTCGAAGAGCACTTCGGCGACGGCTCCGACCTCGGCCTCGAGCTCGAATACGTCACCGAGAGCGAGGCCCTGGGCACCGGCGGCGGCATCCGCAACGTGCTGCCCAAGCTGCGCGCCGACACCGTGCTGGTGTTCAACGGCGACGTGCTCGGCGGCACCGACCTGGGCGGGGTGCTCGAGACCCACCACACCTCCGGCGCGGACGTCACCCTGCACCTGGTGCGGGTCAGCGACCCCCGCGCCTTCGGCTGCGTCCCCACCGACGAGAACGGTCGTGTCACCGCGTTCCTGGAGAAGACCCAGGATCCGCCGACCGACCAGATCAACGCGGGCTGCTACGTCTTCCGCCGCGAGTACATCGAGAAGATCCCCGCGGGACGTCCGGTCTCGGTCGAGCGCGAGACCTTCCCGTCCCTGCTCGCCGAGGGCGCGCATATCCAGGGCCACGTCGACGTCTCCTACTGGCGTGACATGGGCACCCCCGAGGACTTCGTGCGCGGCTCGGCCGACCTGGTCCGCGGCATCGCCCCGTCCCCGGCGCTGCCGGGTCAGCGCGGCGAATCCCTGGTCCACCCCGGTGCGGGCGTCGCGCCCGGCGCGCTGCTGATCGGCGGCACGGTCGTCGGCCGCGGGGCCGAGGTCGGCGCGGGCGCGCGCCTGGACGGCGCGATCCTGTTCGACGGGGCGCGGGTGGAAGCCGGTGCCACCGTGGAACGTTCGATCATCGGCTTCGGCGCCCGGATCGGTCCGCGCGCCCTGGTCCGCGACGCCGTCATCGGCGACGGCGCGAATGTCGGCGCGCGCTGTGAACTGCTGCGTGGCGCGCGCATCTGGCCGGGGGTCGACATCCCGGACGGCGGCATCCGCTTCTCCACCGACGTCTGATCCGTCACAACGACATCGGCCGCTCCCATGGATGGGGCGGCCGATGTCGTTGTGACGGAGGTTTCCGCGGGCGCGGTCAGCGCTCCCACTTGCCGGGGTTGAGGTGGAACTGCGCCAGCGCGGTGGCGTGCCCGTGACCCATCTCGTGCTCGGTCTCGAGCCAATTCACCAGGTCCTTCTGACCGGTGATGCCGGTCTCGGCGAGCAGGGTGAACCAGTCGTCCACGGAGCGGCCGTATTTGGCCTCGATGGACGGGAAGTACGAAGCCGGTCCGTGGGGCTTGGTGGTCGCCATGTCAGTCTCCTCTGCGCTGGGTGTCATGGGTGTGGACGGTGCGGCCCAGCGGAATTCATCGTGCCGTGGCGAGGGTCACAGTGGGGAGAAGGCTCGCGGGGTTGGGCCAGTGACTGACCTTTTGCGTCGGTAGATTGTCTAGCAGTGCTAGAGTTCGGCTATGAGCGCCATCCAGACCCGCAAGGAACGCGAACGCATCGAACGGCGGCAGCGCATCATCGACACCGCCCGGGAGATCGCCGAGACCGAGGGCTGGGACGCCGTCACCGTGCGCAAACTCGCGGATCGCATCGAATACAGCCAGCCCGTGCTGTACAGCCACTTCGCCGGGAAGGACGCCATCGTCTCGGCGGTCGCCGAGGCGGGGATGGCCGAATTCGCCGGGGTGGTCCGCGAACTCCGCGAGTCCGCGGACACCCCCGAGCAGGCCCTGCGCGCGGTGGTCCAGGGCTACCTCGACTTCGCCCGCGACAGCGCCGCCCTCTACGACGCCATCTTCCTGCTGCGCACCGACCTGAAATTCGGTCCGGACGCGCCGCAGGCCCTCAAGGACGCGTTCGTCGAACTGCTGCTCACCTTCGCGCCCTTCGCGCCGCCGCACGACCCCGAGACCTTCACCGAAGTCGCCTGGAGCACCATGCACGGCCTGGCCACGCTGGATCGGGGTGGCCGCCTGCGGCCCGACTTTCGGCAGCAGCGCCTGGAAATCCTGGTCGCCCAATGGGTTCGCGGTGACCGGCCCCACTGATCACCCACGGACCTCCCACCCGGGCATACGCTGAAGGCATGGCTGACGCGGTGGTGGTCGGATCCGGTCCCAACGGGCTCGCGGCGGCGGTGATCCTGGCCCGCGCCGGGCTCGACGTCGAGGTGTACGAGGCCGCCGACGGGATCGGCGGGGGGTGCCGCACCGGCGAGGTCACGCTGCCGGGCTTCCACCACGACCTGTGCGCGGGCGCGCATCCGATGGCGGTGGCGTCCCCGTTCTTCCGGGCCTTCGATCTGAAGGCGCACGGGGTCGAACTGCTCACCCCCCAGGTGTCCTACGCGCATCCGCTGGACGGCGGCCGCGCCGGACTGGCCTGGCTCGACCTCGACCACACCGCCGACGGCCTGGGCCGGGACGGCGGAGCGTGGCGGCGGCTGTTCGGTCCGCTGGTGCGGAAGTGGGAGGACCTGGTCGCCCTGCTCATGTCGGATCTGCGGCATCCGCCGATCGACCCGTCCGGCATGCTGCGCCTGGACCCCGGAATCGAACTGCGCGTCCTGCGCCGGATGGTCGAGCAGGCGACGCCGTTGTGGAACATGCGTTTTCGCGAGGATGTGGCGCCCGCGTTGCTCACCGGTGTATCGGCGCACGCCATCCGGCCGCCGCGCGGATTCCCGGGTGCCGGCGTGGCCATGCTGCTGGGCACGCTCGCCCATGTGCGCGGCTGGCCGGTGCCGCGCGGCGGCAGCCAGGCCATCATCGACGCCCTCGCCGAGGATCTGCGCGCGCACGGCGGGCGCATCGTCACCGGCCACCGTGTCGACTCCCTCGACGAATTCGACGAGGTCCGAGCGGTATTGCTGGATGTCGCACCCGCCGAGCTGCAGCGCATCGCGACCCTGCCCGCGCGATACGACTTCGCGCTCAACAGGTTCCGCTACGGCGGCGCGGCCTGCAAGGTGGATTTCGCGCTCTCGGGTCCGGTGCCGTGGCAGGCGCGGGGGTGTGATCGGGCCGGAACTCTGCACCTGGTCGGCACCCGTGCCGAGGCCGTGGCCGCCGAAAAGGCCGTCGCCGCAGGGCGGCACGCGGAGCGGCCCTATGTGCTGGCCATCCAGCCCGGCGTCGTCGACGACACCCGTGCGCCCGCGGGCAAGCACACCCTCTACACCTACGCGCACGTGCCCAACGGCTCGGCCGAGGACCTCACCGAGACCATCACCGCCCAGGTCGAACGCTTCGCGCCCGGCTTCCGCGACCTGATCCTGGCGACCCATGTGCGCACCGCGGTCACCATGCCCGCGCACAATCCGAACTACATCGGCGGCGACATCTCCGCGGGTGCGATGACCCTGCGCCAGACCGTCTTCCGGCCCGCCCCGCGCTGGAATCCGTACGCCACCCCGCTGCCCGGCGTCTACCTGTGCTCCTCGGCCACGCCGCCGGGGCCGGGCGTGCACGGCATGAACGGCTACCATGCCGCCCGCCATGCCCTGCGCAAGGAGTTCGGCATCCCGACCGATCCGCTCGAACTGCTTACCGGCCGCTGGCGCATCTGATTGCTACGCTGCGGCCATGGCCGGTTACTCGGGCGCGCCGCTCCCGCGCAAGCTCGGCATCAAGCCCGGGAGCCGGGTGCTGCTGGCCGGGGCGCCCGCGGGATTCGAGCTGAGGGAGTTGCCCGGCGGGGTGCTGTTGCACCGCCGCGCCGGGATCGGGCCCTATGACGTGATCCTCGGCTTCTGCCCCGACCGCGCCGCCCTGACCCGCCGGTTCTCCGGCTGGCGGGAGCGTCTCGCGATCGACGGCGGTCTGTGGCTGGCCTGGCCCAAGAAGTCGAGCGGCGTCCCCACCGATCTCGGTGAGAACGCCGCTCGCGCTTACGGTCTGGGCCAGGGCCTGGTGGACAACAAGGTCGCCGCCATCGACGGCACCTGGTCGGGTTTGCGGTTCGTGGTCCGCCTCGCCGATCGCTGACTACTGCTGGGCCGGCTGGGCGCGATAGAGATCCGGCTCCAGGTAGATGACCCGGGCGGCCGGGACCTCGGCGCGCACCCGCGCCTCGGCCTCGTCGATGGCCGCGGCGATCTCGGCGATCTCCAGACCGGGCACGATGGCGACCTTGGCGGCCACCAGCATTTCCTCCGGGCCCAGGTACTGGGTGCGCAGGTGGATGACCCTGTCGATGCAGCGGTCGTCGACCAGGGCGGCGCGGATGGCCGCGTCCTCCTCGGGGGTCGCGCCCTCGCCGATGAGCAGGCTCTGCATCTCGACGATCAGGATGACGGCGATGACGCCGAGCAGGATGCCGATCGACAGGGTGCCGACGCCATCCCAGATCGGGTCGCCGGTGATCATGGTCAGGCTGATCGCGGCGAACGCGAGGACCAGGCCGATGAGCGCGCCCGAGTCCTCCAGCAGCACCACCGGCAGTTCCGGATTGCGCGAGTTGCGGATGAACCGCCACCAGCTGGCATTGCCCTTGAGCGGCTTGGATTCCCGCATGGCGGTGATGAAGCTGAACCCCTCGAGCCCGATGGCCAGGCCGAGGATGACGATCGCGACGATCGGGTTGGACAGTTCCTCGGGATGCTCGATCTTGTGGATGCCCTCGTAGATGGCGTACACCGAGCCGAGCGCGAAGATGACCAGCGCGACCACGAACGAATAGAAGTAGCGGTTGCGGCCGTAGCCGAACGGGTGCAGCTCGTCGGCCTCCTGTTCGGCGCGGCGCTGGCCGAGCAGCAACAGGCCCTGGTTGGAGGTGTCGGCCACCGAGTGCACGGCCTCGGCGAGCATGGACGCGGAGCCGGTGATGGCCGCGCCGACGAATTTGGCCGCCGCGATGCCCGCATTCGCGCTGAGCGCCGCCAGGATGGCCTTCTTACCGCCGCCCGCAGACAATGAACCGCCCCTTCCGATGTCCGTTTTGTCGAGAAAACGTGTGTGACCGGGAAGGAGCCTACAGTCCGCTCGTCACTCCTCGCCCACCGCGGCGCAGAACAGCTGAGCGGGACCGTCCACCGCCTGAGCCCGGATTCCGCCGTCCGCCGCCGAGATCCACGCCGCCCGACCGCGCTCCACGATCAGGTCGTGATTGCCCTGGAGAAGCCGCACCCGGCCATGGGTGACCAGCGCGATCACCGGACCGGAACCCACCACCGTCACCGGCTCGGCCTCCGGCTCCAGCTCGAAGCGGCTGAGCGCGAACTCCGGCGCGGGCGTGTGATAGCGGAAGACACTGTCCGACATCTGTTCCGCGCGGACCACCGGCAGGTCGAGCGGCTCGAAGTCGAGCACCCGCAGCAGCTCGGGGACGTCCACGTGCTTGGGGGTGAGCCCGCCGCGCAACACATTGTCGGAGTTGGCCATGATCTCCACGCCCACCCCGCGCAGGTACGCGTGCAGGTTCCCGGCATCGAGGAACAGGCCCTCGCCGGGTTCCAGGGTGATGCGGTTGAGCAGCAGCGCCGCCAGCACCCCGGCATCGCCGGGATAGGCCTCGGCCAGCTCGAGCGCGGTGCGCACCTCGGCCACGAATTCCTTGCCGCCGCTGCCCGCCTCGGACAGGTAGCGCACACAGCCGTCGAGCACCTTGGGCAGCAGCGTGCTCAGGCTCGCCTGCGGCAGCGCGATCCAGGTGGTGAACAGCGTGCGCAGGCCCGCGGAGTCGGGCTGGGCGGCAAGCAGATCGGCGTACTGGCTCAGCTCGGGGACGTCGAGGGCGGCGAGCAACCGCACGGTCTGGCGCGGATCGCGGAACCCGGCCAGCGCCTCGAAGCGGCCCAGCGCCACCACCAGTTCCGGCTTGTGGTTCTCGTCGCGGTAGTTGCGCATGGCCGAGTCGAGGGAAACCCCGGCGTGGTTCTCCCGCGCGAACCCGGCCCGGGCCTGTTCGACGCTGGGATGCGCCTGCAGCGAGAGCGGCTCCTCGGCGGCCAGGATCTTCAGCAGGAACGGCAGCCGTCCGCCGAATTCGCCTGCCACCGGCCCGAGTTCGTGTTGCGGGTCGGCGCTGACCAGCTCCAGCAGGGATTCGCTGTGACCGTTGATCTGGACGCGGGCCGGGTCGGCGGGATGCGCCCCGAACCAGAGTTCGGCTTCCGGATGCGCGGAGGGAACCGGTCGTCCGCACAGCTGTGCGAGCGCGGTGCGCGAACCCCAAGCGTAGGAACGCAGCGCACCAACGAGTTCGTGCACTAGTAATTGCCCCCGTCGTAGCGTCCCGGTCCGGTGGCCGGGCGGGAACCGAGTAGTCGGAGATAGGCGGCCGCCATCTCCAGCCGAAGTGCGAGTACCGCAAGCTTTTCCACCTCGCCACTCGCGGCGGCGGGCACGGGCTGCCCGGGCGCCTCGGCCGGCGGGGCGGCGGCCGCCTCCGTGTCCACGGTGATCAGGTCGGTGTCGACGAGCCCGGCGTCCGAGCCGAACACGGCCAGCCGGCGACGCACGGCGACCTCGTCCGGGCCGGCGCTCACCACGAAGATCCGCACCTGCTCCACCGGCGCGGGCCCGTCGAGCTCCTCGTCGTGGAACAGCGGATCGAAGCCGGGCGCGGCCACGCCCGCGGCCTGCACCAGGCGGCCGTGCGCGGCAATGGCTTCCGAGAGCGAGACGGCCGAGGTGATGTGTCCGGCCGTGGCCAGCAGCACCTCCGACCCGTGTCCGGCGAGCTCGGCGGCCGCGGCGGAATCACCGGCCAGCACGACGCGCTTGCGCTGCATCATGCGGGTGGCCAGCGTCTTGGCCGGGTTGTGGAAGGCCTCGTGCTGCGGGCCGTCGCGCAGCGCCTCCTCGTCGAGCAGGTCTGCGAGAGCGTTCAATTCGGGCACCAGCGGTCCGACCCGATGCGGGTCGATGGTGGTCAGCACGGCCAGGCCCGCGGCCAGATAGCGGAGCATCAGATTGTGGTCGAGCACCCGCACCCGCGGCGCGAGAATGGTGGCGCGTCCGGCGGCCGCGGCCCGGATTGGGCCCTCGTCCGGTGCGGCGACGACCACTTCGGCGCCCCGTCGGAGTGCTCGGTCCACCGCCTCGGCCAGGCGCGGATCACCCGCGTCGTCACCCGCCACCAGCACCACGTCCAGCGGCCCGACCCACGGCGGGATCGAGGTCGCCGGCACCAGCGGCAGACTGGTGTGGTTGCCCAGGGCCGCGATCAGCAGCGCGGCCGCGCGGGCGGCGCGTCCGCTCCCGGAGACCAGGACCAGACTGCGCGGGCGCAGATCGGTCAGCCGGGCGAGCGCATTCTCGGAAAGCGCGGCGGCGGTTGCCCTTACCTGCGCTCCCCCCGATGCGGCGGAGCGCAGCACACCCCCGGCGTCCGCCGCCTCCAGCGAGGCGACGTCATCGAGGTCGATTACCGGTGTCCCAGCGATCATCGGGCGTTGCCACCTCCCCTCATCGGGTCACCAGGCGCTGGTGAATCCAAGCTCTGTGATTCCACTATTCCAGTCAGGCGCGCACGATGCTCAGGATCTCGGTTACGAGTGCGTCTACATCGTCCTGCGATCGCGCCTCGACGTTGAGCCGCAGCAGCGGTTCGGTATTCGAGGCGCGCAGGTTGAACCAGGCGCCGTCGGCCAGCTGCACGGTCACGCCGTCCAGCCGATCGACCGAGGTGGCGCGGCCGCCGAAGGCCTCGACCACCGCGGTGGTCCGCTCCTGCGCGTCGGCGACCGTCGAGTTGATCTCGCCGGAGGCCGCGTATGTCGAGTAGGCCGAAGCCAATTCCGACATCGTGCGGTCCTTCTCGCCCAGCGCGGCCAGCACGTGCAGCGCGGCCAGCATGCCGGAGTCGGCGCCCCAGAAGTCGCGGAAGTAGTAGTGCGCGGAGTGTTCGCCGCCGAAGATCGCGCCGGTGGCCGCCATCTGCTGCTTGATGAAGGAGTGGCCCACGCGGGTGCGGACCGGGGTGCCGCCCAGCTCGGTGACGAGCTCCGGCACCGCCTTCGAGGTGATCAGGTTGTGGATGACGGTGGCGCCCGGCTCCTTGGTCAGCTCGCGCTCGGCGACCAGGCCGGTGACCGCGGACGGGGAGACCGGGTCGCCCTTCTCGTCCACCACGAAGCAGCGGTCGGCGTCGCCGTCGAAGGCCAGGCCCAGGTCCGCGCCAGTCTTGCGGACGTAGTCCTGCAGGTCGACCAGGTTCTTCGGATCCAGCGGATTGGCTTCGTGATTGGGGAAGGAGCCGTCCAGTTCGAAGAACAGCGGCTCGATGGTGAACTGCGGCAGCGTGCCCAGCACGGCGGGCACGGTGTAGCCGCCCATGCCGTTGCCCGCGTCCACCGCGATGCGCAGCGGACGCGAACCGCTCAGGTCCACCAGCTTGTGCAGGAAGTCGGCGTAGGCGGTGAGCAGGTCCTCGCGGGACTCGGCGCCGCGCGGGCCGTCGAAGGCCGGGACGCCGGCGATGACTTCCTCGGTGATCGTGGCCAGGCCGGTGTCCTGACCGACCGGCAGCGCCTTGGCGCGGCACAGCTTGATGCCGTTGTACTTGGCCGGGTTGTGGCTGGCGGTGAACATGGCGCCCGGGCAGTCCAGGTGGCCGGAGGCGAAGTACAGCTGGTCGGTGGAGGCGAGGCCGATGTGCACCACGTCCAGGCCCTGGGCGAGCACGCCCTCGGCGAAGGCCGCGGCCAGTTCGGGGGAGGAGTCACGCATGTCGTGACCGATCACGATGCGCTGCGCGCCCTCGGTGCGCATCAGCCGGGCGAAGGAGCCCGCGACATCGCGGACGAAGTCCGCGTCGATCTGCTCGCCGACCACGCCGCGAACGTCGTATGCCTTGATGACTGCTTGAACGGACTCGGCGGACCGGGCGACTGTCATGGGGAACACCCTAGTAGCAGACCCTTGCCGAGGCGGACTTCGCCTGCCCCTACTTGTCGGGTCAAGTGATTCGGTGAGCTGAGGGCGACTTGTCGGGTATGGCCCCGGTGTCGCGCGCTCGATCAGCTGGGCGGGTCGGGTAGGACGCGTAGATGCCCGCGGCGGCCGGTGCGGCCCGTGCGGGTGGGGCGCTGCGGGGCCGGGGCGTAGTCGGCGTAGGCGCGCGGGTCGGGATCCGTTGTGCGACGGCGCAATCCGGCTTCGCGGACGGCTTCGGCCAGGGCGGTCAGATCGTCGTCGTCGGGGGTGGAGCTGGAAAACCCGCCCTCGTGACGGACCAACTCCCATCCCTTTGGCGCGGTGATCCGGGAGGCATGTGTTTCACACAAGTCCCAGGAGTGTGGTTCCGCGACCGTGACCAAGGGACCCACGACCGCCATCGAGTCGGAGTACACATAGGTCAGCGTCGCGACGGCCGGGTTCTTGCAGCCTGGACGGCAGCAACGACGCATGGGGATCACGCCAAGCAGGGTAACCCCCCTGGCGGCCCTCTGGACACAGACACGCTCAATGAAGCCCGTCTCACTAGCGTCAATCGGGCCCACATGGAGGGTTCGCGGCGCGTCTCGTTCTGGACCGAGTGGAGCGGGGGAGCGAAGCGGAGGAGCGGAGGGAGGGAAGAACGAGACCTCCAGCGCCGCGAACCAGCCGGAGCGGAGCGGAGGCAGAAGAAAGAGCTAGATTCAAGGTATGACCCGTTCACGTAAGAGGCGGCCGCCCACCGCGCGGTCGGTCATCCGCCGCGGGCGGGGTGTGCGCGGGCCGATGCTGCCTCCGACGGTTCCGGCCCGGCGCACCCGCGGCCAGGAGTTCGACCGGCTGGTGCTGGAGGCGTTCGCGCCTTTGGAGAGCCGCTGGCACGAGCAGTTGACCAAGCTCGACATCGCGGTGGATGACGTGCCGAAAATCCGTCCGCTGCACCCGGATTCGGTCACCTGGCCGGACGAGGTGGTGGCCGACGGACCAGTGCCGCTGTCCCGTCTGATCCCCGCGGGGGTGGATCGCTACGGCATGGCCACCCGCGCGCGGGTCGTATTGTTCCGCAAGCCTTTGGAGTTGCGGGCCGGTGACCCGGACGACCTGGTCGACCTGCTGCGCGAGGTCCTCGTGCAGCAGATCGCGACCTACCTCGGGGTGGAGCCCGACATCATCGATCCCGAGCCCGAGTAGTAAGCCCCCGAACTACGTTTCGCGACAACGAGTTTCGTGAGGCCGGGGTGACTCGTCGGGTACGCCCGAAGTTGTATCGGCTCCCAACCGCCGGCACGGGTTGCCGGCGGTCGACGGCTGTGAGCCGTCCGCTGAAGGCGCGGAGAGGCGGGTCAGATGATGCCGCGCTTGAGGCGGCGGCGCTCACGCTCGGAGAGGCCGCCCCAGATGCCGAAGCGCTCGTCGTTGGCGAGGGCGTATTCCAGGCACTCGTCGCGGACCTCGCAGCCCAGGCAGATGCGCTTGGCCTCGCGGGTGGAGCCGCCCTTCTCGGGGAAGAACGCCTCCGGATCGGTCTGGGCGCACAGCGCCCGTTCCTGCCATTGTTCGGCTTCGGTCATCATGCGACCGCCGCGCGCGAAAGTGTCGTACATATCCTCGGCACCGGTGACGATCAGGCTCAGCCGCGGTGGTTCGGGCTGGTAGGCAGCTCGCGCCCACTGTCCGCCCCCCGGCCGCGTCGTCATCGGTTCACCCCCCTCGTATCCGTTCCGATCGTCGGCGCAGAAGTCAGGTGCTGCGCCAGTCGTGGAATCGGTTTGCGATACACCGCCCGGAATGCCCGACGGGGCCAGCTCATCGGCCATCGCTCCGCCTCCTCACTGTGTGTTAGCGCAGAATGATTAATCCGTCGGAGCCGATCCCACCGACGGCCCAACACCGCGGCGTAGTCCCGCGGCCATCCCCGAGCTTGCGTCACTCCGGTGCGAACAGTTGTTCGAAAACCCGTCCGCGCCTTGCACTCTCACGCGGACCCGGAATGACATGCCTGTGATTAGACACGCCGGGAGCGGCGATGGTCAAGCTGCCGAAGCGATTCCGTTACCATCTGTGACCCCTTCTGACGACGTTCCCGCAGATCAGGCAGCAAATTCACAGCAAATGAGCTGCGGGCCGCTTTCGGCCCGTCAGCGCATAGGCTGTGCGGATGTGACTCGAGAACAAGCGGACACCGCGCCCGGCACCGGCCTGCGGATCGCGGTCCTGGTCGGCGGAGTCGGCGGCGCCCGGTTCCTGATGGGCGTGCGCGAGCTGCTGCCCGGAGCCGACACCACGGCCATCGTCAATGTCGGCGACGACGTCTGGATGCACGGGCTGCGCATCTGCCCTGACCTGGACACCTGCATGTACACCCTGGGTGGCGGCATCGATCCGGAACGCGGCTGGGGACACGCGAACGAGACCTGGAACGCCAAGGAGGAGCTGGCGAAATACCACGCGCAGCCCGATTGGTTCGGCCTCGGCGACCGCGATATCGCCACCCATCTCATCCGCTCGGAAATGCTGCGTCAGGGCTACCCGCTCTCCGCGGTGACCGAGGCGCTCTGCAATCGGTGGCGGCCCGGGGTGAAGCTGCTTCCGGCGACCGACGACCGCTGTGAAACCCATGTCGTCATCGGCGACCCGGAGAACCCTGGCGAACGCCGCGCGATCCATTTCCAGGAGTGGTGGGTCCGGTACCGGGCGAACGTGGAGACCCATGGATTCGTGACTATTGGGGCAGAAGCTGCGAAACCGGCCCCTGGTGTGACGGAAATCATAGAATCCGCCGATGTGATCCTGCTCGCTCCGTCGAACCCCGTCGTGAGCGTCGGAGCCATCCTCTCGGTGCCCGGCATTCGGGGCGCGATCCGCACCTCGGGCGCGAAGGTGATCGGCCTGTCCCCGGTGATCGGTGGAAAAGCCTTGCGCGGCATGGCCGATGAATGCCTGTCGGTGATCGGCGTGGAGACCTCCGCGGAGGCGGTCGGGAACTACTACGGCGCGCGCTCGGGCACCGGCATCCTCGACGGCTGGCTCGTCCACACCGGCGACACCGCCGACATTCCGGGCGTCGAAGTCCGCAGCGTCCCCCTGCTCATGACCGACCCGGCCACCACCGCCGAGATGGTTCGCGAAGCCCTCGACATCGCGGGAGTCAAACCGTGACAACGGATTCCATCCAGAACCCGGGCGACCACGCGTCCGGCGGCGAACTGCGCATCCTGCCGATTCCGGGCCTGCCCGAATTCCGGCCCGGCGACGACGTCGCCGACGCCATCGCCGCACAGGCGCCTTGGTTGCGGGACGGCGACGTGCTGGTGGTCACCAGCAAGATCGTCGCCAAGGCCGAGGGCCGCGTGGTCACCGTGCCCACCGACCCCGAGGAGCGCGACGCCGCCCGCCGCCGGCTGGTGCTCGAGGAGTCGGTGCGGGTGCTCGCCCGCAAGAACCGCACCCTCATCACCGAGAACAAACTCGGCATCGTGCAGGCCGCCGCCGGCATCGACGGCTCCAATGTGGAGCAGGACGAACTCGTGCTGCTGCCCGAGGATCCCGACGCCAGCGCCAAGGCCCTGCGCGCGGGCCTGGCCGAACGGCTCGGCGTCCAGGTGGCCGTGGTCATCACCGACACCATGGGCCGGGCCTGGCGCAACGGCCAGATCGACGCCGCCATCGGCTCGTCCGGGCTGCGGGTGATGCACGACTACAACGGCGCGGTCGACGGGCAGGGCAACGAACTGCACGTCACCCTGGTCGCGATCGCCGACGAACTGGCCGCCGCCGCGGACCTGGTGAAGGGCAAGCTGGGCGGCGTCCCGGTCGCGGTGGTGCGCGGGCTCGACTACACCGACGACGGCTCCACCGCCGGGGACCTGCTGCGCCGCGGCGAGGAGGACCTGTTCTGGCTCGGCACCGAGGAATCGGTGGACCTGGGCCGCAGACAGGCGCTGTTGCTGCGCCGCTCGGTGCGCCAGTTCGCCGACACGCCGGTCGAACCCGAGATCATCCGGGCCGCCGTCGCCGCCGGTCTCACCGCGCCCGCCCCGCACCACACCCGCCCAGTGCGGTTCGTCTGGGTGCGCAAGCGCGGTCTGCGCGACCAGCTGCTCGAGGCCATGGCCGAGAAGTGGCGGACCGATCTGACCGGTGACGGCCGCTCCCCGGAGAGTGTGGAGAAACGAGTCGCGCGGGGCCGCATCCTGTTCGACGCCCCCGAGGTGATCATCCCGTTCTGCGTGCCCGACGGCGCGCACGACTATCCGGACGAGACCCGCCGGGCCGCGGAGAAGACCATGTTCACCGTGGCGGTCGGCGCGGCCGTGCAGGGTCTGCTGGTGTCGCTGGCCGTGCGCGGGGTGGGCAGCTGCTGGATCGGTTCCACCATCTTCGCGCCCGACGTCACCCGGGAGGTGCTGGGTCTGCCCGCGGACTGGAGCCCGCTCGGCGCCATCGCCGTCGGCTACCCCCTCGACGAGCTCGCCCCGCGCGAGGTCGGCGGGCCCGGCATCGGCCTGGTCGAACTGTGAGCGCGGAGTCGCTGCACAAGTCCGCCACCGAACTGCTCGAGACCTGGTCTCCGGCAACGGGTCCCGAGCAGTCCCTGCGCGAGGCCATGCTGGCCTTCCTCGGTTCCGCGCCGCGCGGCTGCCTGCGCGAGCATGCGGCCGGGCACATCACCGCCTCGGCCATCGTGCTCTCCCATGACGAGCGGGAGGTGCTGCTCACCCTGCACCCCCGCGTGGGCCGGTGGATCCAGCTCGGCGGTCACTGCGAGGAATCCGACGATTCGGTCGCCGCGGCCGCCTTCCGCGAGGCGACCGAGGAATCCGGCATCGAGGGCCTGACCCTCGAGCCCGGCCTCTACGGCGCCCAGGCCCACCCCATCACCTGCTCCCTCGGCGTCCCCACCCGGCACCTGGACCTGCTCTTCAAGATCAAGGCCCCGGAAGGCGCTGTGCCGGTACGCAGTTCGGAATCCACCGACCTGCGCTGGTGGCCGGTCGACGCCCTGCCCGCCGACGCGGACGTGCTGTTGCGCTGACCGGACACGGGGGTTCCGGATGGCGGAACCCCCGTGTTACTGTCCGGTCGTACACGTTCTCAGGGCGGGGCGGAATTCCCCACCGGCGGAAATGGCGATCCGGACCGATCCGGGACGCATGAGCCCGCGAGCGCCACACCCCCGGGTGTGGGTCCAGCAGATTCCGGTGTGATCCCGGAGCCGACGGTCACAGTCCGGATGGAAGAGAACGCGGCACCGGCTCGTCCGCTCGCGCGGCCGGCCCTGTTCGCGTCTATGCCCTGGGTGACAGCGAACAGGAGGAATCCCCATGTCACCCATGCCGAATCGCATCGCCCTCGTCGCCGCCCGCTGGCACAGCGACATCGTCGACAAGGCCGTCGAATCCTGCCGCGCGGAGCTGCTCGAACGCGGCTACACCGAGATCGACGTGATCGAGGTGCCCGGCGCGTTCGAGATCCCGTTGCAGGCCAAGCGTTTGGCCACCAGCGGCGCGTACGCCGCGGTCGCCGGGGTCGCGCTGGTGGTGGACGGCGGCATCTACCGCCACGACTTCGTCGCGCCGACCGTGGTCGACGCCCTCATGCGGGTGCAGCTCGACACCGACGTGCCGGTGTTCTCGGCCGTGCTCACCCCGCACCACTTCCACGAGCACGCCGAACATCTGGAGTACTTCGCCCGGCACTTCGTGAAGAAGGGCGCGGAGCTGGCCAATGCCATCGCCGCCACACTGGCGCTGGGCGCGGTCCACGCCTGAGTAAGCGTTCGCGCACCCTGCCCGCGCGAGCCGGAGGCGGCTCGTCGCGCGGACAGGGTGCGCGGTTCCGACGACGCGCAGCAGGGGAGAACGCGCCGGCGGTCCGGTTTCGGCCCAGGGGTTGGGGTCAGGCCGGAACCAGGTCCTTGTCGTGCGGGCCGGGATGGTCGTCGTCGACCATGGCCCGCTCGTCGAACGGGATCTCGCGGTCCAGCACCGCGCGGACGCGGGCCGGGTCGATGGTGTCGGTCCAGGTGCCGACCAGCAGGGTGGCGACGGCATTGCCCGAGAAGTTGGTCAGCGCACGGGCTTCCGACATGAACCGGTCGATGCCCACGATCAGGCCGACCCCGTCCAGCAGCTCCGGGCGATGGCTCTGCAGACCGCCCGCCAGTGTGGCCAGGCCCGCGCCGGTGACACCGGCCGCGCCCTTGGACGCCACGATCATGAACAGCAGCAACCCGAGCTGCTCGTGCCAGGCCAGCGGCTTGCCCATGGCGTCGGCCACGAACAGCGTCGCCATGGTCAGGTAGATGGCGGTGCCGTCCAGATTGAACGAATACCCCGTCGGCACAACCACGCCCACCGTGGTGCGATCCACCCCGACATGCTCCATCTTGGCGATCAGCCTCGGCAGCGCCGACTCCGAGGACGAGGTCGCGAAGATCAGCAGGTACTCGCGCGCCAGGTAGCGGACCAGCTTGAAGATCGAGGTCCCCGCCACCAGGCGCAGCAGCAGGCCGAGCACGCCGAAGATGAACACGACACAGGTCAGGTAGAAGGCCACCATCAGCAGCGCCAGCTGCTTCACCGCGTCCAATCCGGTGCGCGCCACCACATTCGCCATCGCGCCGAACGCGCCGATCGGGGCCAGCCACAGGATCATCGTCAGAATCCGGAAGACCAGTTTCTGGATCGAGGCCACCCCGCGCAGGATCGGTTCACCCGCCGCGCCCATGGCCTGGATGGCGAAGCCCGCCAGCAGCGCCACGAACAGCGCCTGCAGTACCTTCCCCGAGGTCAGCGACGACAGCAGCGTCGTCGGCACGATGTCCTCGAAGAACTGCCAGGTGCCGCCCGCCGCCTTGGCGTCGGTGGCGTACTTGGTGACCTCCTTCGCGTGCGCGGCCACGTTCAGGCCCGACCCGGGATGCAGCAGATTGCCGACCAGCAGGCCGATGCCCAGCGCCACCGTGGACATGACCAGGAAATAGCCGATGGCCAGACCGCCCACCCGGCCGACCTTGGCGGCCGCCCGCACCGAGCCGATGCCCAGCACGATGGTGCAGAAGATGACCGGCGTGATCATCATCTTGATCAGGTTCACGAAGATGGTGCCCAGCTCACCGACGCTCTTGCCGAAGCCCGGCGCCAGCTTGCCGACCACGATGCCGGCGATGACGGCCACGATGACGGCCAGGTACAGCCAGTGGGTACGGTCTCGGGCCGGTGGTGTTGCACTGTCGCTCATAACGTGAGAATCATGTTCCACCGAGTGACGCCGGTCACTGTTTCGTAAATTATGTTCATGACGTTCGCGGAGGAATCGTGAAGGGCCGAAGACCCCGCCGCACCCTGGCCGGGCAGGTGTTCGTCGTCCAGGTGCTGGTGCTCGCGGCGGTGATCGCCGCCGCCGCGCTGCTGACCTTCCTGCAGACCCGCCGGGTGCAGGACGACGCCACCCGCGCCGAGGTGCGCGACACCGCGGTCGCCGTCGCGCAGTCGCCCTCCACGCTGGCCGGGGTGCGCGGCCCCGACCCGACCGCCGCGCTGCAACCGGTGACCGAGGCCATCCGCAAGGCCACCGGCATGGACTTCATCGTGGTGATGGCCCCCGACCGCACCCGCTACACCCACACCGAGACCGACCGGATCGGAAAACCGTTCAGCGGCAATATCGATCGGGCGCTCGCGGGGGAAACCTTCACCGAGACGTTCACCGGCACCCTCGGCCCCTCCATCCGCGCGGTCACCCCGGTCCGCGACGCCGACGGCCGCATCGTCGCGCTGGTGTCGGCGGGCGTCACCCGCACCCACATCGGCGAGCAGGTGGCCGCCCAGTTGCCGCTCATCCTGGCGGTGGCCGCGGGCGGGCTGGCGCTGGCCACGATCAGCTCACTGTTGCTGCGGCGCCGGCTGTTACGGCAGACCCACGGGCTCGGCACGGCCGAACTGCGGATGATGTACGAGCACCACGACGCGGTGCTGCACTCCATCCACGAGGGGCTGCTGGTGTTCGGCAAGTCCGACGCCGACGCCGAGGTGGTCAACGATCAGGCGCGCCTGTTGCTCGGCCTGCCCGACGGGCCGATCACGCGCGCGGACCTGCCGGTGTCGTTGCAACGCTTGGGGACCGGCGTGGTGCGCGACGAGATGCACGTGACCCCCGAGCGGGTACTGGTGGTGAATCAGGACGTGGTCGAACACGCCGGACGCCGCATCGGCACCGTGGTGACACTGCGCGACCACACCGAATTGCGGGACGTGCTCGGCGAATTGGACTCGGTGCGCGGCTTCGCCGAATCGCTGCGCGCCCAGGCGCACGAGGCCGCCAACCGGCTGCACACCGTGGTCACCATGGTCGAGCTGGGGCGGCACCGGGAGGCGGTGAGCTTCGCGACCGCGGAACTCGAACTGTCCCAAGCCCTCATCGACCGGCTCACCGGGGCGGTCGCCGAACCCGCGGTGGTGGCGTTGCTGCTGGGCAAGGTGGAGCAGGCCGCCGAGTACGGCGTCGAACTGACCGTCACCGGCGACACCATGCTCGACACCACCGAGCCGCTCACTCCGCACGAGATGGTCACGTTGCTGGGCAATCTCATCGACAACGCCCTCGACGAGGTGGGTCACGACGAGGACGCCTGGCTGGAGGTGACGGTGCGCCGCGACGACACCGAGCTGTACATCCGGGTCGCCGACAGCGGCCCCGGCATGTCCGAGGAACTGTTCACCCGCGCCACCGAGCGCGGCTACTCCACCAAGACCGACCACCACGGGCTCGGGCTGGCGCTGGTGCGGCGGCTGGTGGCCCGGCACGCCGGTGAGTTGCGGGCCCGGCGCGAGCCGGAATCCGCTGTGATCGTGAGGTTTCCGCGATGAGAATCGACCGGGAGGCGCCGGTCCGGGTGCTGATCGTCGAGGACGAGCCGAAAATCGCTGCGGCACACCGCTCTTACCTGGAAAGGGTGGACGGTTTCGACGTGGTGGCGGTGGCGCACACCGGACGCGAGGCCCTCTCGATCGCGAAAAGGTCACAATCTTCCGGCGTCCCGATCGATCTGGTGCTGATGGACATCGGTTTGCCGGACATGAGCGGGCTCGCGGTGGCGGCCGCGCTCGCGGTGCTGCGCCCACGCCCCGATGTCATCGCCGTCACCTCCGCCCGGGATCTGGCCATGGTGCGCGCCGCCGTCGCGCACGGCGTGGTGCTGTATCTGTTGAAGCCCTTCACCTTCGCCGCCTTCCGGGAGAAGCTGGAACGCTACCGCGAGTACCGCGCCGCCCTGCCCGCCGGCGAGACCGCGGTGTCACAGCACGACATCGACCGCGCCTTCGGCGTACTGCGCACACCCGAACAGCGACCCACGTCCCCGAAAGGCATTGCGCCGCAGACGATGGACGAGGTGGCGCGCGCGGTGCGGGGCGCGCCCGAGGGCCTGTCCGCGGGCGAAGCGGGCCGCGCGGTGGGGGTTTCGCGGGTGACCGCGTGGCGATACCTGGAACGTATGGCCGAAGACGGCGTGGTGGAACGGCGAACCGACTACGGTCGGACGGGACGGCCGCAGGTTCGGTACGTGTGGTTGCGCTGAGTGCGGGGGATTGCACACCGAGCGCGGTTCGCCGCTGATTTGCGCGTACGGGGAAGTGACGGGAACCACAGGGTCGGTTGCACCGGAACCGACTGCTCATGATGTAACAGTGGCCACCTTTCGGTCCGCACACGTGCTGTAACAGCCACTAGGTTTCAAGATATGTAGCTGCGAAGTTCTGACGAAGTTGAGTAGCGGAGAAAACGTGCGAATGTTCGGCAAACGGTTGGGTTCGCCGGATCCCAAACGCCACCTGTGGGTGCTGGGGCTCATCGCCCCCATGTCGGCGTTGCTGCCCTCCCAGCTGGTGTTGCATACCAAGCTGACGGTGTTCTGGTGGATCGGACCGATCATCATCCTGATCGTGATTCCGGTGCTGGACTGGGTCGTCGGGGAGGACGGCACCAATCCGCGCGACGAGGACTACGAACTGCTCAGCAACGACCGGTTCTACCGGTGGTGCACCTACCTGTTCCTGCCGATCCAGGTGATCGGCCTGGTCATCGCCGCCTGTATGTGGGCGGGCACCGACCTGTCCGTGGTCGACAAGATCGGGCTGGCCACCACGCTGGGGCTCGTCAGCGGTATCGGCATCAACGCGGCGCACGAGCTCGGCCACCGGGTCGAGAGCCTCGAGCGCTGGCTGTCGAAGATGGCGCTGGCGCAGTCGGCCTACGGGCATTTCTTCGTCGAGCACAACAAGGGCCACCATGCCCGCGTCGCCACCCCCGAGGATCCCGCCAGCGCCCGCATGGGTGAATCGCTGTGGGAGTTCCTGCCCCGCAGCGTGATCGGCGGCTTCCGTTCGGCAATCAAGCTCGAGGGCGAGCGGCTGGCGCGCAGGGGGCACCGCTGGTTCAGTGTCCACAACCACATCCTGCAGGCATGGAGCATGACCGTGGTGCTGTTCGGCGGGCTGATGGCGATCTACAGTCCGGCCATCCTGCCGTACCTGCTGTTGCAGGCCGTGATCGGCGCGGGCCTGCTCGAAACCGTCAACTACGTCGAGCACTACGGGCTGCTGCGCGGTCGTCGCCCGAACGGCAACTGGGCCCGCTGCGCCCCGAGCGACAGCTGGAACAGCGACCGCCTGGTCACCAATATCTTCATGTTCCACCTGCAGCGGCACAGCGACCATCACGCCAACCCCGGCCGCCGCTACCAGACGCTGCGCAGTTCCGAGGAAGCCCCGCAGCTGCCCGCGGGCTATGCCACCATGATCTTGCTGGCCCTGTTCCCGCCGGTGTGGCGCATCGTGATGGACCCGCGCCTGCTCGCGCACTACTCGGGGGACGTCAGCCGGGCCAATATCCAACCCCGCAAGCGCGAGCGCATCCTCGCCGCGTACGACGTACCGGCGGCCGCGTAGGGTTTGGGAGAAGCAGCCGACCAGGAGAGGCAGATGACGACCTCAGTGTCCAGCACGATGACCCCTGATGTTCGCAACGGGATCGACTACAAGGTGGCGGATCTGTCACTGGCCGAGTTCGGCCGCAAGGAGATTCGCCTTGCCGAGCACGAGATGCCGGGCCTGATGGCGCTGCGTCGCGAGTACCACGACGTCCAGCCGCTGAAGGGCGCGCGCATCTCCGGCTCCCTGCACATGACCGTGCAGACCGCCGTGCTGATCGAGACCCTGGTCGCGCTGGGCGCGCAGGTGCGGTGGGCGTCGTGCAACATCTTCTCCACCCAGGACCACGCGGCCGCCGCGGTCGTGGTCGGCCCGCACGGCACCGTCGACGAGCCCAAGGGCACCCCGGTCTTCGCCTGGAAGGGCGAGACCCTGGAGGAGTACTGGTGGGCCGCAGAGCAGATGCTGACCTGGCCGGGCGAGCCGGCCAACATGATCCTCGACGACGGCGGTGACGCCACCATGCTGGTGCTGCGCGGCGCCCAGTTCGAGAAGGCCGGTGTCGTGCCGCCCGAGGACGAGACCCACTCCGAGGAGTACAAGGTCTTCCTGAACCTGCTGCGCGCGAGCCTCGAGGCGGACGGCGGCAAGTGGGGCGCCATCGCCGAGTCGGTCAAGGGCGTCACCGAGGAGACCACCACCGGCGTGCTGCGGCTGTACCAGTTCGCCGCCGCGGGCGAGCTGGTGTTCCCGGCCATCAACGTCAACGACTCGGTCACCAAGTCCAAGTTCGACAACAAGTACGGCACCCGCCACTCGCTGATCGACGGCATCAACCGCGGCACCGATGTGCTCATCGGCGGCAAGAAGGTGCTGATCTGCGGTTACGGCGACGTCGGCAAGGGCTGCGCGGAGTCGATGGCCGGCCAGGGCGCCCGCGTGCAGGTCACCGAGATCGACCCGATCAACGCGCTGCAGGCGCTGATGGACGGCTTCGACGTGGTCACCGTCGAGCAGGCCATCGCCGACGCCGACATCGTGATCACCTCGACCGGCAACAAGGACATCATCACCCTCGATCACATGAAGGCGATGAAGGGCCAGGCCATCCTGGGCAATATCGGCCACTTCGACAACGAGATCGACATGGCCGCCTTGGAGCGCTCGGGCGCGCAGCGGTTGAACATCAAGCCGCAGGTCGACCTGTGGACGTTCCCCGAGACCGGCCGCGCGATCATCGTGCTGTCCGAGGGCCGCCTGCTCAACCTGGGCAACGCCACCGGCCACCCCTCGTTCGTGATGTCGAACTCCTTCTCCAACCAGGTCATCGCGCAGATCGAACTGTGGACCAAGCCGGAGGAGTACGACAACGAGGTCTACCGCCTCCCCAAGCACCTCGACGAGAAGGTCGCCAAGATCCACGTCGAGGCCCTGGGCGGCACCCTGACCAAGCTCACCAAGGACCAGGCCGAGTACATCGGCGTGGACGTGGAGGGCCCGTACAAGCCGGAGCACTACCGCTACTGAGCGGAATCCTGCTGTAGTACCTGAAAATTCGGCCGGTCACCCACGGGTGACCGGCCGAATCTCGTTGGCGGGCGGACTAGTTGGTGTCTCCCACCTTGGGGTAGCAGCCGTGTCGCGCCGGATCCCAGCTTCCGCCGCAGATCCAGGGGCCCAGCAGGTCGCCCAGGGCGGAGGAGCCCGAACTCGACGACCCGGACGATCCCGAATCGGTGGCCGCCGCCACCGGGTCCGCCGCGGTGTCGACCATGAGGGAACTCGGGTGGAACACGGGGTACTCGCAACGGGAGTCGTGGGTGCTGTCGCCTGGGATCCAGGTGCCGTTCTGCCCCTTGCAGGCCCACTGAGCGCTCCCGCTCACCAGCGCAGACCCGGTGGCCAACTTGTCGAGGACCGTACCGAGGATCGCATTGCCCAGATCGAGCCCCGCGGAGCCGGTCGGGGACCCGCCGGCGATCGGGGCCGGATTCGTGGACGCCGCCACGGGGTCGAGGGTGAGCGGGGCCGCGGTGGCGGCGCCGGTGGCGAGGGCGGCGGAGGCCACAGCGGTCGCCAGGACTGTCGAGACGCGGTGCGCCAGGGCTGATTTCATGGTTTTCTCCGGATCGGAACTTGGTGGCCGGCCGAATCTCATTGCCGTGTGGACTAATCCAGCCACGGGGGGACGTCGGTGCATCCGTACTGCGAGCTCCAGTACCGGCCGTTGCCCGTGAGTTGGCACACGAGCGCTTTGGGAAGCAGGTCCGCGGAACCGCTCGAGCCCGAGCCGGTGGTCGTCGCCACCAGCTCGGCGGTGGACGGGGCGGTATCGACGGTGCGGGCGGTCGGGTGGAATCCGCCCCCGACCTTGCAGCCGGGAGTGGTGGGATCCCAGGTGCCGCCCTCCAGTTTGCACAGGATCTGACCGGTCCAGTTGGCCACGGCGGAGCCAGAGGTGAACGCGGTGGAGGCGTTGCTGCTGCCGGTGCTGAGGACGCTCTCGGCGGTGTCGAGCGCCGCGGAGCCCGTCGGGACGGGTACCGGAAGGCCGATCGGGTCGAGGGTGACGGTCTCGGCGGTGGCTGCGCCGGTGGCGAGGGCGGCGGTGGCGAGGGCGGTGGCCAGGATTGTCGAGACGCGGTGTGTCAGGGCGGATTTCATCGACCGGGCTCCTTGAGGGTTCAACGTCGGCAAATTCTAAAAGGAATGAGTTTCAGAAATATGCCGTGAATTCTGGGGGCATCGGGCGGGTGAACGGGGGTGGAAACAACTGTGCCGCCGACCCGTCGGGGGTGGCGGCACAGTCGACCGGTGAGTGCTAGCGAATGCAGATGTCGAAGCCGGGGACCCAGGTGCCGCCGGTGATGGTGCAGAGGCCGGCGCTGAGGAGTTGGCTGACGCTGGAGCCGGTGCCGAGGACATTGCTCGAGCCGCCGGAGGAGGAGAGGGAAGAGGCCGAGCCGGAGTCGGCGACCTGGGCGGCCGTGTCCGGGGTGGCGGGGTCGAGGGTGAGGGGGGCCGCGTTCGCGGTGCCGCCCAGGGAAAGGGCGGCGGTGGAGATGGCGACGGCGGCCAGGGTGAGGCGTGTCTTCATCAGGGGGTGCGCTCCTTGCAGGGGGAGTGGTGGCTAGAACCTACAAGGGTTGAATCGTGAACGTTTCGGATTCGCTCTTATTGTTCCGGTGATCGCGGATAGGGCTTTCGGGACAAACCGGGAACCTGCCGTTATGTGGCGGCGGAGGTTGGGTAGTCTCGCCGCATGGGTGCACTGGTTCCGGTGGAAGGGCTCGACGGCGCGGGCAAGCGCACGCTCACCGAGGCCGTCGTCGCGGACCTGCGCGCCCGCGGGCTGCGCGTCGCGACGCTGGCCTTCCCGCGGTACGGGGTCTCGGTGCACGCCGACCTGGCGGCCGAGGCGCTGCGCGGCGGCCATGGGGATACCGCCCAGTCTGTGAACGCCATGGCGCTGCTGTTCGCCCTCGATCGCGCCGACGCGCGCGACGAGCTCTCGAAACTGCTGGCGGACAACGACATCGTGCTACTGGACCGTTACGTCGCCTCCAATGCCGCCTACTCCGCCGCGCGGATGGAACAGGACGCGCACGGTGAAATCGTGGACTGGATCGCCGCATTGGAGTTCGAACGATTCGGGCTTCCCGCCCCGGATATCCAGATTCTCCTGGATGTTCCGGTCGACGTGGCCGAGGAGCGCGCCCGCCTGCGCGGCGAGGCCGACGCCGCGCGTGCGTTGGACGCGTACGAGAAAGACGGTGGACTGCAGCGTCGCACCGGTAGGGTCTACCGTGAGCTGGCCGAAATCAGCTGGCGTGGACCGTGGTGGGTGCATCGAACCGGAGACGATCCGGCAACACTCGCCGCGCGCCTCGCGGAAATTGTTGCTGGATAGGGTTGGATGTCCGCCGACAGGTCACGAGTGTTGGCGTGGCGGCCGAATCAGAGCCGGAGAGGTGACAAACTAGACGTTATGAAGCCGAAGATTCTGGTCGTCGACGACGATATGGCTCTCGCGGAGATGCTCACGATCGTCTTGCGCGGTGAGGGTTTCGACCCCCACGTCGTCGGAGACGGCACGCAGGCGCTGACCGCGGTCCGGGAGCTGCGCCCGGACCTCGTGTTGCTGGATCTCATGCTGCCCGGCATGAACGGCATCGACGTATGCCGGGTGTTGCGAGCCGACTCGGGTGTGCCCATCGTGATGCTGACGGCGAAGACCGACACGGTCGACGTCGTCCTGGGTTTGGAAAGCGGCGCCGACGACTACATCGTCAAGCCGTTCAAGCCGAAGGAACTCGTGGCCCGGGTGCGGGCGCGCTTGCGTCGCACCGAGGAGGAGCCGCAGGAACTGCTGTCGATCGCCGACATCGTCATCGATGTGCCCGCGCACAAGGTGACTCGCGGCGGCGCGCAGATCTCGCTGACTCCCCTGGAGTTCGATCTGCTGGTGGCGCTGGCCCGCAAGCCGCGCCAGGTGTTCACCCGCGAGGTGTTGTTGGAACAGGTCTGGGGATACCGGCACGCCGCCGACACCCGCCTGGTCAACGTGCACGTGCAGCGGTTGCGCGCCAAGGTGGAGAAGGACCCCGAGAACCCTGAGATCGTGTTGACCGTTCGAGGTGTGGGCTACAAGGCCGGACCGCCGTGATCGATGGCTCCAGAAACCGCGTGCAGCGGTGGCTGGCGGTAGTGATGGCCTGGTTCCGCAATCTAGGCGAGCAACTGGGCCATGTGTGGCGGCGTTCGCTGCAGTTGCGGGTCGTCGTGTCCACCCTCACCCTGTCGCTGATCGGCATCACGATTCTGGGCGTCGTGCTCACGAGTCAGATCACCGACCGGCTGTTGGACGCGAAGATCAACGCGGCCGTCGAGGAAATGGGTCGCGCCCGCAACACCGTTCAGAATCAACTGACCGGTGTGCACGACTCGGGCACCCAGCAGAGTCGACTCGACGATGCCCGCCGCGCGCTGTTCTCCAGCGCCGGCGGGACTCAGACCGGCGGCGCCGCAGGCAGTTACGAGGCCGCTCTGGCGATGACAGGAGACAGCGGACAGGAGCTCACCTCCGGCTCGATCCAGGAGATCCCCACCGAGCTGCGGCAATTCGTCAAGCAGCGGCAGGTCTCCTACCAGTTCTCCACGGTCTCCAGCCCGGACGGGTACAAGGGTTCGGCACTGATCATCGGCAGTCCGTCGGCCGATATCGACTCGCTGGAGATCTATCTGATCTTCCCGCTCACCAATGAGCAACGCAGCCTGTCGCTCATGCGCGGCACCATGCTCATCGGCGGCATCGTGCTGCTGGTCCTGCTGGCCGCCATCACGGCGCTGGTGACCCGGCAGGTGGTGCTGCCCATCCGATCCGCGGCCCGCATCGCGAGCCGATTCGCGGACGGGCGCCTCAAGGAGCGCATGCTGGTGCGCGGTGAGGATGACATGGCCAGGCTGGCCATGTCGTTCAACGAGATGGCCGAGAGTCTGTCCAACCAGATCACCCAGCTCGAGGAGTTCGGAAATCTGCAGCGCCGCTTCACCTCCGACGTCAGCCACGAACTGCGCACGCCGTTGACCACGGTGCGCATGGCCGCCGACCTGATCCATGGGTCCAGCGACGACCTGGACCCCGCGCTGGCGCGCTCCGCCGAACTGCTGGTCAACGAACTCGACCGCTTCGAGGGCCTGCTCAACGACCTGCTCGAGATCAGCCGCCACGACGCGGGCGTGGCCGAGCTGCAGGTGGAATCGCTCGACGTGCGCATGTGCGCGCGGGCCGCGGTCTCCACGGTGCGGCACCTGGCCCGCGAATCCGGCGTGGAACTCGTGGTCGACATGCCCGAGGAACCCCTTGTCGCCGAGGTGGATCCGCGCCGCGTCGAACGGGTGCTGCGCAACCTGCTCGCCAATGCCATAGACCACAGCGAGGGCAAACCGGTCCTCATGCGCATGCGCGGCGACGTGGACGCCAATGCCGTCGCCATCGTGGTGCGCGACCAGGGCGTGGGCCTGCGCCCGGGCGAGGAGAAGCTGGTGTTCAACCGCTTCTGGCGCTCGGACCCCTCCCGCATGCGCCGCTCCGGCGGCACCGGCCTGGGCCTGTCCATCAGCGTCGAGGACGCCAACCTGCACGAGGGCAAGCTCGAGGCGTGGGGCGAGATCGGCGTGGGGGCGAGCTTCCGGCTCACCCTGCCGCTGGTCCGCGGCCGCAAACTGGGCACGAGCCCACTCTCGCTGGAGCCGCCCAAGATTCGCGGCGCGGTCTCACCTGAACAACTGGCCCTGGATATCGCGGGCCCCGACGCCCCGGCGGGCTCGGACACCGCGACCGGCGAAGCCGCCGCGGGCCCCGATTCGGTCCCGGCGGGCCTGCTCGGCCTGGCCGCGCTCGAATCCGTGCCCACCGCAATCGAACCGGGCACCGACGGCCTCGACGCGGACGCGGTGGAATCCGCCGCCGCGGAAACCGGCGACGGCGAACCGGGATTCGACGCCATCGCCCCGGAATTCCCGGCCGCCACCGGCATCGACGACGCGACCGCCGACCACGGCGACGTGACCGCCGCCGACCTGGCCGACGCCGCCGACATGGCTGCCCGCGAGGGCTTCGAGCCCGAGCCCCCCGACAACGACACCGCCGGAACACCTCCCGGCACCGCCGAGGGAACCGGTTCCGGGCGTGACGCTTCCGGGGGCTCTGTACCGGCCGAGCCGGGTGACGACCAATCATGAGGCGGCCGGCGAGGGCCCTGTTCCGGGCCCTGGCGGCCCTCGGCTGCCTGATCGCGGTGAGCTCCTGTGCGAGCCTGCCGGATTCCTCGGCGCCGCAGGCGCTGGGCAGCCTCGACCACCAGCCCACCAGCGCCGCGCTCAACCCGCCGGTCGCCGGGCGCGAGCCCGAACAGCTGCTGCTGGACTACCTGCAGGCCACCGCGGACCCGGCGAACCGGCATCAGCTGGCGCGCCAATTCCTCTCGCCCGCGGCCAATGTGCAGTGGGACGACGGGGCCGGCATCACCATCGTGGACTCCCAGCCGAACACCTTGCGCGAGTCCCGTACGGGTGATTCGGCCACCTATGTGATCCGGGCGCGCAAGATCGGCGAGCTGGCCGCGGACGGCTCCTACCGGGCCGCCGACGGCACGCTGGAGACCAAGATCGATCTGGAGAAGATCGGCGGCGAGTGGCGGATCAAGGACGTGCCCTCGGGCGTCATCGTCGAGCAGGCCGCGTTCGCCAAGTTCTACCACCGGTATTCGCTGTTCTTCCCGAATCTGACCGGGGCCGGGATGGTGCCGGACCTGCGCTGGATCTCCGCCCGCAAGGACCAGCTGGCGCAGCGGCTGCTCAGCATGCTCAGCGAGGGACCGCAGTCGGCGCTGGCCCCGGCCGTGCACAACCCGATGGGCGCGCCCGTCTCACAGCGCGGCCCGGTCACCAAGGCCAATGGCGATCCCGACAGCGTCGGGGTCGCTGGCGGCGGGATGGCCGTCGACTTCTCCGGCGCGGCCGCGCTCGACCCGGCCAACCGGGACCTGCTCGCCACCCAGGTGGTGCTCACCTTGTCCGGGGCCGACGTGCTGGGCCCGTACCTGATCAACGCCGACGGCAAACCGCTCGTCGAGAAGTACGCGGCGGGCTGGCAGCGCGCCGATGTGGAGGCCCGCAGTCCGGATGTGATCGCCCGCAACCGGACCGGTCTGCACGCGGTCCGTGACGGTTCGCTGGTGGCGGTCAACGGCAGCGGCATCACGCCCGCCCCCGGCTTCTTCGGCAGCACCCACGCGCTGCAGTCGGTGGGGCTCTCACCGGACGGGACGCTGGTCGCCGCGGTGGCCCGCTCCGGCCGTCCGGACCCCGAACCCGAGCGCACCCTGATCATCGGAACCTATGACGGGCAGGGCTTTCCGGTCGCCACCGGCGGCACCTTCACCCGGCCCACCTGGCCCGCCGACGGCAGTTCGGCCTGGTCGGTGGTGGACGGGGACCGGGTGATCCGGGCCGTGCACGATCGCGGCACCGGCAATGTGTCGGTGCAGGACGTCGACATCGCCGCCCTGATGGCGGCGGCGATCAACTCGACCTCGCCACGCACCCCCATCACCGAACTGCGCATCTCCCCGTCCGGGGCGCGGGCGGCGATCATCGCCAACGGCAAGGTGTACGTGGCGGTGGTGGTCCCGCAGCCGAACGGGAAGTTCGCGCTGTCCGCGCCGCTGCCGCTGGCCATCGGACTGTCCACGCCCGCGGTGTCCCTCGACTGGCTCACCGACGAGCGGGTCATCGTGGCCCGCGACGGCACGGTGGACCCGGTGGCCGGGGTGCTGGTGGACGGTTCCGAGTACCGGGCCCAGTCCTCCCAGAACCTCACCCCGCCGGTGCGGGTGGTGAGCGCCTCCCCGGATCAGGAGTACGTGGCCGACTCGCGCGCGGTGCTGGAACTGACCCGCAATCCCGAAGGGCGCGAGGACTACTGGCGCGAAGTTCCGGGTCTGGGGGCCAACGCGGTTCCGGTGCTGCCCGGCTAGGCGCACACTGGGGGACATGGGGGAACTGCTGGATCTGATCCTGCCGCGCACCTGCGGCGGGTGCGGGCGAGCCGGAACCTGGTGGTGCGCGGAGTGCGCCGCCGCGCTGTCCGGCCCGCCCATCCGGATCCGGCCGCGCGCCGATCCAGGGGTGCCGTGCTGGGCGCTGGCTGCCTACGCGGGTCCGCCGCGACGGGCGGTGCTGGGCGTCAAGGAGCAGGGCCGGCGCGAGCTGGCGCGGCCGCTGGGAACCGGATTGGCCAGGGGGCTGGATCATTTGCGGGACGCCTCCCGGCCCCTGGCGCTGGTGCCCGCGCCCAGTCGGGCGGCCGCGGCCCGGCGGCGCGGCGGGGATCCGGTGGTGCGTGCCGCGAGCGTCGCGGCGGGTTGGCTACCGGGTTGCCGCCTGGTACGCGTGTTGCGCATGGGTCCCGGTGTGCGGGATTCGGTCGGCCTCGGGCACCGCGATCGCCAGCACAATCTGCACGGGCGGATCATGGTAGCCACCACCCGGCCCCCGAGTGCGCTGATTCCGGCAAATGCCGAGGTAGTGGTCATCGATGACGTGTTGACCACCGGTGTCACGGTGACCGAATCGGTCCGCGTGCTCACCGCCGCGCGGGTCGCCGTGCGTGCCGTGCTGGTTACCTGCGCTGCTTGATTCTCCGAAATTTGCGTGAACACTGGCGGACAGGTCGCTGGCGCACTAGGTTGGCGATCAGACACCCGAACCGCAAGTTTGGAGGTGGCGCCTCGGACATATGTGCCGATGCGAGTTCCATCGGTCGGCACACGTTTCAATCCCGCCGCACGAGCGGCTTGTGCGGCCAGATCCGGGAGGTACGCGTGACGACTTCTTCACGACTCTCAGCGAAGAACGCAAGCACTTCGGTGCTGCTCGATGACGAACTCATCGACGAATCAGCCAGTCGGGCCACCACGGCGGACGTCGTGGTCAAGGGCAGGACCCTGGGGGAGGGCGGAGTGCCCGACCATTTCCGAATTCATGTGGCGGACAAGCTGTCTCGGCTCGAGCGCTTCGACCCCACCATTTACCTCTTCGACGTGGAGCTCACCCACGAACGTAACCGTCGTCAACGCAAGAACTGCCAGCGGATAGAGATCACCGCCCGGGGCAAGGGTCCGATCGTGCGGTCCGAGGCCTGCGCGGACAGCTTCTACGCCGCCCTCGAGGGTGCCGTCGAGAAGCTCGAGAGCCGATTGCGCCGGCTCAAGGATCGCCGCCGCGTGCATCACGGGGACAAGACGCCGATCTCGGTCGCGGAGGCGACCGCGGGTCTGGTCGACGAATCGCTGTTCTCCGACAACGGATCCGAGGCTCACGACCATTCGGCTGCGATGGAAGGCGAATCCGCCGGTCCCGGCCATGTCGTGCGCACCAAGCAGCACCCCGCGATACCCATGACGGTCGATGACGCGCTGTACCAGATGGAGCTCGTCGGCCACGATTTCTTCCTGTTCCAGGACAAGGAGACCGACCGACCGTCGGTCGTCTACCGCCGTCACGCCTTCGATTACGGGCTCATCAGGCTCGCGTAGTCGCGGTAAACAGGGACATCCACTTTTCGACCGGGGTCACGGGACAGGCCCCGGTCGCCTGTTGTCCGGGGCAAGTCTTGCTGTTACGGCGCGTATCAGTTAAAACTGTGCCATGGCTACCAAGGGCGCTCGCCGTGCTGTCATCGTCGCCGGGGCGCGGACCCCGTTCGTGCGGGCATTCACCGACTTCACACGCATGGACTCCATCGACCTCGCGGACATCGCCGTGCGCGGCCTGCTGGAACGAACCGGACTGCCCAAGGGTGACGTCCAGGGCATCGTGTGGGGCGGCGTGGTGCTGCCCAGCGCCGCGCCGAACATCGCCCGCGAGATCGCACTCGACCTCGAACTCGACCCGGGCTGCGAGGGCTTCACGGTGACCCGCGCCTGCGCGTCGGGCCTGCAGGCCGTGGTGTCCGCGGCCGCCGCCATCGAGCGCGGCGAACACGACATCATGATCGCCGGCGGCAGCGACTCGACCAGCAATGCCGAGGTCAAGCTGCCGCAGAAGCTGGTGCACGCCGCCGCGCCGCTGGCCTTGGGCAAACCCAAGCCCAAGGACTACCTCACCGCCGCAACGCAATTGGCCCCGTTCTACGACCTGATGCCGCGCCGCCCGCGGATCGCCGAGCGCACCACCGGCGAGGTCATGGGCGAATCCGCCGAGAAAATGGCCCGCATCCACGGCGTCTCGCGCGGCGCGCAGGACTACTTCGCCGCCACCTCGCACCACCGCGCAGCGGCCGCCATCGAATCCGGCCGCTTCGACCGCGAGGTGCTCTCGGTCCGCACCCCCGACGGCACCGCCGTCACCCGCGACGGCCTGGTCCGCCGCGACACCAGCCTCGCCAAACTCGCCAAGCTGGCACCGGTTTTCGCCGAGAACGGCACCGTTACCGCGGGCAACTCCAGCCCCCTCACCGACGGCGCGTCCGCGGTGCTGCTGATGAGCGAGGACAAGGCCCGCGCCCTCGGCTTCACGCCGCTGGCCGCCTTCCGTTCCTGGAGCTTCGTCAGCGTCGACCCGCGCGACCAGGTCCTCATCGGCCCCGCCATCTCCATGCCGCGCGCCCTCGACCAGGCCGGAATGTCGCTGGGCGATATCGATTTCGTCGACATCCACGAGGCCTTCGCCGCCCAGACCCTCTCCGTGGTCTCCGCCCTGGCCAGCGACGAATGGGCCAAGGCCCGCCTCGACCGCGACACCGCCGTCGGCGAGATCGACCCGGCCAAGCTCAATGTCCACGGCGGCTCGGTCTCCCTGGGCCACCCGTTCGGCGCGACCGGCGCGCGCATGGTCACCACCATGGCCAACGAACTCGCCGTGACCGGGAAGTCCACCGCGCTGCTCGGCATCTGCGCCGCGGGCGGCATCGGAGCCTCGGCGGTGCTGGAAGCCGTCTAGCCGACACGTTTCGGTGTCACCTGTCCGGTGGCCGACGCACATGCGCCTTCATGCAGGTGAGACCCCGATCCGCTACGGCGGAACGGGGTTTGCGGCGGGCGGATCGAAAATCGTTGGTGGAGACTCGGCGTCGAATGGGTATCCCTGGGGAAACGAGCTGGGCGGAGGCGGATCATGAACGGCAGGACGATGATCGGCACCGCGGCAGTCCTGCTCGCGGCGGGGACCGCCGGGGCGGGAAGCGCTGCGGCGCTGCCACTTCCGGCGACCGGGTCCGAAGGCGGGCAGCCGGTCTCCGATCTGAAGCTGCGGCCGCACGATGCCGGACGACATGTCGGGGAACGGTATCCCGTCTACGGACTGGTGTATTCGGACGCGGCGGTGTGGACTCTCGGGTTCGTGCACGGTGAGCCGACCCGGTACTACACCATCGACGGGGCGCGTGTGGAGCTCACCGGACCGGTCCGGGAGTCGGTCAGACAGGGTGACGAGTTCACCGGGACCATCACCATCAACGGCAAGAACGACTCGGGGGATCCCGTGGTCACCTTGGACGACGTGTCCGTCATCGGGCATCGGCCCACCGACGCGCTGCGCTGAGCCGGGAGCCGCCGCGCCATTCGGAATGATTGCAGCGTGAAACACATCCGGCACACAATCGAGGTGTGGGTTTCCGGGAGTGGAAACAGGCGGTATCGAACGGCGACAGTGATCGCGCCATCGCCGCGCGGATGGGCACCAACCAGATGCGGGTGGCCCGGCACCTGAGCGGCGACTCGCCGGTCGCGGAAACGGTCATCGCGTTCAGCCGCACCTATGGCGTGAGTCCGATCGAAGGCTTGATCGCGGCCGGGTTCCTCACCCGCGATGACGTCCTGCGCGCCTCCCTGGTGGAGGCGCTGCGCGAGGCGACCGGCGCGGAACTGGCCGCCGAGGTGACCCGGCGAATGGCCGACCCCGAACCGGACGCCGTCGAGGACCGGTCCACAACCACACGACGCGAACGGCTCGGGCACGGATCGCCGGAGGATTAGCGCGGGCCGCCGCGGGTGCGGCGTCGTCCTCGCTACCGCCCCGCAGCACCGAGTCGTCGAGGTCAGTCGTCCGAACGGGGCGTGAACCGCTCCCAGTGGATGGCCGATTCGAGCGGGCGGCGATTACGCCAGCCGAACCGCTCCAGGTCCGGGACCTGCTGGAACTCGTGGACCGGGCCGACGCAGAGCCACGCCACCGGCTTCACGCCGGGCGGCAGGTCGAGCAGGTCGGTCAGGAACGGCTCGTCGTAGAAGCTCACCCAGCCCACCCCCACGCCCTCGGCGGTGGCGGCCAGCCACAGGTTCTGGATGGCCAGGATGGTGGAGTAGATGCCGGTCTCGGGCACCGTGGCCCGGCCGAGCACATGGGTACCGCCGCGGGCCTGATTGTGGGTCACCACGATCCCGGTGCCGCTCTCGACGATGCCCTCGATCTTGATCGGATTGAAGGTCTCGGCGCGGTCGGCGGGCAGCGAGTCGTTGAACTCCTGCCGCTTCTCGGCCACGTGGTCGGCGAACTTGCCGAGCGTGCCCGGATCCCGCAGCACCACGAAGTCCCACGGCATGGAGTTGCCGACGCTGGGCGCGCGATGGGCGGCCTCGAGAATCCGCAGCAGCGTGGCGTCGTCCACCACTTCGCCGGTGAATTCGGCGCGGACGTCACGACGCAACTTGATGGCGTCGTAGACGCTCAAACATTCGAGGGGGCTGATCGGGCCTTCGGAACACACGCGGTCCAGTCAACCAGGCCGGAACCGCGCCGAACCTGGCAGCCCTCCACAGCGACAACGCCTCCCGCCGGCAGTCCGGCGGGAGGCGTTCGCGGTCGTGGGTGACTAGCGCGCCATGGCGGGCTCACGGCGGGCCAGCTTGCGGCGGCCCTCCTGCAGCGCGGTGCGCAGGCCGCGGCGGCGGCCGGTCATCGGGTCCACGGTGGACGCGCCGCCGAACATCTTCTCCGACTTGGTCTCCGGAGCGTCGTCGGTGGAGCGGCGCAGGTACTTGTTGGGCAGCGACAGCTTCATGATGGTGCGCCACGACTTGGCGTACTGCACCGGCAGCGACCCGGCGGTGTACGGCAGGTCGTACTTCTCGCACAGCGCCCGCACCCGCACCGCGATGTCCTTCAGGTGGTTGGACGGGATGTCCGGGTACAGGTGGTGCTCGATCTGGTGCGACAGGTTGCCGGTCATGAAGTGCATGACCGGGCCGCCGGAGATGTTCGCCGAGCCCAGCATCTGGCGCAGGTACCACTCGCCCTGGGTCTCGTTGTCGCAGTCGAACTTGGTGAACTTCTCCGCGCCGTCGGGGAAGTGGCCGCAGAAGATGACCGCGTTGGTCCACACATTGCGGACCACATTGGCGGCCAGGTTCGCGGTCAGCGTGCCCAGGAAGGACGGGCCGGTGAGCAGCGGGAAGATCAGGTAGTCCTTGGCGGCCTGCTTGCCGATCTTCTTCAGAACCGTCTTGCGGTCCTCCTCGAACTGGATGCGCTCGGGCGAACCCGGGGCCCACTTCTTCTTGGCGACCTTGCCCAGCTCCAGGTGCTGGATGGCGACGCCGTACTCGAAGAACATCTGCAGCAGCAGGTTGTAGACCGGCTGGCCCAGGTAGAACGGCGTCCAGCGCTGGTCGCGGGTGACGCGCAGCAGGCCGTAGCCGATGTCGTCGTCCATGCCCAGCACGTTGGTGTACTTGTGGTGCAGGAAGTTGTGGGTGATCTTCCAGTGCTCGGAGGGACCGGCGTTGTCCCATTCCCACTTGGTGGAGTGGATTTCCGGATCGTTCATCCAGTCCCACTGCCCGTGCATCACATTGTGGCCGATCTCCATGTTCTCGATGATCTTGGCGGTGCCCAGCAGGGCGACGCCGGCCAGCCACGCGGGCGGGAAAAGACTAGCGAAAAGCACTGCGCGGCCACTGATTTCGAGGCCGCGCTGGAGACGGATCACATTGCGGATGTAACGGGCATCCTTGTCGCCCAGGGATGACTCGACCTCACGGCGGATCGCGTCCAGCTCCGCCCCGATCGCTTCGACATCCTCCGGGGTGAGGTGCGCGTATTCCTTGACATCCGAGATCGCCATGCTGGTTACAGTACCGTAGGTTACGGTCCCGTAGGTTACGACGATCGAATCTCTAACGTGTCGTATACCGCATTGTTTTCGCGACTGCCGTCTGCTAGCGATTGCGGCGGAGTTTACGCGAGAACCAGCCCTCGCGCTGAGCTTTCTCGGTCAGCAAAGCCTTTTCCGCCAAAGCCTTTTCGCGCAACGCCTCCTTGGCCTCGCGCAGCACCTGCTTCTCGTGCGCGGCCTTCTCCTTGAGCGCCACCTTGGCCTCCTGCAGCGCCGACCGCAGCCCGCGCCGCTCACCCGTCTCCGGGTCCAGGCCCCAGCTCGGCTGATGCTCGGCCAGCCACTCCGACGCGTTGTGCACGGCCAGCCACTCACCGGACTTGTTGTGCTCGGCCAGCCACTCCGAGCCGTTCCACGCCGGCAGCGAGATGCCCGCGAACTTGCGCTCCGAGGACGTCTCCGGGGCGTCGTCGGCGGTCCGCTTGAGCCACTGATCCGGCAGCGCCAGCTTGTGAATCGTGCGGAACGCCAACAGGTACTGCTTGCCCAGCGAGCCCGTGGTGTAGGGCAGGTCGTACTTGTCGCACAGCTCGCGCACCTTCACCGACACCTGCGCGTAGCGGTTGCTCGGCAGGTCCGGGAACAGGTGGTGCTCGATCTGGTAGCTCAGGTTGCCGCTCATGAACGCCATGGCCGGGCCCGCGTCGAAGTTGGCGCTGCCCAGCATCTGCCGCAGGTACCACTCGCCCTGCGTCTCGTTCTCGAACTGCTCCTCGGTGAACTTCTCCGCGCCGTCGGGGAAGTGGCCGCAGAAGATGACCGCGTAGGCCCACAGATTGCGGACCAGGTTCGCGGTCGCGTTCGCCTTCAGCGTCGACTTCCACGCCGGACCGGTCAGCGCCGGATAGATCACGAAGTCCTTGGCGACCTGCTTACCGGCCTTGCGCCAGAACGCCTTGTTCGGCTCGGTGACGATGTGCCGCGGCGGGAAGAACTGGCTCGGCGGAATACCCATCTGCTCCTTGGTGGCCGCCAGATCGTGCAGGGCGATGCCCCACTCGAACAGCGCCGCCAGGAACAGATTCGCGACCGGCTGCACCAGGTTGATCGGCTTCCACTCCTCGTCGCGCGTCATGCGCAGGATGCCGAAGCCCAGATCCTCATCCATGTCGAGGATGTTGGTGTACATGTGGTGCGAGTAGTTGTGCGCGGCCTTCCACTGCGCCGACGTCCCCGTCATATCCCACTCCCACGTGGTGGAGTGGATCTCCGGGTCGTTCATCCAATCCCATTGCCCGTGGCTGACGTTGTGCCCGAGCTCCATGTTCTCGATGATCTTCGCGACCGACAGCAGGGCGGTGCCGGTCAGCCACGCCCAGCGCTTCTTGGATGCGAACAGGGTGGCGCGACCGGCCGCCTCGAGGATCCGCTGCGCGGCGATGGTGCGCTTGATATAGCGCGCGTCACGCTCGCCGAGCGAATGCTCGACATCGCGCCGGATGGTGTCGAGCTCCTGGCCCAGGGTCTCGATATCGGCCGCCGTCAAATGGGCGAACGCCTTGATGTCGGTGATGGCCACCGGCAGGTCCTTCCGTGGTTGATCTGCCTCGCACCGCTGCGCGGATGGGGCGGCCCCGACGGGGGCCGGTCAGGCTCGATTGCTATCGAGGGTAGCCGTTCTCGGGCGGGACCGTCTCACACGGTGCGGTGTGGGTCGGCCCCCCGGACAGTGTCGGTCCGACCTCGAGGGTCGGTCGGTCAGACCTCGAGGGTGCAGTCGCCCGCGGCCGCGGAGATGCAGGTCTGGATCTTGTCCCCGGCGCGGTGTTCCTTGCCGTTGCGCAGGTCCCGCACATGTCCCTCGGTCACGGTCACCACGCAGGTCTGGCAGATGCCCATGCGGCAGCCGAACGGCATCTGCACGCCCGCGCCCTCACCGGCCTGCAGCAGCGTGGTCGCGCCGTCCACCTCGACGGCCCGGCCGGTCTTGGCGAAGGTGACGGTGCCGCCCTCGGCGGTGGCGCTGCGCTCGATCTCGAACCGCTCCACATGCAGCTGGTCCGCGATACCGGCGGCGGCCCAGTGCTTTTCGATCTCGTCCAGCATGGGCAGCGGGCCGCAGGCCCAGGTCTCGCGCTCACGCCAGTCCGGGCACACGGTGTCCAGATCGGCGAGCGCGAACTTGCCGTTCTCGCCGGTGAGGTGCAGGTGGGCGGTGAAACCCGGACGGCGGTCGTGCAATTCGCGCAGCTCGTCGCCGAACATCACATCGTCGGGGGTGCGGGCGGAGTGCACGTGCAGCACATCCGGGACCGCGTCGCGGCGATCCATGGTGCGCAGCATGGCCATCACCGGGGTGATGCCCGAGCCCGCGGTCAGGAACAGCACCTTGCGCGGCGCCGGATCCGGCAGCACGAAACCGCCCTGCGGCGCGGCCAAGCGCACGATGGTGCCCGCCGGGACACCCGAGACGATGTGGGTGGACAGGAAGCCCTCCGGCATCGCCTTCACCGCGATGGAGATCAGCCGGCGGCCCTTGTGGGCGCCGTCGCCGGTCCAATCCGGCGGGCTGGTCAGCGAATACGAGCGCCAGTGCCAGCGGCCCTCCACCAGCACACCGATGCCGATGTACTGGCCCGGGGAGAACTTGAAGTCGAAGCCCCAGCCCGGCTTGATCACCAGGGTGGCCGAGTCCGCGGTCTCCTTGCGGACCTCCACGATGCGGCCGCGCAGCTCGCGCGCCGACCACAGCGGGTTCACCAGGTGCAGGTAGTCGTCGGGCAGCAGGGGAGTGGTGATCCGGGCCGCGGCTCCGCGCAGGGCGTCGAGCGGAGTCCGCCCGGCGTTCCCGCCTTCGGCCACGGGGGCCTCCAGCCATTCGCGCAGTCCTCGCACGGAGAATCCGCCACTCTTCGATGCCATATCCGGAAAGCTTTCTGTCGTCGTGCACGCTGGTCAGCGCATCGTCGCGCACGGTTCGCCCGTGTGATGGGCGACCATCACAACAAGGTTACGGCATCGTAGGTTACGCAGCCGGATGTACCTGTCTCTCGAGACTTCCGGGGAATTCTCGGGTGGCGGTCAGAGCAGGTCGAGCAGGAACGGGAGTTCCTGGGCCGCGTACCAAGCCAGTTGGTGATCTTCGGCGTCGCCCAGGACGAATTCGGCGTCCGCGTCGCCCATGTCGGCGGCGTCGATGACCTCGACGGCCTTGGCCACCTCGGACTCGGCCTCGGCCAGGTCCACATGGATGGACGCGATGCGGTCGTAGGGGATGGCGGCGGAGAGCCGGACCACGGCGTCGTCGAGGTCGGGGCGCAGGGTGGCGCCGGTGACGTCGGCGGCGATGACCGCGCGGCGGAAGATCGGGCCCCGGGGCGCGGCCTCGCCGGCCTCGTCGCCCGCGTCCTCGCCGCCCAGGTCCGCGACGGCCTGCTCCTCGGCGAGCAGCCGCAGCGAGGCGCGCGCGGCTTCGGCCATGGCGACCTCGGCGAGTTCCTCGTCGTCGCCGGAGGCGTAGGCCTCGCGCAGCGCGGGGGTCACCGCGAAGGCGGTGTCGTTGAGGGCGCGGATCTCCCGGTCCTTCACCAGTTCCCGCAGCATCGGCACCGTGGCCGGGACGTAGACCCGTAGCTTCTTCGACACGGCGGACGACTCACTGGACGCAGGCACCGAGCATCTCCTCCATCGACTCGTGCACCGAAGCGGTCAGCACCGCGATATCGGCCATGGCGTCGCGATCGGCGGTGAGTCCGTAGAACACCCGCCCGTCGTAGGACGTGAGCCCGATACTCAGAGCCTGAAAGCGCAGCAACGGCGACACCGGGTACATCTCCAGCATCCGCGCGCCGCCGATGTACATGGCCTGCTGCGGACCCGGCGCGTTGGTGATCACCAGATTGAACGTGTGCTCTGCAAAAGTACTCGCCGACCGCACGCTCATGGCATGCAGGCTCGCCGGGGCGAATCCGGCCATGTGCACCAGCGTGCGCGCCCGCACCCCGCGCTGATGCCGCGAGTGCGCCTCGGTGGCGTGCTTGATGTGCTCGATGCGGATCACCGGATTCGGTTCGCCCACCGGCAGATCCAGCAGCAGCGAGGTGACCTCGCCCGCGGGCTTCAGTTCGCCGTGCGGACCGTCGGCGTACACCGACATGGGGACCACCGCGCGCAGCGCGTCGGCCTCGGTCAGCACCTGCCCGCGGGAGAGCAGCCAATTGCGCAGCGCGCCGGTCACCACCGCGAGGATCACGTCGTTGATGGAGCAGTCGAACCGCTTGCGGATCTTGCGGTAGTCCTCGAGATCGGTGCGCACCACCTCGAAGCGGCGATTGCGGGAGGTGCGGGTGTTCAGGGGGCTGTCGGGCGCGCCGATGGCCGCGGTGCGGACCATGGACACCACCTTCTGCACGGCCTTGCCGGTGGCGTCGACCATGGCGAAGGCCTCGGCCATGTGGTGCCGCGCCACCTCCAGGCCTTCGCGCGGCTGGGTGGCCAGGTGGGCGGCCGCGCCGAGCAGCAGTTCCAGCTCGGCGGGCTCGCGGTGGGCGACCCAGGCGTCGTCGGCGACCTCGCGGGGCGCGGTCGAGGTGTCCAGGATCACATGCCCGATCTCGAGCGCGCTGTCGCCGTCCACCAGGGCCGAATGGGTCTTGGTGAAGATCGCGCAGCGACCCTCCGACAGGCCCTCGACCAGGTACATCTCCCACAGCGGGCGGCTCGGGTCGAGCGGGCGTGAGGCCAGCCGGGCCACCAGGTCCAGCAGCTGTTCGTCGGTGCCCGGCTCGGGCAGCGCCGAACGCCGCACGTGGTAGGTGATGTCGAAGTGGCTGTCGTCCACCCAGATCGGGCGGCCCAGCGCGAACGGGATCTCCCGCACCTTGCGCCGGTACAGCGGCACCAGCGGCAGCCGCGACTCGACCAGCGACACCAGCCGGTCGTAATCCAGCGGCCCGGGCCCGGATCTACCGGTGGGCGCGGGATTGCGCAGAATCGCCAGCGAGCCGATGTGCATGGGGTTGCTGCTGGATTCCAACCGGTAGAACGACGCGTCCTGCGGCGTCAGTCTGGTGATCACGCTGCCCGCTACTCCCTTATCCCTGCCCGCGCCTCGCAGTTTCCCCCTGCCGAGGCGCCGGCTTTCATGCGGATGAACCGCCTGGAGGCAAGCTATCGCAATACGGTCACCTGGGGGAATGTATGGGCCGCACTGCCCGAGATAACGCACCGTCGTCGGTGCCGCCGTTCCGGGCGCGCGGGCGCAGACCGCCGCACGCCGGACCCCCTACATGGTACGTCAGGGGTCTCGAATCAGCCTCGGCCGCAACCCCATTCGCTGGGCGTTCGCCAGGGTCGGGAGCGGCGGTGCGGGCGTCGCGCTTTCACAGCTTCTCCTCAGCGCCCGGGCCGTCCCGTGCGCAGTTCAGCACCTACGATGGGGGCCGGATTACCATGGCTTGTGAATGCGCGCCCGCGCGCAGGCCTCCCGCCATGGTGGGGGCTACCGACAACACCGACCAGAGGACTACAAGACCCGTGCCTGCGCTGAGTTTTTCAAGGTTGCTACGGATTGGTGAAGGTCGCACGGTCAAGCGGCTGGCAAGCCTGGCGGACGAGGTCATCGCCCTCGACGAGGAGTACACGGCGCTCTCCGACGCCGAGCTCCAGGCCAAGACCGCGGAGTTCAAACAGCGCTACGCCGAGGGCGAGACCCTCGATGAACTGCTGCTGGAGGCCTTCGCGACCGCGCGGGAAGCGTCCTGGCGAGTGCTCAACCAGAAGCACTACAAGGTGCAGATCATGGGCGGTTCCGCCCTGCACATCGGCAATGTGGCGGAGATGAAGACCGGTGAGGGCAAGACCCTGACCTGTGTGCTGCCCGCCTACCTCAACGCCATCTCCGGCGAGGGCGTGCACGTCGTCACCGTCAACGACTACCTGGCCAAGCGCGACTCCGAGTGGATGGGCCGCGTGCACCGCTTCCTCGGTCTCGAGGTCGGCGTGATCCTGGGCGGCATGACCCCGGCCGAGCGTCGCGAGGCCTACGCGGCCGACATCACCTACGGCACGAACAACGAGTTCGGCTTCGACTACCTGCGCGACAACATGACCCACACGCTGGACGATCTGGTCCAGCGCGGGCACAACTTCGCCATCGTCGACGAGGTCGACTCCATCCTCATCGACGAGGCCCGCACCCCGCTGATCATCTCGGGCCCGGCCGACGCCTCTTCGAAGTGGTACGCGGAGTTCGCGCGCATCGCCCCGCTGCTGAAGAAGGACCTGCACTACGAGGTCGACATCAAGAAGCGCACCATCGGTGTGCACGAGGCGGGCGTCGAGTTCGTCGAGGACCAGCTGGGCATCGACAACCTCTACGAGGCCGCGAACTCGCCGCTGGTGAGCTACCTGAACAACGCCATCAAGGCCAAGGAGCTCTACACCAAGGACAAGGACTACATCGTCCGCGACGGCGAGGTCATCATCGTCGACGAGTTCACCGGCCGAATCCTGGTGGGCCGCCGCTACAACGAGGGCATGCACCAGGCCATCGAGGCCAAGGAAGGCGTGGAGATCCAGCCGGAGAACCAGACGCTGGCCACCATCACGCTGCAGAACTACTTCCGCCTGTACGACAAGCTGTCGGGCATGACCGGTACCGCCGAGACCGAGGCGGCCGAGCTGCACCAGACCTACGGCCTGGGCGTGGTGCCGATCCCGACCAACAAGCCGATGGTCCGCCAGGATCAGTCCGACCTGATCTACAAGACCGAAGAGGCCAAGTTCGCCGCGGTCGCCGACGACATCCAGGAGAAGCACGAGCTGGGCCAGCCGGTCCTGGTCGGCACCACCTCGGTCGAGCGTTCGGAGTACCTGTCCAAGCTGCTCACCAAGCGCGGCATCGCGCACAGCGTGCTGAACGCCAAGTTCCACGAGCAGGAAGCGCAGATCGTCGCCGAGGCCGGTCGGCCGGGCGCGGTCACCGTCGCCACCAATATGGCCGGTCGTGGTACCGACATCGTGCTGGGCGGCAACCCGGACATCATCGCCGACATCCTGCTGCGCCGGCAGGGTCTGGATCCGGTCGAGACCCCCGACCAGTACGAGGCCCAGTGGCACGCCACCCTGGACCGGGTCAAGCAGCAGGTCGACGCGGACGCCGAGGCCGTGCGCGAGGCCGGTGGCCTGTACGTGCTGGGCACCGAGCGCCACGAGTCGCGGCGTATCGACAACCAGCTGCGCGGTCGTTCCGGCCGTCAGGGCGACCCGGGCGAGTCCCGCTTCTACCTGTCGCTGGGCGACGAGCTGATGCGGCGCTTCAACGGCGCGGCGCTGGAGTCGATCATGACCCGGCTGAACCTGCCCGACGACGTGCCGATCGAGGCCAAGATGGTCTCGCGGGCCATCAAGTCGGCGCAGACCCAGGTCGAGCAGCAGAACTTCGAGATCCGCAAGAACGTCCTCAAGTACGACGAGGTCATGAACCAGCAGCGCAAGGTGATCTACGCCGAGCGCGCCCGCATCCTCAACGGTGAGGACATGGAGGGCCAGGTGCAGGAGATGATCACCGACGTGATCACCGCCTACGTCAACGGCGCCACCGCGGAGGGCTACGTCGAGGACTGGGATCTGGACAAGCTGTGGGGCGCGCTCAAGACGCTGTACCCCGGCAGCCTCGACTACCGCGAGCTCACCGGTGAGATCGAGAGCGGCGAGCCCGGCGACCTGTCCCGCGAGGAACTGCTGGACGCGCTGCTCGACGACGCGCACACCGCCTACGACAACCGTGAGGCCGAGATCGACGGCCTCGCGGGCGAGGGCAGCATGCGCAACCTGGAACGCCAGGTGCTGCTGAGCGTGCTGGACCGCAAGTGGCGCGAGCACCTCTACGAGATGGACTACCTCAAGGAGGGCATCGGCCTGCGTGCCATGGCGCAGCGCGACCCGCTGGTCGAATACCAGCGCGAGGGCTTCGACATGTTCGCGGCCATGCTCGAGGGCCTCAAGGAGGAGTCGGTCGGCTTCCTGTTCAACCTCCAGGTCGAGGTGCAGCAGCCGCAGCCGGTGGGCGTGAACGTGGCCGCGGGCCTGCAGTCGCCGGTCGGCAACCGTCCGCTGCCCACCCAGGAGGACACGGCGCAGGCGGGTAACGGCGCTCCGGCGGCGTTGCGCGCCAAGGGAATCGACGAGTCCGGCCCGCGCGGGCTGTCCTACAGCGGCCCCGACGAGGGCGGCCACGCGGCCGTCCGCAGCGACAGCGACGAGTACGGCGCCGAGGACGGTCAGGGCGGCACCCGCCGCGAGCGTCGTGAGGCGGCGCGGGCGCAGTCCAAGGCGGATCGGTCCAAGCGCCGCCACTGAGTTCGCGACCCTGTCGAAACGTGCCGCGCCCCGGGTGTTCTCACCCGGGGCGCGGTGTTTTCCATAGTGCGCCAGGAGTTTTCGCGCGGTCATGAAACGATCATGATCGGTGCGATGAAATGGTTTCGGTCCGATCGCCTCGGGGCGGTCGCTAAGGAAGGAAATCAGATCATGCGCAAGACTCTCGCCCTCACCGCCATGGCCTTGGGAATCGCCGGACTGGGCGCCGCGACCGCGCACGCGGAGACGCTGACCGTGGACGGCAGCTACCCGACGGTCGACGCGTGCGCCTCGGATGGCAACAATGGCCGGTTCCAGGCCGGTGGCGTGCAGCTCCGCGGCGAGGACGGTTGGCAATGGAGCTGTGACCAGGGCTGGGATGGTCAGTGGTACATGACCATCTTCCGTTGATCGGAAGCCGGTAACCGGCCCTGTTGAACTCTGTGCTCCCGGTGAATTCGCCGGGAGCACAGTTGTTTTCGTAGCGCGGCTGGTCCTGGGGCGCGTATCCTAATTTGTGCCTTTTCGCTTTTGCGGTCCCCGATGCGAGGGTATTCATATCGCGCGAACTCGGTTGCGCGTTAATTGAATTGCTCCTATTGATCTTGTGATCTGCGTCATTCGGGACAATTTGTGCCAGTTACTTGCGGAGGGCTTGGTTGCACGCTATTAGCTAGACTAAATTTCCCGAATGTGTGGGAGGACCTGAAGCTCTACGGGAGGGAACGAGAACGCATCCACGTGGATAGCGTTCTCGCGGAGGCGCGTTCGGGCCGCGGTGCGGCGCTGGTGCTGTCCGGGGATCCGGCGATCGGCAAGACCGCCCTGCTCCGGGCCGCGCTCGACCAGGCCGCGGACTTCCGGGTGCTGCGCTGCCAGGGCATCCGCGCCGAATCCGGCCTGGACCACGCGGCCCTGCACGAGCTGCTGCTGCCGGTCGCCGACCGGCTGCCGCTGCTCCCGCCCGCCCAGGCCCGCGCCCTAGGCGTGGTGCTCGGCCTCGACGCCGGTCCCGCCGACGCGTTCCTGGTGGGGGCGGCGCTGGTGCGGCTGCTGACCGAACTGGCGGCCGAGCAGCCGCTGCTGCTGATCGTGGACGAGGCCCGCCTGGTCGACCCGGAATCGGCGCGGGCCATCGTCTTCGCCATCCGCCGCCTCACCGCCGCCCCCGTCGCGCTGCTGGCGGCGCTGCGCGACGACCCCGCCGACACGCTGTGGCGGGACCTGCCCGCGCTGCGGGTCACCGGCCTGCCCGACGCGGAGGCCCGCGGTCTGCTCGCCGACCGGTACGGCCCGCTCGGCGCGCTGCGCCTGAGCCGGATTCTCGCCGTGGCCGGCGGCAACCCCCTCGCGCTGCTCGAATTGCCCGGTGTCGTGGGCGATCTCGCGGGCACCGCCCCCGAACCCATGGCGCTGGGCCCCGGCGTGCGCACCGCGTTCGGCGAACGCGTCGCCGCCCTGCCCGCCACCGTCCGGACCCTGCTGACCGTGGCCGCGACCGAGACCCGCGGCGTGCTCGGCATCGTCACCGCCGCCGCGGCCGCCCTCGGCGTGGACTCCCGGGCCTGGGAGTACGTCACGGCGACCGGACTGCTCACCATCAGCGACGGCCGCGTCGAACGCACCCACGCGCTGCTGTGCGCCGCCGTGCACGCGGCCGCGACCGTGGCCGAGACCCGCGCCGCCCAGCTGGCCGTCGCGGACGCGCTGACCGGGACCGGCGATCACGACCTGAGCGCCTGGCATCGCGCCCTCGCCGCGGGCCGACCCGACGAGGACCTCGCCGCCGCGCTGACCGAACGGGCGACCGCCGCCGCGCACGGGCCGATGGCCGCGGCAGCCATGCTGCGCCAGGCCGCCGCCATCTCACCCGATCCGGAGCGGGCCGGGGAGCGGCTGGCCGCCGCGGGCCGATTCGCCTGGGCGGGCGGCGATATCGCCTCCGCGCACGGCCTGCTCGACCGCGCCGTCGCGCGCCTGGGCCCCGAACGGGCCGCGACGGCCGCGCGCGGTCTGGCCGGACTGCTGGAATTCGTTGCGGGAGAACCGGAACGGGCGAGCTGCCTGCTGCTGCGCGACGCCGAACTGGTGGACCCGGCGACCGCCGCCAACCTGCGGGTCGACGCCGAACGCGCGCGCTGGGCCGCCGGGCACGGCGTGCTCGACCTGGATCCCGCGGAAATGACCGTGCGGGAAGGCATCTCCCGCTTCCACACCATGATCCGGCCGCTGCCGCCCGCCCCGCTGGTGCTGCTGTGGGGGTTGGCCGAGACCGCCCTGGAGCCGTACACCCAAGCGGCGGCGTCGCTGCGGGGCAGCGCCGCCCCGGCGGCGGTGTCGCTACTGCCGCAGCTGGCCATCCTGCAATTCGCCAATGGCCGCTTCCCGGCCGCCGAGCGCACCCTGGCCGAGGCGTTCGAGCTGGCCGAGGCCGGGGGCGTGGACAACGTGCTCGCCCAGTGCTGGGCGCTGCGCGCGAAGATCGCCGCCCTGCACGGTGATTCGGACGGGGTGCTGGCGGCCGCGGATCAGGTGCTGGCGCTGGCCCGGCCGCGGCGCGCGCACGCGGTCATCGCGTCGGCGCACTGGCACCTGGGCTTCCACGCCCTCAGTCTCGGCGATCCGGAGACCGCCTACCTGCGCCTGCGCACCCTGGCCCAGCCGGGCCACGACGCCCGGCATCCGACCTACGCGCGGCTGGCCGCGGTGGATCTGGTGGAGGCGGCGGTCCGGGTGGGCCGCCACGACGAGGCCGCCGGGTACTACGAGGAGATCCGGGACTGGGCGCTGCGCTCCCGCGCCGACTGGGCGGTCTCGGCCGCCTACGCCTGCCGGGCGCTGCTGTGCACGGACGACCGCGCCGACAAGTACTTCCGGCGCGCGCTGGCGGTGCGGCGCACCCGCCACGATCTGAACCAGGTGCGCACCCGCCTGCTCTACGGCAAGTGGCTGCGCCGGGCCCGCCGCCGCGCCGACGCCGCCGAGCAATTGCGTTCGGCCGCCGAGGCGTTCGAGGGCATGGGTGCGGCCCAGTGGGTGCTGCGCGCCCGGCAGGAGCTCGAACTCACCGGCCGCCGGGCCGCGCCGGTCACCGCGCACGGCGAGACCTCGGTGCTGACCGCGCAGGAGCTGCGGGTGGCGCGGTTGGCGGCCCACGGGCTGACCAATCGGGAGATCGGGACCGAGCTGTTCCTCAGTCCCCGCACCGTCGGGCACCACCTGTCGCGGGTGTTCGGCAAGCTGGGGCTCAGCGGCCGGTCCGATCTGGTGGATGTCGACTTCGACAACGGCATGCGAATCGTGCGGCCGCGCTGAGGCTTCCGGCTCGCGGCGTGCGGTGGCCCGCGACCGGTCAGTCCAGGTTGACCGACTCGCCCCAGTAGCGCGGGTCCCAGTTGATCAGGATCATTCCGGCCACGCTGCCCGCGCAGCCGCCGCAGGCGTGCACCTGGATCACGCTGTCCACGTCGGTGTCCCCGGCCATGACGGCGCGGGTGGACAGCCACACCGCGCGCAGGTGCAATGCCGCGGGTCTGCCGCAGCGGACGCATTCGGGCAGCGCGTCGTCCGGGTCGTTGCGCCCGATCCGGACCTCCGGGGTGACGGGTGCTCCCGGGCCGAGGGCTGCGTCGAGGAGCGGCGAAAATTCCTTGCGCTCACGGTCTTCCACCTGCGCAGGCTAACTATTTCCGGCGGGGTCCGCACGCCGTGCGACCGAAACGTGTCCTGGGCCCGGCCCGGTGCGGGCCGGAATGTTTAACCGGGGCGCCGCCGGGAATGCAATGGAAAGCGTTTCGGAGTGATGTCCGAATCAGGGGTTCCCTAAACGCGCCCGCATTTTAGTCCTCCCGATCCGATGGAGAATCGGTCATCGTATCGGTCGGTCAATCGGTCGATCGCGAAATGTCCGGAATCGCTTATCCCGGCGGTGATCTCAGCCGCTGGGAAGGTCGCGTTTACAGGTTTGTCGGTTGCTCGTAATGCGAGGTACCTTGCGACGTGCGCGAGATCCGGGTGCTCCAGGGGAGGGAACGAGAACAGAACGAACTGTCTCGGGTCCTGACTCGGGCGCGTGCCGGTCACGGCGGGGGAATGCTGCTCTGGGGAGAACCCGGGATCGGGAAAACCGCGCTACTGCGTGACGCCGAACAACGCGCCACCGAATTTCGAGTTCTGCACTGCCGCGGAAATTCCGCCGAAAGTGGAGTGGATTTCGCGGCATTGCGCGAACTGCTCGGCCCGCTCGCCGATCGTGTGCCCGCGCTGCCCGGTCCGCAGGCCCGCGCCCTGACCGCCGCCCTCGGCCGCGGCCCCGGCCCGGCGGACCGGTTCCTGGTGGGCGCGGCCGTGGTCTCCCTGCTGGCGGTCGTGGCCGCGGATCAGCCGGTCCTGCTCATCGTCGACGACGCGCAGTCGGTGGATCTCGCGACCGCCCGCGCTCTCACCTTCGCGTTGCGCCGCCTCGGCGGCGTCCGGGTGGCCCTGCTGGTCGCCATGCGCGACAGCCCCGCCACCACGGTGTGGCAGTCACTGCGGGTACTGCCGGTCGCGCCGTTGCCCGACCCGGAGGCGCGGCGGCTGCTGGCGCGGCGGGCGGGCGGCGTCGGCGCGCCCCGGGCGAACCGCATGCTGAAGCTGGCCGGCGGAAACCCCCTGGCCCTGCGCGAATTCCCGATCGACACCGAGGACGGCGCCGGAATCGCGTGGGGGCCCGCGCCTTTCGGCCCCCGCCTGCGCGCCGCCTTCGCCGACCGGCTCGCCGCCCTGGACCCCGGCGTCCGCCTGCTGCTGGTGGTGACGGCCGCCGAGGACCGCGGCACCCTGTGCCCGATCACGTCCGCCGCCACCGAACTCGGTGTCGCCCCGGCGGATTGGGAGCGGGCGTTCGAGGCGGGCCTGCTGGTCGTCACCGACGGCCGCGTCGACATGCGGCACCGCCTGCTCGGCGGCGCGGCCTACGATGCCGCCCCGCCCGCCCAGCGCCGCGCCGTCCACCTCGCATTGGCCGCCGCCCTCCCCGGCTCCGGCGCCGAACAGCTCCGAGCCTGGCACCTGGCCGCCGGACTCGACACCCCGGATCCCGAACTGGCCCGGGCCCTCGCCGACGGCGCACCCCGCGTCCTGCGCCACAATGGCCCCCTCGCCGCCGCCGTCGTCCTGCGCCGCGCCGCCGCCATCACCGCCGATCCGGCCACCGCGGGTCTGCGTCTCGCCGCGGCGGCCCAATTCGCGTGGGAAGGCGGCGATATCGAATCCGCGCGCCGCCTGCTCACCCTCGCCGAATCCCGCACCACCCCGGCCGCCATCACCACCGCCGCGGCGGGCCTGCCCGGTCTCCTCGAACTCGTCGCCGGCGACCCCGCCCGCGCCCACACCCTCCTGCTTCGCGACGCCGACGCCATCGCCGCCCGCCTCGCGCAAACCCCCGCCACCCTGGTCGGCCCGTCGACGGTGCCACCCGTTCCGACCGGGCCGGAGGAAGTCGCGGTCAGGAGCGCGAATCCGGTCCCGTCCGGCCGAGATTCGGAACCCGCGCCGACCCTCGCGGGCTCGAGGCTCGAGCGCGGGGCCGACCTGGTCGCCGGACTGCGGCTCTTGGCGGAGCGGACCGAGTGGGTGCTCGGGCAGGGCGTCGACCGGCCGATGGACGGGCAGCTGGAGGCCGTGGTGGCGGAGCCGTCGCCGACGTACGCGGTGCAACTGCTGCCGCCCGCGGCGCAACTGCTGGAGTGGGGGCTGGCCGAGGCGGGGCTGGAGCCGTATCTGACGGTCGCGGCGGGGCTGCGGGCCGCGGGCGATCGGGCGGCGGCGGTCGGGATGCTGCCGCAGCTGGCCACCATGCAGTTCGCCACCGGGCGGTGGGAGGCGGGGGAGACCACCCTCGAGGAGGCGTTCGACCTGGCGTCGGGGCCGGGCGCGGACAATATCCTCGCCCAGTGCTGGAACCTGCGGGCCCGGCTGGCCGCCCAGCGCGGCGACGCGGACCTGGTGGCCGACAGCGTGGAGCGCGCGCTGGCGCTGTCCCGCCCGCACGCGGTGCCGCTGCTCACCGGCGGCGCCTACTGGCACCACGGCTTCCACGCGCTCACCGCCGGTGACGCCGAGGCCGCCTACCGCCGGCTGCGCGCGCTGTCGCAGCCGGGCCACGAGGCCGCGCATCCCACGCTGGCCCGGCTGGCCACCCTCGATCTCGTCGAAGCGGCGTGCCGCGTGGGTCGTTTCGACGACGCCGCCGCGCACTCGGACCACATCGTGCTCTGGGCGCGGCGGTCCCGCGCCCGCTGGGCGCTGGCCGCCGCCTACGCCTGCCGCGCGCTGCTCGCGGAGGAGGACCGCGCCGAGCACTACTACCGGCGCGCCGTCGCGGTCGGCGATTCCCGGCACGGCAGTTTCGGGCGCGCCCGCACCCAGCTGCTCTATGGCAAGTGGCTGCGCCGGGTCCGCCGCCGCCGCGACGCCGCCGAGCAATTGCGGCTCGCCGCGGACGGTTTCGAGCTGATCGGCGCGACCGCGTGGGCCGCGCGCACCCGCACCGAACTCGATCTCACCGGCACCGGGACCAAACCCGCCGGAGGTTCGGACACTCCGCTGACCGTGCAGGAGTCCCAGGTGGCTCGCCTCGCCGCCCAGGGCCTCACCAATCGGGAGATCGGCGCGGAACTGTTCCTCAGCCCGCGCACCGTCGGCCACCACATGTCCCGGATTCTCGAGAAGCTCGGTCTCACCGGCCGTTCCGAGCTGCGCGGCATCGACTTCGACAATGGCATGCGGCTGACCCGCCCGCCGCTGTGACCCCGCTCAGGCGCGGGTGAGTTCGAACAGCCGGAACCGGCGCGTCCCCGCCAGCCGCTGCTCCATGGCGTAGCCGGGCCAGAATTCCAGCGCCCGCCGCCAGGCCCGATCCCGATCGTCGCCGGTGAGCTCCCGGACCCGGACCGGGAACCGCTCGCCCCGCACCATCAGCTCGGCCGCTTCGGCGTGCCGCAGATTGGCCGACCAGGACGGCTGTTCGGGCTTGCCCCAGTTCGACGTGACGATCAGGAACCGCTTCTCGTCCAGGAGATCGGGCGTGTACAGCAGACTGACGGTGCGCGGCAGCCCGGTGCGGCGGCCCGCCACCGTCAGCACTACCGCGGGCAGACCCGCCACATCGAGAATCCCCTTGCGGCCCTTGGTGGTTCGCCGCGCGAGCCGTTCCAGTGCGAAGACCAGCGGGGCGGCGCGCATGACGGTGCGGCGGCGAGCGAGCGTCCGCCCCAGTCGAGGGAGCGGATTCCAGCGGGCGGGAGCGCCGGGGCCGCGCTGCCATTCAGCGAAAACCATGTCCCCGATTATGTTGCCGGGCCGCCGCTAGGGCGCCCAACGCGCCCGGTCCCAGTCGTCGTTCCAGTCGTTCGGGTCGGCGGGGGAGCGGTCCTCGTCGTGTTCGCGGCGCAGTTGTTTCTTCTCGTCCTCGCGCGGGTCGGCGTCGTCGTCATGCTCGCGCGGCGGAGTTTCCTCGCTCATGACTTCCCTTCGTGCCTGTTATGCACAAAAGGTATCGAATGGGCGATTCTTCAGCTACTAGTGGCGGCCCGTGTCGCCTCAGGATTCGCTGTTGCCGCGGAACCAAGGGTCGTTGGAATTCAGCGCGGTCAGCAGACGGCGGATGGCCGCCACCCGCTGCTCCTTGCCTTCCAGCAGGTCGAGTGCACATTCCGGATCGGCCGGCGGGCCCAGATGGGTGCAGCCGCGCGGGCAGTCCTCGATGGCGTCGGCCAGATCGGAGAAGGCGGCGATCACGTCGTCGGGAGTGATGTGGGCCAAACCGAACGAGCGCACGCCGGGCGTGTCGACCACCCAGCCATCGTCAGGCAACGGCAACGCCACCGACTGGGTCGAGGTGTGCCGGCCCTTGCCGACCCCCGACACCTCACCGACCGCGCGTTCGGCGTCGGGGACGAGCCGGTTCACCAGGGTGGACTTGCCCACCCCCGAATGCCCGATGAAGGCGGTCAGCTTGTCGTCGAGCAGCTCCAGCACCGGCTCCAGGGGATCCTCGATGCCCGCGTAGACGATGGTGAGATCCAGATCCTCGAAGGCCGAGGCGAATTCGGAGTCGGCGGCCAGATCGTGCTTGGTGAGGCACAGGATCGGTTGCAGCCCACCGACATACGCCGCGACCATGGCCCGCTCCACGAACCCGGTGCGCGGCGGCGGATCGGCCAGCGCCACCACGATGAACAGCTGCTCGGCGTTGGCCACCACCACCCGCTCGAACGGATCGGTGTCATCGGCGGTGCGGCGCAACACCGTTCGCCGTTCGGACACCCGCACGATGCGGGCCAGGGTGTCGGGCTTGCCGGACAGGTCGCCGACCAGATCCACCTGGTCGCCGACCACGATCGGGGTCCGGCCCAGCTCGCGCGCCCGCATGGCGACCACGCCGCGCTCCGGATCCCCGTCCAGCACGCACCCCCAGCGGCCGCGGTCCACCGAGACCACCATGGCCGCTTCGGCATCCAGATGTTGCGGCCGGGTCTTGGTGCGCGGTCGCGAGCCCTTGCCCGGGCGCACCCGGACATCGGACTCGTCGTACTCGCGGCGCCTCAGCGTCCTGCTCCCGGCTCGCCGGCGTGGTCCGCTCCGGCCAGCATGCTCTCCCACAACTCGACGAATCCGGGCAGCGTCTTGGCGGTGGTGCCGATGTCCTCGATCTCGACACCCGGCGTCACCAGGCCGATGATCGCGCCCGCGGTGGCCATCCGGTGGTCGGCGTAGGAGTGCCACTGCCTGCCGGTGAGCGGGTTCGGCACGATGGCCAGCCCGTCCTCGGTCTCGGTGGCCTTGCCCCCGAGCCGGTTGATCTCGGTGGCCAGCGCCGCGAGCCGGTCGGTCTCGTGGCCGCGCAGGTGCGCGATGCCGCGCAGCCGTGACGGCGAATCCGCCAGGGCCGCAAGGGCGGCCACGGTCGGGGTGAGCTCGCCCACGTCGTGCAGGTCGATGTCGATGCCCGCCAGGCGTTCCGGACCGCGCACGGTCAGCACGTTCTCGAAGAAGCGCGCCTCCGCGCCCATGCGCACCAGGATCTCGCGGATCACGTCGCCGGGCTGAGTGGTAATCCGCGGCCAGTGCGGAATGCTCACCTCGCCGCCGGTGACGGCCGCCGCGGCCAGGAACGGGGTGGCGTTGGACAGGTCCGGCTCCACGTCCCAGTCCACCGCGCGGATCGGGCCGGGCGCGACGGTCCAGGTCTGGGCCTTGCGCGGATCGTTGGGGGCGTCGACGCGAACGTCGGCCCGGCGCAGCATCTCCACGGTCATCTCGATGTGCGGCATGGACGGCAGCGCCGCGCCGTCGTGGTTCACGGTGACGCCCTGCTCGAACCGCGCCGCCGACAGCAGCAGCCCCGACACGAACTGTGAGGAACCCGACGCGTCGATGGTGACCGGCCCGCCGCGCAGCGCCCCCGTCCCGTGCACCACGAAAGGCAGCCGGTTGCCGTCGATGTCGAGGCCCAGCGCCCGCAGCGCGTCCAGGATCGTGCCCAGCGGCCGCGCCCGCGCCTGCTCGTCGCCGTCGAAGGCGACGTCGCCGCGCGCCAGCGCCGCCACCGGCGGCAGGAACCGCATGACCGTGCCCGCCAGCCCGCAATCGACCATGGCGCTACCGAATTCGGCGGGCGGAGTCACCACCAGCGTGCTGCCGTCACCCTCGATCCCGGCGCCCATGGCCCGCAGCGCCGCGATCATCAGATCGGTGTCCCGGCTGCGCAACGCCCCGGTGATGGTGGACGGCCGATCCGCCAGCGCGGCGAGGATCAGCGCCCGATTGGTAATGGATTTGGACCCGGGCAGGGTCACGGAAGCGTGGACGGGAACTCGGACATGGGGCGCGGGCCAGAAAGTCACAATGCCCATCCTCCCAAATGACCGGGGTCTCGGGGGGCGCACGTCCCGTTCTCGCCCGGACCGCAACCCTTCGACGTATACGTATACAAGTACGTATGCTGGGTGGGTGATCGATCCCATCAGCCTGGTAATCGGTGGCGCGCTCGTCGGCGGCGGCTGGCTCGCGGGCCGATTCGGTTCCCGCCGCATCAAGTCCGAGCAGCCGAGTCCGGCGCTCTGCGGCTGCGGCCACGACCTGGCCCTGCACGACCGTGAAGCGGGCCACTGCCACGCCGAGAACTTCCGCAAGACCGGGGCGGGCATCAAAGCCTGGGCGCGTTGCAATTGCCGGCGCTACACCGGCCCGACCCCGCTCGAGGAGTTCTTCGCGGCACCGCCGTTGCCGCCGACCACCTGACGCACAACGCCGGTCCCCGTAGGGACCGGCGTTGTCGCGGTGGGTGTTTCGCTTACTTGGCCCGGCCGTGCACCAGGGGCACGATCTTGCGGAGCAGCTTCATGGTGCGGTCGGTGCGGGTGTAGGACAGCAGCGCCATGCCCGGAATCGTGAAGCGCTGCACCGCGATCGAGTGCGGGCGGGCGAATTCCAGCAGGCCGGGGGCGCCGTGGATGCGGCCGATGCCGGAATCGCGGACGCCGCCGAAGGGCAGGCCGGAGATGGCGGCGTAGGACAGCACCGAGTTCACCGAGGTGCAGCCGACCTGCAGGCGCCGGGCGATCTCCATGCCCTGCTTCTTGGAGTAGACCGCCGAGCCCAGGCCGTACTTGCTCTTGTTGGTGAGCTCCACGGCCTCGTCGACGCCGCTGACGGTGCGGATGGTGACGGTCGGGCCGAAGGTCTCCTCGCACACCGCTTCCGAGGACTCGTCCACGTCGACCAGGATGACCGGGTCGATGAAGGAGCCCTTGACGGACTCGGGGCCGCCGAGCACCGCGGTGCCGCCGTTCTTCAGCGCGTCCTCGATGTGCCGGCGCACGATGTCGACCTGGCTCGGCATGGTCATCGGCCCGTAGGAGGCCTTGTCGTCGGAGCCGGGCTTGATGTCGGTGAGGATGCGCTTGACCTCGGCGACGAACTCGGTGGCGATGGACTTGTCCACGTAGACGCGCTCGACGCCCGCGCAGGTCTGGCCGGAGTTGGCGGTGGCGCCCCAGGCGACGGCGTCGGCGGCGGCCTTGATGTCGGCGTCGGCGGCCACGATCACCGCGTCCTTGCCGCCGCACTCCAGCAACACCGGGGTGAGCGACTCGGCGGCCGAGGCCATGATCTTCTTACCGGTCGCGGTGGATCCGGTGAACGCCAGCTTGTCGACGCCGGACTTCACCAGCGCGGCGCCGGTGGCCCCGTAGCCGTTGATGGTGATGAACACCCCGTCCGGCAGTTCCGGGTTCGCCTCGGCGAACGCCTCGGCCACGAAATTGCCGATGCCGGTGGAGAATTCGCTCGGCTTGAACACCACGCAGTTGCCCGCGGACAGCGCGTAGGCGATGGAGCCGTTGGGTGTGTAGACGGGGTAGTTCCAGGGGCCGATGATGCCGACCACGCCCAGCGGGCGGTACTCCAGGTGCGCGGCGAAGTTGGCCATGAACGCGCCCGGCGCGACCTTGCGCGGCTTGAGTACCTTCTCGGCGTTGGAGGCGGCCCACTTGATGTGCTCGAGCGCCAGCATGAGCTCGAGGAAGGCGTCGTCGACGGGTTTGCCGTTCTCGGCGTGGATGAGCTCGCACAACTCGTCGGACTTCTCGACGAGCTTGCTGCCCCAGCGCAGCACGTGCTTCTTGCGCTCGGCGTAGCTCAGCGCGCCCCAGGTGGCGGCGGCGCTGCGGGCTTTGGCGACGGCAGCGCGCACGGCCGCCTCATCATCGATCCGGTAAGTGGCGAGGGCCTCGCCGGTGGCAGGGTTGACGGAAGTCAGCGTCTCGGCCTGATCGAGCGGGGCGGCTTCGGTTGCAGTCATTGTGCGGCGATCCCTTGATGAGAGTTTGATGAGACGAACGTCTCACACCGTCCAAGTGATGTCAATTGCCATCACATCGATGTCGATTCGATTCGCGGGCGCGGTGGTCCTGGTGGGTGTCGGTGACCGGTGGCAGCATGGTCGGCATGTGCGGTAGATACGCGACCACGACGAATCCCGCGAAGCTGGCCGTCGAGCTCGACGCCATCGACGAGACCGGCGACAAGGGCTTCGACCCCAACTACAACGTGGCCCCCACCAACCAGGTGCTCACCGTCGTCGAACGCCACGACCGCGACCACCCCGAGGACCCGGCCGCCCTGCGCCTCCGGGCCATGCGCTGGGGATTGATCCCACCCTGGACCAAGACCGCCGAGCCGGGCGTCCCGGTGAAGGGCAAACCGCTCTTCAACGCCCGCGCCGACAAGGCCGCCACCACCGCCTCCTTCCGCGACGCGGTGAAGAAGCGCCGCTGCCTGGTACCGATGGACGGCTGGTACGAGTGGATCACCGAGGCGGGCGGCGCCGGCAAGGCCGTCAAGCGCCCGTACTTCATGTCCCGCGCCGACGGCGGCCGCCTCTATATGGCGGGCCTGTGGTCGGTCTGGCGCGACCGCGAGCTCGGTGACGCCGCACAGCCGCTGCTGTCCTGCACGATCCTGACCACCGACGCCGTCGGCGATCTCAGCAAGGTCCACGACCGCATGCCGCTGCCCATGCCGCGCGAACACTGGGCGGCCTGGCTGGATCCGGATCACCCGGCCCCGGAGGAACTGCTGGAAACGCCTGCCGCCGCGGCGGTTTCGGACATCGTGATCCGCGCGGTGCCGTCGCTGGTGAACAGCGTCAAGAACAACGGCCCGGACCTGTTGGCGACCGTCGACGAACAGGCCGGTCAGATCAGCCTGATCTGACCGGCTACCCGCGAGAGAGTCCCGAGCGGTCGGATCAGCCGCACTTCACCGTCGGGATGCCGATATTCAGCACGCACTTCAAGGTGTCGGCCATGGAGTCGATCATCTTGGTGACGATCCCGCCGCCGAGCTTCTCGGCCTTGTCGACCTTCTCATCCTTCTTGGGTGCGGCCCCTCCACCGGGGGCTCCCGGATCCGGGAAGCTCGGGCCCTGCGGCGCGACGGGCACCGGGACCGGCGCGGCCGTCGCGGTCACGATGGTCACCGGGCCCGCGCTCAGCGCCAGCGCGAGTACTCCGGCGGCGGCAATTGTGTGAATACGCCGTTGGCGAGACATAAACCGCATCACATCCTCGGTTCGAATCGGACCTTGCGGACTGCACACGTTCACAACGATCTCACTGCTCGCTCCCCAGTAACTCACAGAAAACCGCGGGGATAGTGAAATGACAGTGCCCCCGCCGCGTCTCCGCGGCAGGGGCACTGTCGATTCGGTTGTCGCCGGTCAGACCGTCGCGGGATCCGCCTTCTCGGCGGCCTCGTCCCGGGCCTGGATGCCGCCCGCGGTCCGCAGCGGCACCTCCTTCCAGAACAGCACCAGGATGAAGGCGATCAGCGCGACGCCGGTGGCCGCCAGGAACACCCGGTCCATGGACTCGGCGAAGCCCTCCTTGAACGGATGCGCCAGGGTCGGGTCCAGCTTCTGGATGACCGAGCTGTCGTTGAGCACCTGGTTCGCGACCGCCGGATCCTTGGCGACCAGGCCCTGGGCGACCTGCTTGTCGACCGGGTTGTCGCTGGTCATGCCGTCCTTGATGGCCTGCACGTAGGCGGGCTGCTGGGCGGCGGACTCGAGCGAGGTGGTGATGTTCGGGGCGAGCTGGGTGAACAGCACCGACAGGAACACCGCCACACCCAGGGTGCCGCCGATCTGCCGGAAGAAGGTCGCGGCGGCGGTGGACACGCCCATGTCCTTGGGCGGCAACGCGTTCTGCAGCGCCAGGGTCAGCGGCTGCATCAGATTGCCCAGGCCGAAGCCGGTGATGGCCATGAAGATCATGACGATCCACAGCTTGGTATCGGCCGAGACCAGGTGCAGCAGGAACAGGCCCGCGGTGAGCAGCCCCGCGCCGACCGGCGGGAAGTACTTGTACCGTCCGGTCCGCGAGATCAGCTGACCCGCCAGGATCGAGCCGGTCATCATGCCCGCCACCAGCGGCAGCATCAGCAGACCCGCCTTGGTCGGGCTCGCGCCCTGCACCACCTGCAGGTACTGCGGCAGCAGGGTGATGCCGCCGAACATGGCCGCACCGACCACCACCGAGATGAGCACGCCCAGGGCGAAGGTGGAGTTCTTGAACATGCGCAGCGGGATCAGCGCGGCGTCGCCCTGCTTGGCCTCGACCGCGATGAAGGTCAGTACGCCGAACGCGCCGAGGGCGTAGCAGATGATGGCATGTCCACTGGTCCAACCCCATTCGCGGCCCTGCTCGGCGATCACCAGCAGCGGCACCAGGCCGACGATCAGCGCCGAGATGCCCATCCAGTCGATGGCGACCTTGTTGCCGGGACGCTTGGGCAGCTTGAGCACGCGGGTCACCACGGCCAGCGCGAGGATGCCGACCGGCACGTTCACCAGGAACACCCAGCGCCAGCCGGTGACGCCCAGGATCTGGTCGGTGCCCGAGAGCAGACCGCCGATGACGGGTCCCACCACGCTGGAGGTGCCGAACACGGCCAGGAAGTAGCCCTGGTAGCGGGCGCGTTCCCGCGGGGACACGATGTCGCCCATGATGGTCAGCGCCAGCGACATCAGACCGCCCGCGCCCAGGCCCTGGAAGGCCCGGAAGGCGGCCAGTTGGTACATCGAGGTCGCCATGGAACAGGCCAGCGAACCGGCCACGAAGATGGTGATGGCGGCCAGATAGAACGGCTTGCGGCCGTACATGTCCGACAGCTTGCCGTAGAGCGGGGTGGCCAGCGTCGAGGTGATCAGGTAGGCGGTGGTGACCCACGCCTGCGCCGAATAGCCCTGCAGCTCATCGGCGATGGTGCGGATGGAGGTCGACACGATGGTCTGATCGAGGGCGGCCAGCAGCATGCCCATCATCAGGCCGCTCATGATCACCAGGATCTGCTTGTGGGTGAAGCCGGCCGAATTGAGTTCCGGCTCCGCCGCTGTGGTTTGGGTTGTCACGAATTGCTCTCCGCGGGTTCGTAATAGGATTTCAGGTCTTTGTGGGCCGCGATATCGGCCAGCATGCGCTGCCGGGTCCCCTCGTAGCCGTCGACGAAGCGATGCAGCAGCCGGGAGAAGACCTCCCGTTCGCCGGGGGTCCAGTCGGTGAGGATGTCGCGCAGCGAGTCGTTGCGGCGGGCCCGGATCTGTGCGGCCACGGTGCGTCCCGCGGGGGTCACGTCGAGCACGCTGGCGCGGCCGTCGGCGGGGTCGGCACGGCGCTCGATGAGTCCGCGCTTGACCAGGCTCGCGACCTGGCGGCTGATGGTCGAGGCGTCGGAGTAGAGGGCCTCGGCGAGCGCGCCCGAGCGTTTCGGGCCGCCGTGGATCAGCTGGAACAGGATGCTGAACGCGGCCGGTTCGATCTCGCCCCCGGTGAGCGCCGAGATCTGCGCGTTGGTGCGATCGCGCAGCTTGGTGAGCCGGGCGATCTCGTAGGCGATGGCATCGACAAGGCCGTCGTCGATGTCGGTGGTGGTCGCCGGGTCATCGTCGGTCACGGTCGGTCTCACCTCCTTGCGTCGGGCAATTGCTTGTAAAAGGCAACTAGTTGTACGGCGCAAGTATTCCGACATAGTTGTCACTTGGCAAGGGGTTTCCGGAGGTTGTGTCTCCGCTCACGGCCGAATCGGACAATTCGCCCATAAATCGGCAGGTCAGGCCACCGCGATCGCGGCGGTCACCGCCCCCGCCAGCCGCACCAGATCCGCAGGCGCGAGCTCGATCTCCAGTCCGCGCCTGCCCGCGCTGCACAGCACCCGATCCCACTCCAGCGCCGAGGAATCGACGATCGTCGGCAGGCGCTTCTTCTGTCCCAGCGGCGAAATCCCGCCCAGCACATAGCCGGTCGTGCGCTCGGCCTTCGCCTTGTCGGCCATCGCCGCCTTGCCGCCGCCCAGCGCCGCGGCCGCCGCCTTCAGCGACAGCGTGGTCGGCACCGGCAGCACCGCCACCGCGAGCCCGCCCGAACCCAGCTCGATCACCAGCGTCTTGAAGATCTGCCCGGCGCTCACCCCGACCTCGGCCGCCAGCGCGTCCACCGCCTCCGCGCCGTACGAATCACTGCGCGGGTCATGGGCATACGCGTGCACCCGATGCTCCACCTTCGCCTGAACCAGGGCTTTGATCGCGGGAGTAGAAGCGGCCATGCGGCTCACCCTAGACACCGCGCGCAAGCCGATTTCAGAGTGTGGGAACAGGCGGAGCGTTCACCCTGTTGCATGCGATACGCGCTTCTCGGCAACCGTCGGGCCCACGGACGGGAAGCACTCGATCCCATGACCAAGGAGGAGTCGGTGTCCGTTCTGCTCGAGGAGCGACCAACCGGTTTCCGGGCCGAATCCCTGTTCGCGGTAGATTCAATTGCTACGGCGATCGAAGGGATTAGCGTGACGAGCGACGACGACATGGTCGATCGCCGGCGTGATGACGATGCGGACAGCATCGACGCCGGTGACGACCAAGCGGTCGACTATGACGACGAAGTGAGCGAATCCGGTGCCAGGAGCTCCGAATCGACGGCCGAACTGGCCGCCCGGTTCGAACGCGACGCGCTGCCGCTGCTGGACCAGCTCTACGGCGCGGCCCTGCGCATGACCCGCAACCCGGCCGATGCCGAGGACCTGGTGCAGGAGACCTTCGCCAAGGCCTACCAGGGCTTCAAATCCTTCCGTGAGGGCACCAACCTGCGGGCCTGGCTGTACCGCATCCTCACCAACACCTACATCAACTCGTACCGGAAGAAGCAGCGCCAGCCCGCGCAGTATCCGACCGACGAGATCACCGACTGGCAGCTCGCCGCCACTGCCGAACACACCTCCCAGGGCCTGCGCTCCGCGGAGATGGAGGCGCTCGAGGCCCTGCCGGACGACGACATCAAGGCCGCTCTGCAGTCGCTGCCGGAGGAGTTCCGGATGGCGGTGTACTACGCCGACGTGGAGGGCTTCCCCTACAAGGAAATCGCCGAGATCATGGGTACTCCCATCGGTACTGTCATGTCCCGCCTGCACCGGGGCCGCAAGCAGCTCAAGGGCCTGCTCGCGGACGTGGCGCGGGAACGTGGATTCAACCGGTCGGGCAGCGATGCGGCGCGCGAGGAGGTAACCCAGTGAGCGAGCGCAGCGAGCGGAAAATGGGCACAGCCGACGCGTCGCTCGGGCCGGAGCGAAGCGGAGGCATGAGCGACGAGATGGAAGAACTGGATTGCTCGGCGGTGCTTGCCGATGTCTGGCTGCTCTTGGACAACGAGTGCGACGAGACCGTGAAGGCGCGGCTGCGTGAGCACATCGACCGCTGTTCGCCGTGTGTCGAGGCCTACGGCCTGGAGGAGAAGCTCAAGTCGCTGCTGAACCGCAAGTGCGGCGGCGACCGCGCGCCCGATTCCCTGCGTCAGCGCCTGACCATGGAGATCCGGACCAGCTACACGGTCATCCAGACCCGGGCCGAAACGGCTGAATAAGACATCCCGGATACAGCTGAGCGGCACCCTTCCCGAGTGGGAAGTGGTGCCGCTCAGCAGTTTTCGAGCTTATCGAAGCAGCTCAGGCGTTCGGCCGCTTGCCGTGGTTGGCGGCATTCTTCTTGCGGCCACGCTTCTTACGTCCACGCTTACCCATAGGTAATCTCCCTTCAGTCGGTCGCCATTCTTTCACGGGTGATCTGCTGTACCTTCAGGGGCTACAGGTCACTCGAAACGAGAGGTGTTCATGGCTGAGGAAGTGCTGGCCGAGATGGTGTCGACCGTTCAGGAGATCCTGGTCTCCGTCGGCGACGAAGTGAAGGCCGACGACCCGGTGGTCATGCTCGAGTCGATGAAGATGGAGATCCCGGTCATCGTCGAGGGCCCCGGCACCGTGGCCTCGATCAACGTCAAGCCCGGCGACGTCCTGCAGCCCGGCGACCTCATCGCCGTCATCTCCTGAGTGAGAGCCCCCAGCCGCTCCTGACGCATCCTTGCCGTGTCGCATGGGAACATACACGCGACGTGGGAACAGAGGAGTGTGGGTGAATGTCGACCCTGAGTGAGCTACTGGCCGAGCACACCGATCTACCGGGCGCGGCTGTCGACCATTTGCAGCGGGTGGTGGGGGATTGGCAGCTGCTGGCGGATCTGTCCTTCGCGGATCTGCTGCTCTGGGTGGGGACCGGACCGGTGACCGAGGGCGCGGAGGTGGTCTGCGTCGCCCAGTGCCGCCCCACCACCGCCCCCACCGTGCATCCGGAGGACCTGGTCGGCGGCTACGCCACCAAAGAGTCGAATCCGCACGTGTTCGAGGCCCTGCTGAACGCCGATATCCAGCGCTTCGAGGCCGACACCGCGCTGACCGGGGTCTATCACCCGCATCCCGTGCACGCCATGCGCGAGGCCATTCCGGTGCGGGTCGGCGACGACATCATCGCCGTGCTCGGCCGCGATACCGACACCCAGCGCCGCAAGATGCGGTCCAGTCTCGAGATCGCGTACATGTCCTGTGCCGACGACCTGTGCCAGATGGTCGCCGACGGCACCTGGCCGGCGCTCGAGGACCGCACCGGCTCGCATTCCAGCCCGCGCGCGGGCGACGGTTTCATCCGCCTCGACACCGAGGGCACCGTCGTCTACGCCAGCCCCAACGCGCTGTCGGCGTATCACCGCATGGGTCTGCAGAACGATCTGGTCGGCCAGGACCTGGCCCTGACCACCCGTTCGCTCATCACCGACCCGTTCGACGCGCAGGAGGTGGTCGGCGACATCCAGGCGGCCCTGGCCGGAAAGGGCGGGCGCCGAATGGAAGTCGAGGCGCGCGGCGCCACCGTGCTGCTGCGCACCCTGGTGCTGCGGCCGCACGGTGAGCTCGGCGGCGCCGCCGTGCTGGTCCGCGACGTGACCGAGGTGAAGCGCCGCGACCGCGCGCTGCTGTCCAAGGACGCCACCATCCGCGAGATCCACCACCGGGTGAAGAACAACCTGCAGACGGTGGCCGCGCTGCTGCGCCTGCAGGCCCGCCGCACCGAGAACGAGGAGGCCCGCCTGGCGCTGACCGAATCGGTCCGCCGGGTCACCTCCATCGCGTCCGTGCACGAAATGTTGTCGATGTCGGTTGACGAAGAGGTCGATCTGGACGAGGTGGTGGACCGCCTGCTGCCGATCATGGCCGACGTGGCGACCGTGCACACCGCCCGCATCAAGGTCCGCCGCGCCGGGTCCCTGGGCGTCTTCTCCGCCGAACGCGCCACGCCGCTGGTCATGGTGCTGACCGAGCTGGTGCAGAACGCCATCGAGCACGCCTTCGACGCGGGTGAGAACGGTACGGTCACAATCCGTTCCGAGCGTTCGGCCCGCTGGCTCGACGTCATCATCAGCGACGACGGCCGCGGCCTGCCCGACGGATTCAGCCTGGAAGCCTCCGACCGGTTGGGCCTGCAAATCGTCCGCACACTGGTCACGGCGGAATTGGGCGGCTCGATCGGACTTCACCCCGGAGCCGATGTCGGAACCGACGCGGTGCTGCGAGTTCCGCTCGGCCGGCGCTCCGCGCGCTGAAATATCAACTTCGACGCATAAGTTCGGGCGTGAGCTGAAAAGCCGCGCCCGAACTTTCGTTCGAGGCGCGAATCCCGTTGATCGGGAATTGCCCCGGGAATTCTTGCCGGGGACCGTTTGGGGAGGAACCTCCGAAGACGGTCTCGGGGTTTGAGGGCGAAGCCTCGGAGCGGCCCCGGGGTTTGGGGGCGGAGCCCTCGAGCAGCTGTCGGGGGTTAGGGGGCGGAGCCCCTCGGAGTCCCGTGGTCTTCCCCTTTACACACTGAAGCCCGGCACCTGTGTTGGTGCCGGGCCGAATTGCGCTGCGGCCCCGAGGCTGGGGTGGGCCGTAACGCCTTGTCGTCTAGGTGGTTAGACGACGCTGCGGGTGCGCGTGCGCGCGTTGCGACGCTTCAGCGCGCGACGCTCGTCCTCGCTCATTCCACCCCACACGCCGGCATCCTGGCCCGACTTCAGGGCCCAGGAAAGGCAGTCAGCGGTGACAGGGCAGCGAGCGCAGACCAGCTTGGCATCGGCAATCTGCGCGAGCGCCGGACCACTGTTACCCACCGGGAAGAACAGCTCGGGGTCCTCGTCGCGACAGATGGCCTTGTGGCGCCAGTCCATTCCTCTGCTCCTTTGCTAGGGCGCGCATGGCGCTGCCCCTCGGGTTTGTGGTCCGTTCACTTGTGCGACTCGAATGTTTCCGCACGGTTGCTTGTGAATGCTTTCACGAACACCGTAGATGTCAATAGATACCTGGTGCACCGTGGGGAAGCTCACGCTGTAAGACCCCTACATGGGGGTCCGCCGTGTCATTTGTACTCGGTCGAGCGGGTTTTCGCAGCGCAACAACGAGTTTTCTCAGGTGTGTCGAGCCGGCTAGGGCTTGGGCGCGACCACACCGAGGATATCCGGGACGGCTGTGAAATTCACCATGTTGCGTCGACCGATGAAGTCGCCGTCGATTTGCAACCCGATCGGTTCTTCCGCCGTGACGGTTACGCCCGGTACGTCGTCCTCGCGAAACAATGTGTGGCCCTTGGGATCCCCCTGGGCTGCCAGCAACTGTCTCGCGACCATCAAGGTGGGGAGAACACCCATGGTGCGCATGGCAAACACCCCGAGACCGGATTCGAATGTGGTCCCCGGGTTGGTGACCACAGGCGTGTTGTCGAGATACGTCCAGGGACTGGCGTTGGTAACGAATGCGTAATGCACATCCGTGACCGGTTCGTGACCTGGAATGTCCAAGGTCACTTGCGGGGCACGGCGTTTGGCGCGGAAGAACTGCTTGACCGTGGTGCGCAGATAACGAGCGGGCGTGGCCGCCTTGCCCTTCGCGCGCTTCTCGTCGATGGCCTCGCACACATCCGCGTCCAGGCCCACTCCCGCGCTGAAGCAGAACCAGCGATCGTCGGCCACGCCCAGACCGATGCGGCGGTCCGCGCTGTCGGCCACCAGATCGATCAGCTGATTGGTCGCGGTCACCGGATCCGGCTCGATACCGAGCGAGCGCGCGAACACGTTCGCCGAACCGCCGGGAATGATGCCGAGCCGCGGCAGCCATTCGCGCTGCGGCCGGCCGGGCAGCGGGAGGAAGCCGTTGATGGTCTCGTTCACGGTGCCGTCGCCGCCGTGCACCACGATCAGATCCATCCGATTGTCGGCGGCCCAGCTCGCCAATTCGGCGGCGTGCCCCCGGTGCTCGGTCTGGCGGACGGTGAGTTCGGTGCGGCTTTCCAGTGCGTGGGCGAGGAGATCGCGAGTGGACCGAGTGGTCGAAGTGGCATTCGGGTTCACGATCAGGAGCGTCCGCACGGTGCCATTCTGCCTTCGCTCCGCTCGGGCTGGTTCGCGGCCCCGAAGTCTCGTTCTTCCCTCCTCGGCTCCTCCGCTTCGCTGCCGCTTCCGCTCCAAGCGTGGGGAGGCGGAGCGTGGTCCGGAACGAGACGGTGGCGAACCTTCCAGTGCCACTTCTCAACTGGTCGAACGCCGTGCGGGTGCGTTCGCCAACGACGCTCGGTCGTAGGCTGGGGGCGTGGCTGAGCAGAACCAGGGCGAGAGCAAGTCGGCGGGCGACACCGGGGGCGGGGCCGCGCAGGCCGGGGGCGTGCCCACGACCGTGCGGGTCGCGGGGGCGCTGGTCGCCCTCGAAGGCGCGGCCGGGCTGGTGGCGATGGTCATCCTGATCATCGTCGGCCTGAACGGGGAGGCGCAGAGCGCGAAGAACAGCTATCTCACCGCCGGGTACGCGGCGATCCTCGGCGGCGCGGTGCTGGCGGCGGGGCTCACGCTCATGCGCGGCAAGCGGTGGGGGCGGGCGCTGGCCACGTTGACCCAGCTGTTGCTGCTCGGTGTCGCGTATTACATGTTCACCTCGGGGCGGCCCGAATTCGGGACGCCGCTGGGGTTGCTGGCGCTGGGCACCCTGGGCGCGCTGTTCGCACCCGCCTCGGTCAAATGGATGGCCGAGGGGTACGGCTCGGGCGCGGAGTAGCGCCGCGCGCCCGGCTCAGTGGCCGCTGAGCCGATTTTTGGACGCTCGCCCACTTCCCTGGGTGAGCGAGCGCTTCCCGGGCCTCTCGGGCCCTCAGTCGTCGGCGTGCGTCGCGAGGCGCGCCAGGTGAGCGCCGGAGAGCCGGTAGCCGGTCCATTCGTGCTGATGCTCGGCCCCGATGGACCGGTAGAAGTCGATGCTTGGGGTGTTCCAGGTGAGGACCGACCAGTCCACCCGCGCGTACCCCTGCTCCACGGCCTCGCGGGCCAGCGTCGCCAGCAGGCTCTTGCCCAGGCCGCGCCCGCGCGCCTCCGGCTTGACGTAGAGATCCTCCAGGTAGATCCCGTGCACGCCCTTCCAGGTGGAGTAGTTCAGGAACCAGATGGCGCAGCCCACCACGCCGCGATCGCTCTCGGCGACATGCGCGTACAGCGCGGGCGTGGGCCCGAACAGCGCGGTCCGGAGCTGCTCCTCGGTGAGCGTGCACTCGTCGGGGGCCTTCTCGTACTCGGCCAGATCGTGGACCAGACCCACCAGCGCGGGAACGTCGTCGGGTGTGGCGCGGCGGATCATGCGGAGGTCCCTTCCATCGGTTCGAGCGGCGCGACCAAGTTGTGCGCGAGCACGGTTCGCGCTCGATGATCGTGTCCCAGCACCGTAACCGCGGCCGTGGACAGGAAGAACCGGCGGCCCTCGGTCACCTCGAACTCGGCCCAGCGAGCGATGAGCGCCCGCGAGAAGTGACCGTGCCCGACCAGCACCACGTCGCGGGTGGCGAGTTCGGGAATGACCGTGGCCAGCACGTGGTCGGCGCGTTTACGGACCTGGTCGGCGGTCTCGCCCTCGGGGACCTCCCCGGTCCAGATGGTCCAGCCGGGCGACATCCGCTGGATCTCCGGCGTGGTCAGGCCCTCGTATTCGCCGTAGTCCCACTCGACCAGGTCGTCGTCCACGATGACCCCGGTCAGCCCGGCCAGTTCGGCGGTCCGCAGCGCCCGCTGCCGGGGACTGCTGAGCACCAGCGGATTCGACAGGTCCAGGTCGTACAGCAGTTTTCCGGCCGCCCGAGCCTGAGCCTCACCGATCTCGGTGAGAGGCACATCGGTCCGCCCGGTGTGGCGGCGCGCGGCCGACCAGGCCGTCTCCCCGTGTCGAAGCAATACCAGCCGGAATTCGCCACCGCTCATGAATCGATCATGCGCCACCGCCTCGCCGAATACTCGGCGGGCGACAGATTGCCGTCGGAATTAGCGTCCGGGCCGGCGGTCGGGAGCCGATCCGACCCGGGCGTCCCCGGGAGGTTTACCCCGACCGTCGCGAAATCAGCTGTCGCGGTGGCAGACGAGCGCCTCAGGGGCGAGCGCCGACTCCGTACACCTGCGTGCCGCGGCGTTCCAGGAACATGGTGCCCGACACCCCGAGCGAGATGGGTTCCTTGTGGTAGTCGCTGCGCTGCAGTGGGATTCGCGATAGCTGCGCGCCGGTGGCGGGATCCAGAATGGCCAGCCCCTCCGGGATCGGGGCGATCAGCTGGCCGGACATCATCGCGGCGGTGCCGAGCACATTGTGGGTGCCCCACAGCGGGTCCAGGGTGGAGAGGTTCAGCGCGACCAGCGCCTCACCGGTGAAGACGAAGAAGCCCGACGACAGTCGCGCCACCATGGCGGTGTCGGAGAACGCCGGCATCTGGTGTGTGGCAATCAGATTGCCGTTCACGTCGTAGAGCGCGAGAACCGGTGTGGTGGACGGGGTTCCGGGTAGGTAGAGCGCGATCCTGGTGTCGGACACCGCGATCACCTTCGCCCCGTCGACCGCGCCGCCCGGCTCGGTGAGCACGTGCGAGCTGTACTCCTCCGGCGTGGTGCCGTCCTTGGGTGCGGGATTGAGGATGGTCAGCCGCGCGGCCGCCTCGTTCGGGCAGCGTTCCAGCACCGCCACCCGGCTCGGCGCCGACGCCGACGACATCAGGGCGCACCCGCTGCGCGGCTGGGTGTGCGGGTTCACCGGGGCGTCGACATAGCCGTACTCGAGGGTGCGGACCATGTCCGAACGCCACAGTTCCAGCCGCCGCGGACCCTGCGCCAGCATGTAGGTGCTGTCGGGGGCCAGAGTGATCTTGTCGTCCATGTAGCTGGACCGGGCCGCCACCCGAGAGCCGTTCTCGGCGTTCAGCAGTGTGGTCTGACTGCACCCGCGCTGATCCTTGTAGGTGGCGACGACCGTGCCGAACTGGACTTCGGCCGCGCACAGCGGCAGATCCCGCTCGTAGGTCCACACCTGCTCACCGGTGCGGGGATCGCGCCCCGACACCGTGCCGCCGTCGGCGGTGACGGCCACGCCGCCCACCACCAACGACCGCTGGGTCGCCCCGTCGGAGGCGTGCCACAGTTCCGCGACCTGCTGGGGCACCGGATCGGTGGAGATCGGCGCGGGCAGGGTGCGGGTGGCCGTACTGGCGTGGGTACCGCGAACACCGCTGGTCAGCACCACGACCACTGTCGCGATCGCCACCAGAGCGGCGATCGCGACAGCAGTGAGAATATCGGCGCGCGTCCGCCGCTCGGGTGCGAGCACGACAGCGAGAGTAGCCGATCCGGCCGACTAGGCCGAGGCCGCGACCGCGGTGTCGGCCACCGTGACGGCGCCCTCCGCCCCGTCCTCGGTCTTCTTGCGACGCGTCCGCTTCACCGGGGCCGCCTCGGAACCGCTCGCCGCGGTACCCGGCTCGACGGCCTCGACCTCGGACTTCGCCGCCGCCTTCACGGCCTTGCGAACCCGCTTCTTCGGCGCCTCCGCCTCGGCCACGACCTCACCGGTCGCGGCGGTGGACTTCTTCGCCGCGGCCTTGGCCTTGGCGGGCGCGGCCTTCGCGGCGGCGGCCTTCGCCTTGCCGTTGGTGGCCGGCTCCGTCGTGCTGTCGGCGGCTTCGGCCTGGGGGTCGGCGGCAGCGGCGGCGACCTTGCGAGTCCGCTTGGCCGGAGCCTTCTTCGGCGGCTCGACGGTCTCCGCGGCGGGAGCCTCGGCGCCGGCGGCGGTCTCGGCCACGGCCTTGCGAGTCCGCTTGCGCGGCGCCGCCTTGGCGACCTCGCCCGCCACCTCGGTGGTCGCGGCCTTGGCCCGGCTGGCCCGCTTCTTCGGCGCGGTCATCGCGACCTCACCCGAATCAGCCGCGGCCTTGCCCGAATCAGCCTTGACCTTGCCCGAATCAGCCTTGACCTCGGCCGCCGCGGCCGTGTCGGTGGCGACAGCGGAATCCGCTGCGCCGGTGCCGGATTCGGCCACGGCCTTGGTTCGCCGGGTGCGCTTGCGCGGCGCTTCGGCCTCGGGCGCGGCAACCTCGACCGCCACGGCAGCCTCGGCCTTCGGCGCGGCCTCGGCGACCGCCGAACCCGCGTCGGCGACCGGCGCGGCGGCCTTGGCGCTGCGGGTGCGCTTGCGCGGCGCCGTCGTCGCGGCCGCGTCCACACCGGACTCGGTGGTCGCGACAGCGGCGGGTGCCTGGTCCTGCGCGGCAACCGGAGCCGCGGCGGCGGGAGCCGCCTCGGCGGTGGCCGCGCCCTCGGTCACCGCGGTGACGGTGCCCTCGGCCGAGCCCCGCCCGCGGCGGTTCCGGCGACGGTTGCGGCCGCCCTCGGCAGCTGCCTCGCCCGCCGGTTCACCGGCGGCCTCGGTCTCCACCGAGGTGGTGGCCTGGACCGTGCCGGTGGCCTCCGCTCCGTTCGCGCCGCCCTTGCCGCGACGGCGGCGACGGCGACGGCGGCCGGTCTTCTCCGGGTCGCCGGTGGTCGAATCCGTCTCGGCGGCAACGGTTTCAGTGGTGGTGGCGGCCGGAGCCGCGTCACCCTCGGCGCGGCCGCCACGGGTGCGGCGACGGTTGCGTTCGCGGGGCGCGCGGCGCTCGCGTTCGACGACGACGGCGTCCTCGTCGCGCGGGGCCGGGCCCTTGCGCACGATGCCGGTGACGCCCTGCGGGATGCCGAGCTCCTCGTACAGGTGCGGGGAGCGGGAGTAGGTCTCCGCCGGTTCCGGAATACCGAGGCCCAGGGCCTTGTCGATCATGGCCCAGCGGTTCAGCTCGTCCCAGTCGACCAGGGTGACCGCGACGCCGGTCTTGCCCGCGCGGCCGGTGCGGCCGATGCGGTGCACGTAGGTCTTCTCGTCCTCAGGGCACTGGTAGTTGACGACGTGGGTGACGTCGTCGATGTCGATGCCGCGGGCGGCCACGTCGGTGGCGACCAGCACGTCGATCTTGCCTTCGCGGAACTTCTTCAGCGCCTTCTCACGGGCGATCTGCCCGAGGTCGCCGTGTACCGCGCCGACCGCGAAGCCGCGCTCGGCCAGATCGTCGGCGACCTTCTGCGCGGTCCGCTTGGTGCGCGCGAAAATCATTGTCGCGCCGCGGGTCTCGGCCTGCAGAATGCGGGCGACCAGCTCGCTCTTGTCGAGCGCGTGCGCCCGGTAGATCAGCTGGGTGATCCGGTCGTGCACCGCGGATTCGTGGTGCTCCTCGGCGCGGATGTGGGTGGGTCGGCTCAGGAAGGTGCGGGCCAGGGTGATGATCGGGCCCGGCATGGTGGCCGAGAACAGCAGGGTCTGCCGCTGCTCGGGGACCATGTTCAGGATCCGCTCGATATCGGGCAGGAAGCCCAGGTCGAGCATTTCGTCGGCCTCGTCGAGGACGAGCACCTCCACCTTGCCCAGGATCAGGTGATTCTGCTGGGCCAGATCCAGCAGGCGGCCCGGGGTGCCGACGACCACGTCGACGCCGGCGCGCAGCGCCGCGATCTGGGTGTCGTAGGGGCGTCCGCCGTAGATGGCGGTCACGCGCACCGGGGTGCCCTGGTCGTCCTTCAGGTACTTGCTGGCGTTCTCCAGATCCTCGGTGACCTGCATGCAGAGCTCGCGGGTCGGCACGATGATCAGGGCGCGCGGGGTGCCGTCGAGGGTCTTGGTGCCGGAGCCTGCGGTGGCGATCCGGTTCAGTAGCGGCACACCGAAACCGAAGGTCTTACCCATACCGGTGCGGGCCTGGCCGATGAGATCCTCACCGGCCAGCGCGAGCGGCAGGGTGAGTTCCTGAATGGCGAAAGTGCGTTCGATGCCGATGTCGGCGAGGGCCCGGACGATTTCGGGGCGCACGCCCAATTCGGCGAAAGTGGGAGCGAGGTGGGTGTCGTCGAGTTCCGCGGTCAGCAGCGTGTCCGCCACACCCGGTTCCTGCTCTACGGTGATCTTGCTCAGGTTCTTGCCTTTCCTCGTTATCGCGTCTCGCGCGCACGAGGCGTGGGGCGGACCCGGACGGCCCGCGACGACCACTAGATCCGGTTTCTCGCCGCTGCTGGGATGCCTGTCCGGGGGGATGGGCGTCGACCTGGCGCGGCGGTGCAGTGCTGCGGATCGGAGTGCGCGCACATTTTCCATGGACTGGCGGGTATGAATTTCCGCCGTCCGCGGAGATTGTAGCGTGATACGACCTTCGCCCTGTTTTCCGCCACCGCCGATGTGCGGCATTATTACGCTGGTAGGCGCGCTTATCGATATCCGATACGGGTCTGATCCGGGGTTTCGCAGTAGCGTTAATGATTGCGGCGCACCATAATTCGGTCCGGGGGCGGGTGCGGGCCGCGCGACCGGCAGTTGAGTTGCTCACATGTGTGATACGTCGTGTACCACTATCTGTCATGGTGGTGCCGTGAGCTTGGCAGACACCGTGACAACCGCTGCGCGCAACGCGTGGGCCCTGACGTTCGGCGACGGCATCGAGGCCCCCGACCCCACCCCCTCGACGGTGCTGTCCGACGCGCCGCACCGCGAACTGCGCCGCTACGACGGCGCGGGTCCCGACGATCCGGCCGTGCTGCTGGTGCCGCCGCTGGCCGCGCCCGCCTTCTGCTTCGACCTGCGCCCCGACCAGAGCCTGGCCCGGTTCCTCCTGGACTCCGGCCGCGCCCCCTACCTGGTCGACTACGGCGACATCACCTTCGACGACCGCCGCATGGGCTTCGAGACCTGGATCGACGACATCCTGCCCGAGGCCATCCGCCAGGTGTCCGCCGATCGCGGTGGCCGCCCGGTGGACGTGGTGGGCTGGTCCATCGGCGGCGTGCTGGCCCTGCTGACCGCCGCGGCCGACCAGACGCTGCCCGTCCGCTCGATCACCGCGGTGGGCGCGCCCCTGAGCTACGACCACATGTTCGGCGCGCGCGAGCTGCGCTCCCTGGCCCGTCTCGACGGCGGCCGCACCGCGACCACCGCGATCCGCGCCCTCGGCGGGGTCTCGGCGCAGATCACCCGGTTCGCCTACCGGGCCACCGCCTGGAACCGGGAACTCGAGCGCCCGCTGTTCATCGCGAGCAATATCGCCGACACCGCGACCCTGGCCCGGATGGAGACCATCGACCGGTTCCAGAATTCGCTGCCCGGCTATCCGGGACGGTTCTACAACCAGCTGTGGGGTCGCTTCATCCTCAACAACGACATCGGCAAGGGCGGGCTGCGGCTGGGCGAGCGCGAGATCGCGCTGGCCGAGGTCACCCAGCCGGTGTTGCTGGTCGGCGGACCGCAGGACGCGATCACCGCGGCCGCCGCCGTGGAGCACGGGACGAAGACCCTGACCGGATCGCCGGATGTGCGGTACGAGACCGCACCCGGCTCGCACCTCGGCATTCTCCTCGCCCGTGACGCCACGTGGACCTATCTGGACAAGTTCCTGCGCGACCTGGCCTGATCGGAGCCCGGCGGGTTGTGAACAGCGCCGGAGTGTTGTGAACAGCTCTGTGGCGCAATGCTTTTCGAGTTGATCGAGAGTGCGCTCGCGACCCGCCCCGCGATGGGTGAATGTGCGGCGTTTCCTGGGGCTAGGGTGGGGACCCATGGGAGCAAACTCGTCCACCGCCCCGGAGCCCACGGGCCACCTCATCGCCGCCGAACACCCGGGTGTCACCGACCTCTTCGCCGTCCTCGCCTACGGCGAGATCTCCGCCTTCTACCGTCTCGCCGAAGAGGCCAAGCTGTCGCCCACGCTGCGCGGCAAGGTCGCCGTCGCCAAGATGGCGGGCAACGAGGCCGAGCATTTCCGGACCCTGGAACGCGCCCTCGCCGACCGCGGCACGGACGTCTTCGACGCCATGGCCCCCTTCGTGCGCGCCCTGGACGCCTATCACGCCTCCACCGACCCCTCCACCTGGCTGGAGTCGATGGTCAAGTTCTACGTCGGTGACGGCATCGCCGCCGACTTCTACACCGAGATCGCCGGCGCCCTGGCTCCCGAGGTCGCCGACGTGGTGCGCGACGTGCTGGCCGAGACCAACCATTCCGAGTTCGTGATCGAGGAGGTGCGCGGCGCGGTCGCGCAGAACCGCTCCGAGCGCGACCGGCTGGCGCTGTGGGGCCGCCGGCTGCTGGGCGAGGCGATCACCCAGGCGCAGTACGTGATGGCGCAGCGCGACGAGCTGACCGAGCTGGTGCTCACCGCGACCGGTGATCTGAACGGCATCGCCACGCTGTTCGAGCACATGCAGAACAGCCACGCCGAGCGCATGCGCGTGCTCGGCCTGGGCTGAGTTTCGCTATCAGCGCAGGCGGTCGGGGCCGATGGCGGTCGCGGCTGCGCTAGCGTGATCGGGACAGGACTACGACTCTAGGTTCGGAGGTTGGCCGTGGAGGTCAAGATCGGCATTTCGGATAGCCCGCGTGAGCTCGTCATCAACAGCTCGCAGACCCCGGCCGAGGTCGAGGCGCTCGTCAGCGGTGCGCTGCAGGGTGAGGGCGGCGTCGTGGCGCTCACCGACGAGAAGGGCCGCAAGTTCCTGATCCAGGCCGCGAAGGTCGCCTACGTCGAGATCGGCGCTCCGTCCTCGGGTCGTGTCGGCTTCGCCGCCGTCTAGTTTCCCGCGCGCGACGCGGTAGATCGCGCGAAAAGAATTGGCCCGCCGACTTTGTCGGCGGGCCAATTCTTTTTGATTCAACGAGAGTTGTTATCTCTCAATCGATCGGGTGCAGCGGAACGTGCTTGAGCCCGCCCCAGCACAGCGCGACCGTGGTGTCGACGGCGTCGTCCTTGGGGATCGGCCGGTCCGCTTCGAGCCAGTACCGGGCGCTGAGCTGGCTGGCGCCGACCAGGCCGACCGCGAGTACGCGGGCCCGGTAGGGGTCCAGACCGGAGTCGTGGGCGACCAGGTCGAACACCGCGTCCACGCAGGCCTCGGTGGCCTGCTCGACCCGGCGCTGCACCTGTGGCTCATTGGTCAGATCCGATTCGAAAACCAGTCGGAAGCCCTGGGTTTCATGGTCGACGAAGTCGAAGTACGCGGCGACGGCGGCGCGCACGCGCTGCTTGTTGTCGGTGGTGGAGCGCAGCGCCTGGCGCACGCTCGACACCAGCACGTCGACGTAGTTCTGCAGCACCGCCAGGTACAGCTCGAGCTTGCTCGAGAAGTGCTGGTAGAGCACCGGTTTGCTGACGCCGGCGCACTGCGAGATCTCATCCATGCCGGCGGCGTGATAGCCGCGTTGCACGAAGACCTCGCTGGCTGCGGCGAGAAGCTGCGCGCGGCGCGCCTCGCGGGGCAGACGGGTGCCGCGCTTGCTCGTCGCCATGGCCTCGGACGACATGCGGTGCGATGTCATCCGGTCCACGAGGTCAGTCATTGCCTATTTCTCCCAGTTGATTCCCGGTGTGAAGGATGTTCACCGGTATCCCACGAACGATACGCGCTCAGGGGGCCGCTGCCGATCCAGGTTCCGAATATTGGTCGCGTGATGCTCGCTTTGATTATGCGAGGCCGATCACAAGTGTGTAGCACATGTTCCGATTTGTGAGGTCTGCCGCATTAGCGTGAGATATCTCGCAGCAATGATCACGGGCTGGGACGGCCGCTCTCGGTGACCGGCCGGGCTGTGAGAGTCTGTCAGGCGTGACCGAGAAGGCCGCCGGCAACAAGCGACGGGGTAGACCCAGCGGGCCGATCTACGATCCGCTCGGTTTGTTCGACGACGACGGCGCATCGGAGACCGGCCCGTCGGCATCTTCTGGGCTCATCGCGCCACCCGATTCGGACCTCCTCGCCGAGGACCGCCCGCTGCCGCATCAGCCGCTGCGCGCCCGCTGGGACCCCACCTCCCCGCCCGCCGACGCCCGCAACCGCCCGCGCCCCGACCGCGAGACCAAGAAGCAGAGTCCGCTGGGCCGGTTCGTGAACACCTACGGCTGGCGGGCCTACGCCCTGCCGGTACTGCTGGTGATCACCGTCGTGGTCGCCGTCGACGCCTTCCGCCACACCGGTGACAGCGATGCCGGGCTGCCCGGATTCGGTCGCTTGAGCGAGTACACCGACAAGCCGGGCCGCATCATCGGCGGCGCGCCCAAGGGCGACGGCAAGTACGCCGTCGACCTGCCGACCGGCGCGGTCCCGCCCGGCGGGGCCTACACCGACACCGGCGCGGGCACCTGGCGGGTGATTCCGGGTACCACCGCTCAGGTCGGCACCGGCACCCAGCACGCCTTCACCTACTCCGTCGAGATCGAGAACGGGGTGGACACCGCGTCCCTGGGCGGTGACGCGGCGGTGGCGCAGATGATCGACGCCACCCTCGCCAATCCCAAGTCCTGGACCCATGATCCGCGCTTCGCGCTGCGCCGTGTCGACACCGGCAACCCGGACTTCCGCATCTCGCTGACCTCGCGGGACACCACCCGCAAGTCGTGCGGTTTCGAGATCCCGGTCGACTCCTCCTGCTACAACACCGAACTGGGCCGCGTCGTGCTCTCGGAGGTGCGCTGGGTGCGCGGGGCCCCGGCCTTCGAGGGCGATGTCGGCTCGTATCGGCAGTACCAGATCAATCACGAAGTGGGCCATGCCCTCGGCTACCACGAGCACCAGCCGTGCGAGACCGACGGCGGGCTGGCCCCGGTCATGATGCAGCAGACCTTCGGAACCCGGAACAACGACATCGCGAAGCTGGATCCCGAAGGCGTGGTGCCGATGGACGGCAAGACCTGCCGCTTCAACCCCTGGCCCTACCCCCGCGCCTGAGCGGCCGCCGCCCGCCGGCGGCGGATTCCGGCCGCTGATCACCCCGGTTCGAACGGGACTAGGCTTGGGGAAGAACGGCCCCGGTCGCTGTGTTGCAGAAATGGCCGCGAGTTTCCGGCGAATTCGATTGAGGAGTCCGCAGACGTGTCATCGCATCCCTCCCTGCCGCCCTTGGTGGAGCCGGCGGCGGAGCTGACCCGGGACGAGGTCGCCCGCTACAGCCGCCATCTGATCATCCCGGATCTCGGGGTGGACGGTCAGAAACGTTTGAAGAATGCCAGGGTGCTGGTGATCGGCGCGGGCGGGCTCGGCTCCCCGGCGCTGCTGTACCTGGCCGCCGCCGGTGTCGGCACCCTCGGCATCGTCGAGTTCGACGAGGTCGACGCGTCGAACCTGCAGCGGCAGATCATCCACGGCGAATCCGATATCGGCCGCTCCAAGGCCGACAGCGCCCGCGACTCGATTCTGGAGATCAATTCCGGAATCACGGTGGAGCTGCACAAGATTCGGCTCGAGCCCGACAATGCGATCGAGCTGTTCCGGCAGTACGACCTGATCGTGGACGGCACCGACAACTTCGCCACCCGCTATCTGGTCAACGACGCCGCCGTCCTGGCGGGCAAGCCGTACGTGTGGGGTTCCATCTACCGCTTCGAGGGCCAGGTCTCGGTCTTCTGGGAGGACGCCCCCGACGGCCGCGGCATCAACTACCGCGATCTCTACCCGGAGGCGCCGCCGCCGGGCATGGTCCCGTCCTGCGCCGAGGGCGGCGTGCTGGGCGTGCTGTGCGCGTCCATCGGCTCGATCATGGTGACCGAGGCGATCAAGCTGATCACCGGGATCGGCGACCCGCTGCTCGGGCGGCTCATGGTGTACGACGCACTGGACATGAGCTACCGCACCATCAAGCTGCGCCGCGATCCGGAGCGTCAGCCCATCACCGAGCTCATCGACTACGACGCCTTCTGCGGCGTGGTGTCGGAGGAGGGCCAGGCCGCGGCCATCGGCTCCACCATCACCGCCCGTGAGCTCAAGGAGATGCTGGACGCGGGCAAGGACGTGGCCATCATCGATGTGCGCGAGCCCGTGGAATGGGACATCGTCCGGCTCGAGGGCGCGACCCTGATCCCCAAGGACCGCATCCTCTCCGGTGAGGCGCTGTCGGAGCTGCCGCAGAACACCCCGATCGTGCTGCACTGCAAGACCGGTATCCGCTCCGCGGAGGCGCTCGCCGCCCTGAAGAACGCGGGCTTCTCCGATGCCACCCACCTGCAGGGCGGAATCATCGCCTGGGCCAACCAGGTCGACCCCTCCCTGCCGGTCTACTGAGCCCGTCGGACGGGCCCTCGGCGGCAGCGCGGGGGCCTGTTCGACGGCGGTCCGGGAGCCCGGAGGTAACGCCTCGGTCGCCGGTGTTTCACACCATGGTTTCGGCGTGTGGAACGGTCGGCGCGGCAACGGTCGCGAAAACCTGGCCAGCGGTACCGTACGCGCGTGACGATGACTGTTGTGGAACCTCCTGAGCATGTGCGCTCAACCTTCGGGTTGCGCGAGGAACCGCCGGTCCCGTTGGGGAACTGGGATGGCGGCTGGCGGTGTGGCGATGTCGTCTTGAGCCCGGTGACCGATCACGCGCGGGCTGCCTGGTCGGCGAAGGTACGCGAGACGCTGCGGGTGGACGGGCTTCGCCTGGCGCGGCCGGTACGGGCCACCGATGGACGGTATGTCGTATCCGGGTGGCGCGCCGACACCTACCTCGAAGGCGTGCCGGAGCCGCGGCACGACGAAGTGGTGTCGCTGTCGCTGCGGCTGCACCAGGTGACCGCGCAGCTGGAGCGCCCGCGTTTCCTGGCCGCGCAGCCGGTCGCGCCGTGGGCCGACGTGGACGTGTTCGCGGCCGCCGATCGCGCGGCGTGGGAAGCGGTTCCGCTGCGCAGCCTGAAGCTGGGCGGCATGCTGCCGTCCACTTCGCCGGACGGCGACCGCAGCCTGACCCTGATCACCCAGTTGTCGACCCTGCGCAAGCCGGTCACCACGCCCCCGCAGCTGGTGCACGGCGACCTGTTCGGCACCGTGCTGTTCGCCGGCGGTTACGCGCCCGGCCTGACCGACATCACCCCCTACTGGCGTCCGGCGCCGTGGGCGGCGGCGGTCATCGTGGTGGACGCGCTGTCCTGGGGCGGCGCGGACGACGGTCTGATCGAGCGCTGGGCCCAGTTGCCCGAGTGGCCGCAGATGCTGGTGCGCGCGGTCATGTTCCGGCTGGCCGTGCACGCCCTGCACCCGCGCTCGACCCCCGAGGCGTTCCCGGGTCTGGCCCGCACCGCGGATATGACCCGGCTGCTGCTCTAGGGCCGGGTGAGAGCATGCGGAAAGGCCGCACCGGGCGACGAATTCCGGTGCGGCCTTTCCGTTCCCCAGGGGCGGTTGGGGAGTCTTACACGTTCGCGTGGGCGAGCGAGGGCGCCCGGCCGACGGCGAACGAGGACCGCAGGTAGAACCACCAGCACAGCGCGCCCATGGCGAGGTAGGCCGCCACGTAACCCCAGAAGGCCGGATTCATGCTGTGGTAGTGGGTGTTCGACAGTCGCAGCGCCTGCTGCAGGATCCAGCCGCCCGCCGCGCCGACCGCGCCGATCACGCCGATGGCCGCGCCCGCCTGCCGTTTGGCCGAGGTCAGTGCCTCGCCGATGTCCTGCCCGGTCTCCGAGGCGTGCCGCCGCGCTTCGGCGGTGAAGATCATCGGGATCATCCGGTAGGTCGAGCCGTTGCCGATGCCGCTGAGCACGAACAGCAGCAGGAACGAGGCCAGATAGAGCGGGAAGTTCTTGGCGGACAACGACGCCACGATGAGCGCGGTGGCGAAGGCCATGCCGCCGAAGACGTAGAGCGTGATCCGCGCGCCGCTGAGCTTGTCGGCGATCCACCCGCCGAAGGGGCGGCTGAAGGATCCGACCAGGGCGCCGAGGAAGGCCAGGTTGCCCAGCGTGCTCATCCAGCCGATCTTGGCCAGGCTCGGGAAGTTGGCCTTGAGCAGGGTCGGGAAGGCGAAGGAGAAGCCGATGAAGGAGCCGAAGGTGCCGATGTAGAGGATGGCCATCACCCAGGTGTGGCGGTTGGCCAGCGCCCGCTTGTACGACGTGCCATCGGATTTCGCGCCGCTCAGCGAGTCCATGTAGCGCAGCGCGCCGAAGAGGGCGGCGAGGATGAACGGAATCCACACCAGCACCGCGAGAGTGATGCCGAAGCGGTATCCGGCGGCGTCCTTGGCCATGATGTGCGTGCCCAGCGTGATGATGAGCGGTACGAACAATTGTGTCTGTGCCACACCGAGATTGCCGCCCGCGGCATTGATGCCCAGGGCCGCGCCCTTCTTACCCTCGGGGAAGAAGAAGTTGATATTCGCCATGGACGACGAGAAGTTGCCGCCGCCGACACCGGCGATGGCGGCCAGCACCATGAACACCCACATCGGGGTGCCGGGCTGGTTGATGAAATAGGCCAGGCCCAGGGTGGGCAGCAGCAGCATGCCCGCGCTGAACGCGGTGAACGCGCGGCCGCCGAAGCGGGGGATGGCGAAGGTGTAGGGCACCCGCAGCGCCGCGCCGACCAGGGTCGGGGTGGAGGTGAGCAGCAGGGCGTTGTTCACGGCGTCCGGATTGTTCTTGCCCAGGAAGGCGAATCCGGCCGAGCCCATGGCGGTGACGACGCTGGCCCAGAGCACCCAGACGCTGAATCCGAGGTTCTCCGCGAACACCGAGAAGATCAGATTCTTGCGGGCGGTCTGTTTACCCCCGTTTTCCCAGAATTCGGTGTTATCGGGTTCCCAACGGTCGATCCAGCGCCCGCGTTTCTGATACGTGATTTCGGTAGGCTCGATAACTGTTGCCATGAGCGGTTGTCCTCTCGGCTGATGCGACCGCCCTCATCTGCGGTCCCGTCAACCGTAGGAAGCCCGTTTTACGTCCGGGTGTTTTTCCATGACGGAGATGACAATTCGGGCTCACTTGGCCCAGATTCGCATGGTGACCCTTCGGTTACCCGAAATTCTTATCGAGCGTCCGGTATTCAGCCATGAGCGAGTCCAGGAAGCAGTTGGCGGTCCGGGCCGCCCGGTCGGGGTCGCCCTCGATCACCGCGGCCACCAGTTCGGCGTGCTCGTCATGGTAGGTCTCGCCCTCGCGCGCGGATCGGAAACGGATGCCGGCGGCGATGACGGGCAGCAGCGAGTCGTAGAACTCGAGGTACACCGCGTTGTGGCTGGCGACCACGATGGCGCGGTGCAGCTGCACGTCCGCCTCGATGGCGGCGTCGAAGTCGCTGTCCCACAGCCGGGTCCGGTCGTCGAGCAGTCGCCGCAGTTCGGCGATGTCGTGGTCGTCGCGGCGGGCGGCGGCCAGCCGGGCGGCGGTGGTGTCGAGGGCCTGACGCAGTTCGAGCACGTCGCGCTGCTGGGCGTCGGCGAAGTACTCGGTGAGGGTGCCGCCGAGGGTGGAGGTCGAGATGACGTAGGTGCCCGAGCCCTGTCTGCGTTCGAGCATGCCGGCATGCACGAGGGCCTGCACGGCCTCGCGCACGGTATTGCGGCCGGTGCCGGTGAGTTCGGTGAGTTCGGGCTCGGTGGGGATGCGCGAGCCGACGGCCCAACGGCCGGAACGGATTTCGGCACGAAGCTGCTCGGTCACCTGGGCGATGAGGCTCGTGCGCCGGACTGGTTGCACGGGGGACAGCGTACCTTGCCTCACATTCGTTGCATCACATCATCGGGTCATCCTATGATTTCGTGGTGACTGCGACGATCGATGAGACGATGGCCCCCGGGCGGGGCATGACCCGTACCCCTGCCGAGCCGGGGCGCGTCCATCTCGAATCGCCGAAGCCCGAACTCTCCCGGCGCGCTCTCTTCGAGGGCCGCCTGCTGGTGCTGGTCGCCATCGTCATGTCGGCGCTGACCCTGCGGATCGCGGTCACCGCGTTCACCCCGCTGGCCGCCCGCATCGGCGACGACATCGGCTACTCCACCGCCGTGGTCGGCGTCTTCGGCATGCTGCCGACCGCCATGTTCGCCCTCGGCGGCCTGCTCACCCCCGTGCTCTCGCGCCGATTCGGCCTGGAGATGACCGCGCTGGCGGCCATGCTCATGACCGGCATCGGCTCGGTGCTGCGTGCCCTGGTGCCCGACACCTGGCAGCTGCTGGCCTTCTCGGCCTTCGCGCTGGCCGGTATGGGCATCGGCAATGTGGTGATCCCGCCACTGGTCAAGCGGTACTTCTCGGATCGGCTGGCGCTGCTCAGCTCGGTCTACATCGTGATGGTGCAGCTGGGCACGGTGTTCCCGGCGCTGATCACGGTCCCGATCGCGGACGCGCACGGCTGGCGGTTGTCGCTGGGCATGTGGGCCGCGCTGGCCTTCGCCGCCGCGCTGCCGTGGATCGCGGTGCTGCGCACCCGCCGCGCGAACGCCCGATTCGACACCACCGAGCTGCCGGTGGACGCGGTCGAGTCCACCGGCAAGGTGTGGCGCTCGCCGCTGGCCTGGGGCATGGCCTTCATGTTCGGCATGACCTCGCTGATCACCTATTCGATGTTCACCTGGCTGCCCACGATCTTCAGCGACGCGGGCGCGGACGCGGCGTTCGGCGGCTCGATGGTCGGCATCTTCGCGCTGATCGGCCTGGTCGCGGCCTTGAGCGCGCCGATCGTGGTGGGCCGCACGGCCAATCCGTTCCCGGTGGTGATCGGCTGCGCGGTGTTCTTCTTCATCGGCTTCGGCGGCCTGCTGTTCGCGCCGATGAGCGCCCCTCTGGTGTGGGTGCTGGCGCTGGGCCTGGGCCCGTCGACCTTCCCGATGGCGCTGACGCTGATCAATCTGCGGACCCGCACCGGCGCCGGTTCGGCCGCGCTGTCCGGTTTCACCCAGGGTGTCGGCTACTCGGTGGCGTGCGTGGGCCCGCTGCTGTTCGGCACGCTGCACACCATGACCGGTGGTTGGCCGGTGCCGTTCGCGTTCCTCACGGTGGCGGTGCTGATCCTGATGGCCGGCGCGTGGGTCGCGTGCAAGCCGCGTTTCCTGGAAGACAGCTGGAACTAGCGGTCACCGGGAACTAGCCGGAATTTCACTTTTCGAGTTGCCGAGTCGTGAGGTTGGGGCCATGCTGTGTGGCAAGGCTCTCACCTCACGGCTCGGAAATTCGTTTTCAGGCGTTTCGTGACCGCCGGAAACCCTTGTGTCACATAGGCGAAACATAAGACCGGATCTCACGCCGTAAACCCGGATTTCGTGAGCAACCGTTGATTTGCCGGACATTTCGCGCAGCACGGGCGCAATACCCGTTTTCTACCTTGGGGCCATCCAGATTTCAGGAGGGCCTCTTGTTGACGACGCTGACCCGCAAGCGCGACATCGAGCATTGGGATGCCGAAGATGTCGTGGCTTGGGAAGCCGGTGGTAAGGACATCGCGCGCCGCAATCTGATCTGGTCGGTCTTCGCCGAGCACATCGGGTTCTCGGTGTGGTCGATCTGGTCGGTCATGGTGCTGTTCATGCCGACCGACGTCTTCCACATCGATCCGGCCGGCAAGTTCTTCCTGGGCGCGGTGCCGACCCTGGTCGGCGGCTTCATGCGGATCCCCTACACCGTGCTGACCGCGAAGTTCGGCGGCCGCAACTGGACCATCGTGTCCGCGCTGCTGCTGCTGATCCCGACCCTGCTGACGCTGTACTTCATCAACCAGCCGGGCACCTCCTACACGACCTTCCTGATCGTGGCGGCCTTCGCGGGCCTGGGCGGCGGCAACTTCTCCTCGTCGATGTCCAACATCAACGTGTTCTTCCCGCAGCGGCTCAAGGGCTGGGCGCTGGGCATGAACGCGGGCGGCGGCAATATCGGCGTTCCGGTGGTGCAGCTGATCGGCCTGGCGGTCATCGCCACCCTGGGCAACCACTACGGCAATGCCTCGGTGGTGTGCGCGGTGTACCTGGTGCTGATCGCGGTGGCCGCGGTGGGCGCGGCGCTGTACATGGACAACGTCAAGAACCAGAAGGCCGACCTGTCCTACATGCTCAAGGCGCTGCGCGTCCCGCAGTCCTGGGCGATCGCCTTCCTCTACATCGGCACCTTCGGTTCGTTCATCGGCTACAGCTTCGCCTTCGGCCAGGTCCTGCAGATCACCTTCAAGGCCGGTGGCGCGAGTGTCTCCGCCGCCGCGCTGCACGCCGCGCAGATCGCCTTCATCGGACCGCTGCTGGGTTCGCTGGCCCGCCCGTACGGCGGCAAGTGGGCCGACCGGATCGGCGGCAGCAAGGTCACGCTGTACACCTTCGTGGCCATGACGCTCGCGGCCGTGGTGGTTGCGGTGTCGTCCACCATGGGCGATCACGCCGGGCACCCGAAGGGCGGCGTGCTGGTGGCCATGATCGTCGGCTTCACCGCGCTGTTCGTCATCTCCGGTATCGGCAACGGTGCGGTCACCAAGATCATCCCGTCGGTGTTCGAGGCCAAATCCCGCTCCCTGGAAGGTGATTCGGCCAGCCGCGCGGCGTGGGCCCGCAACACCTCGGGCGCGCTGATCGGCTTCGTCGGCGCGATCGGCGCGCTGGGCGGCGTCGGCATCAACCTGATGCTGCGCACCTCCTACGCCTCCACCAAGTCCGCGACCACCGCCTTCTGGGTCTTCATGGCCTTCTACGTGCTGTGCGGCGTGGTCTGCTGGGCGGTCTTCATGCGCCGCCCGAGCCTGCGGGCGCTGTCCAGCGATACCGCTGACGCCGATGTGGTCGTCGAGGCGGAGGCTCTGGTCCTCGAAGCCGAATCCGGCTCCGCCGCAACCGATCTTGCGTCCAACCCCGCCTCGTCCACTCCGTCGGCTCGCGCCTGACCCGTCCAGCTCGAAAGGGACACCGTCATGACCCACAGCATCGAACGCAAAACCGCGATCGTCGTCGGCCACGGCATGGTCGGACACCGCTTCGTGGAGGCCCTGCGCTCCCGCGACGAAGCCGGGACCTGGCAGGTCATCGTGCTCAGCGAGGAGAAGCTGGCCGCCTACGACCGCGTCGGACTGTCCTCCTACGTCGGCATCTGGGAGACCTCCGCGCTGGCCCTGCCGGGCAACGGCTACGAGGGCGACGACCTGGTCGAGGTGCGGCTGGGCGTGCGCGCCGACAGCATCGACAAGGCCGCCCGCAAGGTGACCACCTCCACCGGTGACGTGATCGGTTACGACGCACTGGTTCTCGCGACCGGTTCCTACGCCTGGGTGCCGCCGGTGCCGGGCGCCGACGTCGAGGGCTGCTACGTCTACCGCACCCTCGAGGATCTCGACGGCATCCGGGCCACCGCCGAGGCGGCGGGTCCGGGCGCGGTCGGCGTGGTGGTCGGCGGTGGTCTGCTCGGCCTGGAGGCGGCCAACGCGCTGCGCCTGCTGGGCATGACCCCGCACGTGGTCGAGTACAACAACTGGCTGATGCCCGCCCAGGTCGACGAGGGCGGTGGCGCGATCCTGGAGAAGCTGGTCACCGAGCTCGGCCTGGCCGTGCACACCGGTGTCGGCACCGCCTCGATCGAATCCGACGACGCGGCCCCGCCGGCGGAGAAGCTGACCGTCACGCTGTCCGACGAGAGCGAATTGCGGGCCGCCCTGGTGGTTTTCGCCGCCGGTGTGCGTCCCCGCGACGAGATCGCGAAGGCCGCCGGCATCGAGGTCGGCCCGCGCGGCGGTGTCATCACCGACCTGGGCCTGCGCACCTCGGACCCGAGCATCTACGCCATCGGTGAGGTCGCCGCGGTCGAGGGCGTCTGCTACGGCCTGGTGGCCCCGGGGTACAGCACCGCCGAGGTGGTCGCGGACCGCCTGCTCGGCGGTGAGGGCGAGTTCCCGGGCGCCGACATGTCGACCAAGCTGAAGCTGCTCGGCGTGGACGTGGCCTCCTTCGGTGACGCGCACGCCAAGACCGAGGGCGCGCTGTCGGTGGTGCTGCACGACGCCGCCAAGGGCACCTACGCCAAGCTGGTCGTCTCCGACGACGCGCAGACGCTGCTCGGCGGCATCCTGGTCGGTGACGCCACCCAGTACTCGGCGCTGCGTCCGCTGGTCGGCCGCCCGCTGCCCGCCGATCCGGCCGCGCTGATCTCCCCGGCCGGTGCGGAACTGGGCGCGGACGCGCTGCCCGATGACGCGCAGATCTGCTCCTGCAACAATGTCTCGAAGGGTTCCATCTGCGGCGCGATCGCCGACGGCGCCTGCGACGTCCCGGCCATCAAGAGCTGCACCAATGCCGGAACCTCCTGCGGCGGTTGCGTTCCCATGCTCAAGAAGCTGCTGGAGCAGTCGGGCGTGAGGGTCTCCAAGTCGCTGTGCGAGCACTTCTCGCAGTCGCGCGCGGAGCTGTTCCACATCATCCAGTCGACCGGTGTCCGGACCTTCTCGGGCCTGATCGCCAAGTACGGCAAGGGCACCGGCTGCGACATCTGCAAGCCGACGGTGGCCTCCATCCTGGCTTCCACCTCGAGCGATCACATCCTCGACGGCGAGCAGGCCTCGCTGCAGGACACCAACGACCACTTCCTGGCCAACCTGCAGAAGAACGGCACCTACTCGGTCGTCCCGCGGATGCCCGGCGGTGAGGTGACCGCCGACCAGCTCATCACCATCGGTGAGATCGCCAAGGAATTCGACCTGTACGTGAAGGTCACCGGCGGTCAGCGCATCGACCTGTTCGGCGCCCGCGTCGAGCAGCTCCCGCTGATCTGGAAGCGCCTGGTGGACGTGGGCATGGAGTCCGGTCACGCCTACGGCAAGTCGCTGCGCACGGTGAAGTCCTGCGTCGGCTCGACCTGGTGCCGCTACGGCCAGCAGGACTCGGTCGGCATGGCGGTGCTGCTCGAAAAGCGTTACCGCGGTTTGCGTTCCCCGCACAAGTTGAAGCTGGCCGTGTCGGGTTGCGCCCGTGAGTGCGCGGAGGCCCGCGGCAAGGACGTCGGCGTCATCGCCACCGAGAACGGCTGGAACCTCTACGTCGGCGGCAATGGCGGTCTGACCCCGAAGCACGCCGTGCTGCTGGCCGGTGAGCTCGACGACGAGACGCTGATCAAGTACATCGACCGCTACCTGATGTTCTACATCCGCACCGCGGACCGCCTGCAGCGCACCGCACCGTGGCAGGAGGCCCTGGAGGGCGGCATCGACTACCTCAAGGCCGTCGTCTGCGAGGACAGCCTGGGCATCGCCGCCGACCTGGAGGCCGCCATGGCCAAGCACGTGGACGGTTACAAGGACGAGTGGGCCGCCGTGCTCGAGGACGAGGGCAAGTTGTCGCGCTTCGTGTCCTTCGTCAACGCCCCCGAGGAGTCGGACCCGACCATCGGCTTCGACGAGAGCGGCGAGCGCAAGGTGCCCGTCCTGCTCGGCATTCCGGAGCTTCCGGTCGGTGCGGCCCAGGCCACAGAACCCGCCACGCACGGGAAATGACTGCTTAACGACTTGGAAACAGGGCGCCGGTACCAATAGGTAAGGCGTTCGGAGGAGAGTTACCGATGACCGTGATCGACACACCCGGCACCGCAGTCACCACCACCTCGGGGTGGACCCAGGCCTGCCGACAGGACTATCTGATTCCCGGCCGCGGCGTGGCGGTGCTGTTGAAGGGCGGCCGCCAGGCGGCCCTGTTCCTCACCACCGACGGCACGCTGTTCGCGGTCGGCAATATCGACCCGTTCGGGCGCGCGGCGGTCATGTCGCGCGGCTTGGTCGGCGACCGCGGCGGTGTGCCCGTCGTGGCGTCTCCGCTGCTCAAGCAGGCGTTCTCGCTGATCGACGGGCGCTGCCTGGATGACGACGCCATCTCCCTGCCGGTCTACGCGGTGCGCGTGGAGGACGGCGTGGTCGCGGTGTCGAACGACCCCGTGCAATTCGTCGGCGGTACCGCATGACCGAGGTCGACGGCGGTACTCCGCTGGCCGGTTTCACGGTCGGCATCACGGCTGCCCGGCGTGCCGACGAACTCGGCACCCTGCTTGCCCGCCGGGGCGCGAATGTCGTTTCCGCCCCGGCCATCCGGATCATTCCGCTGGCCGACGACAACGAGCTGGAGCGAGTGACGCGACAGCTGGTCGCCGACCCGCCGCAGATCGCGGTCGCCACCACCGGCATCGGTTTCCGCGGCTGGATGGAGGCCGCGGAGGGCTGGGGCCTGGCCGAGGAGCTGCGCTCCACGCTGGCCTCGACCCGCATGCTGGCCCGCGGCCCCAAGGCCAAGGGCGCCATCCGCGCGGCTGAGCTGCGCGAAGAATGGTCTCCCGCTTCGGAATCCAGTGCCGAGGTGCTCGATCACCTGCTGGCGCAGGGCGTCGAGGGGGTGCGGATCGCGGTGCAGCTGCACGGCGCGACCACCGAATGGGAGCCCGTCCCCGACTTCTGCGAGGTGCTGCGCTGCGCCGGAGCCGACGTGGTTCCGGTGCCGGTGTACCGGTGGATCCCGCCGGACGACCGCACCCCGATGGATCGCCTGATCGAGGGGATCGTCACGGCCGGACTGGACTGTGTGACCTTCACCAGCGCCCCGGCCGTGGCCTCACTTCTCATGCGCGCCAAGGAAACCGGTCTGCTGGAGGCGGTACTGCACGCCTTCCGTACCCGGGTGCTGCCCGCCTGCGTCGGCCCGATCACGGCCGCGCCGCTGGAGGAGCTGGGCGTGCCCACCACGAGTCCCGGCCGAGCCCGCCTGGGTGCGCTGGCCCGGCACGTCGCCGAGGAACTGCCCCGGCGCGCCAACCGGATTCAGGCCGCCGGTCACGTCCTGAGCGTCCGCGGCGGCTGTGTCGTGGTCGACGGTCAGGTGCGGCAGCTGGCTCCCGCGCCGATGGCGCTCATGCGTTCGCTGGCCCGGCAGCCGGGCCGCGTGGTCTCCCGCGAGGATCTGCTCGCCGCCCTCCCGGGCGGCGGCGATGACACCCACGCCGTGGAGACCGCCATCGCCCGCCTGCGGGCGGGTCTGGGCACCCCCAAGGCCATCCAGACCGTCGTCAAGCGCGGCTACCGCCTCGCCCTGGACCCGGCCGAGTGCATCGACAACCCGCATGAGGCCGCGAATCCCGTTGCCCGCCAGCCGGGCCCGGCTCGCAGCAACGGTCTGGGCACCCGCCGCGAGGTCCCGCAGTCGCGGATCCCGGGCACCCGGCAGCCGATGGCCGACACCCCGCCCGCCGCGGCTCCCCGCCGTCCGGGCGCCCCGTCGGCGGTCAACGGCGCGGCGCATCCGGCCGCGGCTCCGTCGCCGGTGGCGCGATCCGTTGCCACGCCGCTGCGATCGGTGCCCGCTCCGGCGGGCCCGGGCACCGGGGCGGCGCGACCGGGCGCGGCCCCGGTGCGATCGGCATCCCCGGCGAATGATGTTCGCCCCATTGGTCTTCCGGTGCAGCCCGGCGGCACGACACCCGTGACACCGGTCGCGGGTCCGGCGGCCACGTCTGCCCGGTCGGCGGCCACCGCTCGCGCCGTGTCGGCGTCGCGCCCGTCGAATCCCAATGCCACACAGTCGAGTTCGGTGTCACGGCAGGCGTTCCCGCCCCGCTCGTACGGTTCTCCCGGCGCCCTGCCGGGTTCGGGGGCCGTCCGTCCGCCGCGGGGTGCGTGGTGAGCGCCCCCGCGCTGGTGCTGGTCGCCCACGGCACCCGTAGCGCGCGCGGCGTGGAGATGATCGCCGAGCTGGCCGAGGCGGTCGCGCGGGAGCTGGGCGCGTCGGCGCTCGCGCACGCGGCCCGGCTGTCCGGGACAGGTGCCGGTGCCGATTTCGGGGCCGCATCGGCATCGTTGCGTGAATTGGCGATCACGGCCGCGCCGCAGGTGCGGACCGCGTTCGTGGATGTGCTGGGCCCGTCCCCGGCCGAGGTGTTGCGGGATCTGGATCCGGTTCCCGCCGTGGTGGTTCCGGCCTTCCTGGCCTCGGGCTATCACGTGTATCAGGATGTGCCGCGAGAGGTGGCCGCGAGTGCGCACGACGCGGTCGCGGTCACCCAGGCCATGGGTCCGGACCCGGCGCTGGCCGAGGTCATGCACCTGCGGCTGCGGGCGGCGGGCTGGCGGCCGGGGGACGCGGTGGTCTTCGCCGCCGCGGGTTCCTCGGACGCCCGGGCGCGCCAGGATGTGCAGCGGGCCGCCAATCTGCTCTCCGAGCGGGTGGGCACGCCAGCCCACCTGGCCTACATCGCCACCGGCGAGCCCAAGGTCCCCGAGGTGGTGGCCCGGGTCCGGGCCGCGGGCGCGCGCCGGGTCTTCGTGGCCTCGTATCTGCTCGCGCACGGCCTGTTCCATCAGCGCCTGCACAAGGCGGGCGCGGACGGTGTCGCCGAGCCGATCGGCGTGCACCCGTCGGTGGTGCGCCTGCTCGCCGATCGCTATGACGCGGCCGTCGAATCCTTGACGTCCGACATCTCGGCGGCCGACGTCCGAGTTGCCTGATCGGTCCCTTCCGTCCTGTGTGGGGATTAGGGGTTCTGCCCTAATTCCCACGCCGAATTCCCGTACCGCTTGGTGATTTTCGGATTCGCGTGGCAACCTTTACCGCAATTCGGTAAAGACTCTGGAGGATTCCCACGTGAAGAAGCTTGTCGTCGCCGCAGTGATCGCGGGCGGTATCGCCGGCCCGGCCGCCACCGCCGCCGCCGATTTCCCCACGATCTACGACCCGTGGACGGCCTGCATCCAGTCGGGTCAGACGGTCGAGCAGTGCGAGGCGCTGGTCAACAGCACCCAGCCGACCGATCAGGGCGCGGGTCTGGGTTACAGCGGTTCCGCGTTCTCCCGCTGATCTCTAAAACAATTCAATTTCAGATTTCGGGCCGACGTCTTCGGACGCCGGCCCGACGTCTTTCCGCGCACTCGATATCCCGCTCACCGGAATTTGCCGGTTCGGTCCACGCGCGTGGCGGCCAGGATGGCGGGATGTCGCTCGAACACCCCGCTCGCCGTGCCGGACTCGCCTCGCAGGCGGCGGTGCGCGCCAAGCGCAAGGACGAGTGGCTGGCATTGTTCGCCGCCGACGCGCGCGTGGAGGATCCGGTCGGGATCTCGCCCTACGACCCGGTGGGGGAGGGGCACGCGGGGCACGCCGCCATCGCGGCGTTCTGGGATCTGGCGATCGAGCCCAGCCGGATCGAATTCACCTGGACGGATTCCTTCGCCTGCGGCGACGAGGCCGCCTTCACCGGAACCATTCGCAGCACGCGTCCCGAGGTGAGTGTCGAGGTGGATCTGGTGGCCGTCTACCGGGTGAACGCGGACGGGAAAATCATTGCGCTGCGCGCGTTCTGGGAACTGGGCCGCGCCCGCGTCACGCCGGCGTCGGATTAGTCCTTCGGCGTCTGCAGCGCCGGGAACCAGATGTCGGTGAGGACGGCCGCGGCCTCGTCGGCCGAGACGTCGATGGTGCCCTGCATGGCCCAGCGGGTGAAGAAGCGTTCCAGCTGGGCGACCAGGAGTTCGACGCGCAGGCGCGCCTCCTCCTGGCGGTCGGCGGGCCAGCGCGACAGGTAGGAGCTCATGACGCTGGGCAGCGACATGATGCCCTCCTTGGCCACTTCGCGGAATTCGGGTTCGAGCGTGGTGGCCTCGTCCCAGGCGGGGAGCAGGTCCTTGTATTCCTGGAACCAGTCGATGGCCCGGCGCATCCACGCCGCGAATTCCTCGCGCGAGCCGGTGTCGAGCACGTGGTCGAGATCCTCGTAGAAGTTCCGGACGCTGGGCAGCGTGCCCTGTTCGGCGATGGCCCGCAGCACGTCCGGCTTCCCGGTGAAGTGCAGGTAGAAGGTGGCGCGGCTGCAGCCGACGGCGGCGGCGATGTCGTCGACGCGGACCGGCGCGTAGCCCTGCTCGGTGAACAGCTGCTTGGCGGCGTCGATGAGCCGGCTGCGGGTGAGCCGTTTCTGTTCGTCGCGCAGCGAGGTGCGCCGCGGGGTTTCGGGGTGGTCTACATCGGATCGGGTCACGGTTGAATGATAGACGCAAGTTAACTCACTAGACACCGTGTCTAGCGAGTGTTAGCGTGTGTGGCACGTCACGTCCGGCAGGGCTCGTCAGACCCGTCGCCGAATCAGGAGAGTGAATTGGCTGCGAAATCCGCACAGAACCGCGAGCTACCCCGGGTCGCCATTATCGGCGCGGGCCCGTCGGGCATCACCGCCGCGAAGCGCATGGCCGAATACGGCATCCCCTTCGACTGCTACGAAGCCTCCGACGAGGTGGGCGGCAACTGGTACTACAAGAACCCGAACGGCATGTCGGCGTGCTACCAGAGCCTGCACATCGACACCTCCAAGTTCCGTCTGCAGTTCGAGGACTTCCCGGCGCCCGACGAATGGCCGGACTTCCCGCACCACAGCCAGTTGCACCAGTACTTCAAGGATTACGTCGACCACTTCGGCCTGCGTGATCGAATCCGGTTCAACCACAAGGTGACCGCGGCCGAGCGCGGCGCCGACGGCCTGTGGACGGTCACCACCGATCAGGGCACCGTCGAGACCTACGACGCGCTGATCGTGGCCAACGGCCACCACTGGGATCCGCGCACCCCCGACTACCCGGGCGAGTTCGACGGCACCCTGCTCCACTCGCACGCCTACAACGACCCCTTCGACCCGATCGACATGCGCGGCAAGCGCATCGTCGTGGTCGGCATGGGCAATTCGGGCCTGGATGTGGCCTCGGAACTGTCGCAGAAGTTCATCGCCGAGAAGCTGTGGGTCTCGGCCCGGCGCGGCGTGTGGGTGCTGCCCAAGTATGTCGGCGGCAAGGTCGGCGACACCCAGGTGGTGCCGGCCTGGATGCCGCCGAAGGTGGCGCTCAAGCTCAAGCAGCGCTTCGTGGTCAAGAACCGCGGCCGCATGGAGGATTACGGCCTGCCCAAGCCGGATCACCTGCCTTTCGAGGCGCATCCGTCGGCCAGTGAGGAGTTCCTGCACAAGGTCGGTTGCGGCGATATCGATTTCAAGCCCGCCATCACCAAGCTGGACGGCAAGGTCGTGCACTTCGCGGACGGCTCCACCGAGGAGGTGGACGTGATCGTGTGCGCCACCGGCTATCACATCAGCTTCCCGTTCTTCACCGATCCGGTGCTCAAGCCCGACGCGAGCAACAAGCTGCCGCTGTGGCGTCAGATGCTCAAGCCGGATATCGACAATCTCTTCTATCTCGGTCTGGCACAGCCGATGCCGACGCTGGTGAACTTCGCCGAGCAGCAGTCCAAGCTGGTCGCGGCCTACCTGTCGGGCAACTACCGATTCCCGTCGCAGGCCGACATGAGCGCCGCGGTGACCAAGGCGGAGGCCGAGCGCGCCGAGCGCTATTACAACTCGCCGCGGCATACGATTCAGATCGACTTCGACATCTATGTGCGCGAGCTGAAGAAGGAACTCGCCGACGGTGCGCGCCGTGCCGCGGCGGTGGGCAATGCCCTGCCGGTTCGCCGCCGCGCGCTGGTCGAGGCGTAGGGGAGCGGTCGGAATGAGCAACGTCGCTGGATTCTGTGCCGACGAATTCGAGGCTGTCCGTAGGGCTTTCACCGAACAGGTGGAGTCGGGCGCGGAGCTGGGCGCGTCGGTCTGCGTGACCGTGGACGGCGAGGCCGTGGTGGATCTCTGGGGCGGTTACGCCGATCCGGAGAAGACCGCGCGATGGGCCCCGGACACCCTGGTGAACACCTTCTCCATCACCAAGACCATGGTCGCGCTGAGCGTCCTGCTGCTGGTCGACCGCGGTGAGCTGGACGTGCACCAGAAGGTGGCCCACTACTGGCCGGAGTTCGCGGCCAATGGCAAGGCCGATATCGAGGTGCGGCACCTGCTCTCGCACACCTCGGGCGTCTCCAGCTGGGAGGCCCCGATCGTGCTGTCGGACATCTACGACACCGATGCCTCCACGGATCGCCTTGCGGCGCAGGAGCCTTGGTGGGAGCCGGGCACCACGTCGGGCTATCACGCCATGAACTACGGCCACCTGCTCGGTGCGCTGGTCAAGCGGGTCACCGGGCGTCCGCTGGGCCGGTTCTTCGCCGAGGAGCTGGCGGGCCCGCTGGGCGCGGACTTCCACATCGGCACTGCCACAGCGGATCTGGGCCGGATCGCGACCCTGGTGCCGCCGGAGCTGCCGGACTTCGATCCGGCGCTGCTGCCGCAGGACAGCGTCATGTTCAAGACCCTGTTCCAGCCGCTGCTGGACTTCGCCGAGTGCGGCACCCCGGCGTGGCAGCAGGCGGAGCTGGGCGGCATGGGCGGGCACGGCAATGCTCGTTCCATCGCCCGGTTGCAGTCGCTGATCAGCAATGGCGGCGAGCTGTCCGGCCGGAAGTTCCTGTCGGACAAGACCATCGACCTGATCTTCGAGCAGCAGTCCGACGGCGTGGATCTGGCGATCATGGTGCCGCTGCGGTTCGGCATCGGTTACGGCCTGCCGCAGCCGCAGACCGCCCCGCACGTGCCGGACGGCCGGGTGTGCTGGTGGGCCGGGATCGGCGGCTCGATGGTGGTCAACGACCTGGACCACCGGGTCACCTTCGCCTACGCCATGAACCGGATGGAGGCGGGCCTGATCGGTTCGCCTCGTGCCGACGCCTATCTGAAAGCGACCTTCGATACAGTCCGGGGGTCGGCGTGATCGGTCTCACTCTGGTCACCCGCCACGGTTCGCGCACAAGGATTCGAGGACTTGATTCATGACCAACGCCGTTGACCTCCAGGCTCTCGCCGCCCAAGTCGCCGGAAAGCTGACCGCGCCGGGCGCCCCGTTCGAGATGACGGTCGAGCAGGTGCTGGGCGTTCCGCAGCCGGTGTTCAAGAACCGGCACGCGTCGCTGCTGGACCTGCTGGAAGCCTCCCGGGAACTGGGCGACCTCGACTATCTGGTGTCCGCGCGCACCCGCTACACCTTCGCCGAGCACTACGCCGCCGCGGGCGCGCTGGCCGCCGCGCTGGCCGAGCGCTACGGCGTCGGCAAGGGCGACCGGATCGGCATCCTGGCCGCCAACACCCCCGAATGGGTGCTGACCTTCTGGGCCGCGCAGCGCCTGGGCGCGATCCCGGTGGGCTACAACGCCTGGTGGGTGCCGCGCGAGATCGAGTACGGTCTCGAGCACTCCGCCCCGAAGGTGGTGATCGCCGACGCCAAGCGGGCCGCGCTGGCCGCCGAGACCGGCACCGACATCCCGGTGCTGACCATGGAGACCGACCTGCCCGCGCTGATCGCGGAGTTCGCGGGCGGCAATCCGGCCGCCGAGGTGACCGAGGACGATCCGGCGATCATCCTGTACACCTCCGGCACCACCGGCCGCCCCAAGGGCGTGGTGCACACCCAGCGGAACATGGTGGCGGTCGCCGACTACCACCGCTTCATGGACGCGCTAGCCGCCGGCTTCCGCGGTCAGGCCTGGGACGGTTCCCCGGCCGGCCGCCGCTACCTGGCCACCATGCCGCTGTTCCACATCGCGAGCCTGCACAACCTGTCGATCCCGCGCCTCACCACCGGTGACGCCGTGGTCTTCCCGGCCTCGGGCGAGTTCGACGCGGAATCGCTGCTGCAGCTGGTCGAGACCGAGAAGGTCACCAACTGGGCGGCCGTGCCGACGCTGGCGAGCCGCATTCTGGCCGTGGACATCTCGAAGTACGACCTGTCCTCGCTGACCGCGTTCTCCCTGAACTCCGCGCCGTCCTCCCCGGCGCTGGTGCAGCGCCTGCGCGAGAAGTTCCCGGTGGCGCTGCAGGGCCTGACCACCAGCTACGGCTGCACCGAGTCCGGCACCGCCGCGACCGTGGCGACCCCGCCGGAACTGGCCGCCGACAACGAGACCGTG
>NZ_JBEXYE010000013.1:0-209431 GCF_040630785.1 Nocardia sp. NPDC005746
GATAGGTCGAGGAACCGCCGTACATCTTCCGGCCGACCACGCGCTTGGCGTACTGCACCGGAATCCGGCGCTGGCCCTGCTCGACGAAGATGACGGCGACGATCAGCAGCAGGATCGCGGCGCCGACGAGAGTGAGAACCAGAGCACCCTTGCTGTGCAGAATCGACGTGCCCTGGCTCGGGATTCGGGCGGCGATACCGGTGAAGATCAACAGCGACATGCCGTTCCCGATGCCGCGCTCGGTGATCAGTTCGCCGAACCACATGACCAGGGCCGCGCCCGCGGTCATGACCAGCACGATGATGATCATGCCGAACAGGGAGGTGTCGGCCAGGATGTCGTGCGGGCAGCCGCGCAGCAGCTGCCCGCGCGCGGCCAGTGCCACCAAGGTGGTCGCCTGCAGGACGGCCAGGGCCATCGCGAGATACCGGGTGTACTGCGTGATCCGGGCTTGGCCGGATTGGCCCTCCTTGCGCAGATCCTCGAATCGCGGGATCACGACGGTCAACAGCTGGGTGATGATACCGGCGGTGATGAACGGCATGATGCCGATCGCGAACACCGACAGTTGCAGCATCGCGCCGCCGGAGAACAGGTCGATCAGCTGGTAGATACCGGCCGATTCACCCCCGGAGACGAGTCCGATACAGCTGCGGACCGACGCGTAGTCGACACCGGGTGACGGCAGTGCCGCACCGAGGCGATACAGCGCGAGCAGACCCAGCGTGAACCCGATCTTCCGCCGCAATTCCGGGGTCCGCACAGCCGGTACGAAGGCGGAAAGCACGCACACTCCTGACGAATAGGGGTGCGGGACAGCATGATCGACCGGCACCGGAGATATTCGACGCTACGGAGATTCGCCCCCGCCCACCTCGGCCGCGAGAAGGAATTCGGCCTCCCCCGATGGAGGGATCCGCAACACCCGGCGCACGGTGGGTCCGGGTGGGCGGCGTCGCTCCTCTATCGCCTCCGTGGCTCGAGCGTTGCCGTGGCCATACGGGCCCCATTGCCCGCACGAAAGCGAGTCGTCGCGAAGGAATAGTTTGCGGGGTCATGCGCATTTCGGATCCATTTCGAAATCCAAGGCTCGAGGCTGTGACCTCGACATGATTGAAGATTCAAGAGAACCGAACTTTTTCAAACGGGTTTCGACGTTCACAATGAAGGGACTCCGTCGACGCCGAAGGGGGTATCCGATGAACTCGATGCGAGCGTGGCGGGTGCGGAAACCGGGCCGGATCGACGGCGAGCCGTTGAAGGCGGAGCGCATCCCGGTGCCGGAGCCCGGTCCGGGCGAATTGCAGGCGCGGGTGCTCGCGTGCGGGGTGTGCCGGACCGATCTGCACGTGACCGAGGGCGACCTGGCCGTGCACCGACCCGATGTGGTGCCGGGCCACGAGGTGGTCGGTGTGGTGACCGCGCTCGGGCCCGACGCCGGGACCGAGTTCCACGTCGGTGACCGGGTGGGGATCGCCTGGTTGCGGCACACCTGCGGGCGGTGCCGGTTCTGCCGCCGCGGCGACGAGAACCTGTGCCCGCGTTCGCGATACACCGGCTGGGATGCCGACGGCGGCTACGCCGAGTACGCGGTGGTTCCCGCCGACTTCGCGCTGCCATTGCCGACGGGCTACGCCGATATCGAGCTCGCTCCCCTGCTGTGCGCCGGGATCATCGGCTACCGGGCGCTGCGGCGCGCCGCGCTCCCGCCGGGCGGGCGGCTGGGGATCTACGGGTTCGGCGGCAGCGCGCACCTCGCGGTGCAGGTGGCCCTCGCCCAAGGCGCGCAGGTGCACGTCATGACCCGTGACTTCGCCGCGCAGCGGCTCGCGCTGGAGCTCGGAGCGACCTCCGCGCAGGGAGCGGTGGAACCGCCTCCGGAACAACTGGATTCGGCAATACTGTTCGCGCCGGTCGGCGAGCTGGTGTTGCCCGCGCTCGAGGCCCTCGATCGTGGCGGCGTCCTCTCCATCGCGGGTATCCACCTCTCCGACATCCCGTCGCTGAACTATCAGCGACATCTGTTCCAGGAACGCGAGATCCGCTCGGTGACCGCGAACACCCGCGCTGATTCGCGCGAGTTCCTCGCCTTCGCGGGCGCGCATCGCCTGGAGGTCACCGCGCACCCGTACCCGCTCGCGGAAGCCGATCGCGCACTGCGGGATCTGGCGCACGGGCGATTCGCGGGCGCGGCCGTCCTGGTTCCCTGAACCGGCGCGTGTGCTGCCACACTGCACGGGTGACCCTGTTACGCCGCGTCATTCGCGTTCTGTCGGCCTTCCTGCTGGTGACAGCCGTCGGTACGGTCGGCTACCGCTTACTGGGTTTCGGATACCTCGACGCGCTGTACCAAACCGTCACCACGATCACGACGGTCGGCTTCCGCGAAGTCCATCCGCTCGGTCCCGTCGGCCAGGTATTCACCATGGCGCTCATCCTGTTCGGCGCGGGCACCGTGTTCTATATGTTCGGTGTCCTGCTCGAGGCACTCATCGAAGGCCATGTACACCAACATCTGGAACGGCGGCGCATGAACAACCGGATCGAACGACTGCGCGGACACGTCATCGTGTGCGGCTGGGGCCGTGTCGGGCATTCGACAGCGCAATACCTCAGCGGTCTCGGCAAGGAGATCGTGGTGGTGGATCGCGACCCGCAACGCCTGGAGAACCTCGAATTCCCCTACATCCTGGGCGATGTCACCGACGACGCCGTCCTCGAGGCCGCGGGCATCCGGCACGCTCAGGCCCTCATCGCGGCCCTGGACAGCGACGCCGACAATGTCTACGTCACCCTGTCGAGCCGGGCCCTGCGCGCCGATCTCATCATCATCGCCCGCGCCCGCACCGAGAGCTCCAAATCCAAACTGCTGCGCGCGGGCGCCAACCGCGCGGTCAACCCGCAGCTCATCGGCGGCCGCCGCATGGCCGCCTTCGCCCTGCAACCCAATGTCGCCGAATTCCTCGACGTGGTCATGCACGACGAGAATCTCGAATTCCGTATCGAGGAGATCGAGATCGGCCCCGACTCGCCGCTGCTGGACCGCACTGTCGCCGACGCCGTGCCCCGGCATGGTGGCGGCGCGCTCGTCCTCGCCCTCCGAGCCGACGACGGCCGATTCGTCGCGAACCCCGACGGCGACACCCGGCTTCGACTCGGAACCGTTCTCATCGCGCTCGGTACCCAGCCGCAACTCGACTCGATCCGCACCAGCACCCGGGCCATAGACGGGGCGAGGTGACCTCCCGACCGAACCGGCCGTCCAGGCTCACTCACACCGCCGAGATGTCCCGGCGGGTGAACACCGGCACAGCCGCCGCCAGGAACACGACCGCGGACGCGATCAGGGAGAGATGACCCAGGCGCACCCCACCGCCCATCGGGCCGTCGGCGAGCGCCTGGTGAAACGGCGACCACGGTCCCCACGGCCGCACCGCCTCCACGATCCTCGAGGCCGCGAACAGTACGTAGGCGCCGACGGCGGCGACACCCGCGCCCGTGAGGGCCAGCCGCCGCCGCCCGGTGGCCGCCCCGATCGCCAGGGCCAGTCCTCCGAACGGCGCGGCCAACGCGATCATCGCGACCGAGCCGGCCGCGGCCGCGCCGATGCCGACCTGCATCCCGAATACCGCGGAACAGCCCATCACGGCGGCGAACAGGACGGCCCCGAGCAGGGTGAGCCCGGTCAGCAGCACCGCACTCTGCTCCAGCAGCAGGCGCATCGGCGTCACGCGGGTGATCAGCAGCACCTCCAGCGTGCCGGATTCCTCCTCGCCCGCGATGGCGCGAGCGCCGCGCGAGATCGCGAACACCAGGAACAGGATGGGCAGCATCATGCTGTACAGCTCGGTATTGAGAAATCCGGTGCCGCTGGTGAATTCGTCGATCGCGAACAGCTTGCGCAGGGATTCCGGATAGCTGTCCAGCATCTCCTTCAGGCCCGAGATGCGTGAGATCGACGGCCACAGCGCCGATTCCAGCAGCACCAGCGCCACGATGCCGATACTCCAGCCGATCAGCCCGCGACGTTGATCGCGCAGGCACTTCTGATACACCGTGGCGAACATCAGCGATCCTGTCCGTAGTAGGTGAGGAAGACGTCCTCGAGGTCGGGTTCGTGGCTGACGATGTCGGACACGCCGTATGGGGCGACGACCTTCAGCAGCTCCGCCGTGGACCCGTCGACCTCGATGTGCAGCACGTGGCCGGCGCCGCGCTCGACCGATCGGACGCCGTCCACCGCCCGCAGCGGCTCCGGATCCGGTGGCGCCGCATCGAAGGTGAGATCGATCCGGCGCAGCGACTGCGCGGTCAGCTCGGCGACCGACCGCACCTCCACCAGCCGGCCGTGACGCAGGATCGCGACCGTGTCCGCGACCGCCTGCACCTCCGAGAGCACGTGCGAGGACAGGAACACCGTGCGCCCGGAATCCCGGACCTCACGCAGCATCGTCAGGAACTCCCGCTGGATGAGCGGATCCAGGCCCTGTGTCGGCTCGTCGAGCACCAGCAGGTCCGGCTCGGTCATGAAGGCCTGCACGATGCCGACCTTCTGCCGGTTGCCGTGCGACATGGCTCCGATCCGCACCGAGGTGTCGAGGTCCATGCGCTCGACGAGGCGCTCGAGCACCGAGGATTCGACGCCGCCGCGCAAGCGGGCCAGGTAGTTCAGGTACTGCTGGGCGGTCAGGTCCGGGTAGGCGACGAACTGTCCTGGGAGATAACCGATGTGGCGCTGCGCCCTCGACCGCTCGCGCACGACGTCGGCTCCGGCCACAGTGATCGAGCCACCGGTGGGGCGCATCAATCCGACCAGCATGCGAATGGTCGTCGTCTTGCCCGCGCCGTTGGGTCCCAGGTAGCCGAAGATCACACCGGCGGGTACCTCGAGGCTCACCTCCGCCAGCGCGGGCGAGCGGCCGTAGGACTTGGTCAGGTCCCGCATCACGATCATCGCCGGGGTCCGCCCGGGCCACCCCACGGGGGCCGGAACCGGCACGCCACTCGGCGCCGAACCGTGGGGATGGTCCTCCGGGAATTCGCGCCGGGTGAACCTCGAGGCGTCTGTGCTGGTCATCGGGTCGCCGACTGGGACCGGACCACGAGCACCGGGCAGGTGGCCGCGTACAGCACGGCGGTGCTCACCGAACCGAGCACCATCGCATCGAAGCCGCCGCGGCCGTGCGAGCCGACCACGAGAAGCTGTGCGCCGTCGGCGAAGTCGAGCAGGGTGCGGACCGGGGTGTCGCAGCGGATGTGCCGTTCGACCCGCACGTCCGGGAATTCCTCGGCGAATCCCGCGAGGGCCTCGGCCAGTAGCACGTCCTCGTGCTGCCGGATCGCGTTCCACCCGGCCACTTCCAGATCGAAGCCGCTGACTTCGCTCCACGCATGCACCGCGATCAGCGGGGCTTTGCGCAGCGACGCCTCCTCGAACGCCATCCGCACGGCGGGCAGGCTGTTCTCGCTGCCGTCCACGCCGACGACGACCGACCGGTCCAGGGTGCTGCGGCCGAAATCCGGTTCTCCGTGCACGATGACCACCGGGCAGTGCGCTCGGCGCGCCAGCCCGGTGCTCACCGAGCCGAGTACGGCCCGCCGGATCGCACCGCGCCCGCGATTGCCCACCACGATCATTCGGGCCCGCTCGGATCGTTCGATCAGCGTCGCCAATGCCGGCTCTTCGACTGTTTCGGTGGTGAGGGCGATGGTGTCCTCCGGCGCGGCGTGATGAGCGGTCCGGACGGCCTCGGCCAGCACGCGCCGCGTCTCGTCCCGCACCGCCGCGTGCTCGACCATCCCGTGGGCGGTCCAGGGCTCACGACTCGACTGGACGCCGTACGCGACGACGATATGCAGTGGCCATCCACGCGATTCGGCCTCGACGGCGGCCCAGGCGACCGCCTGGTAGGAGGTTTGGGAGCCATCGACCCCGACCACGATGGGCCACGGGTCCGAATCCGATCGGCGGGTCGCGGTGTCCGGCATGATTCCTCCTGGTCACGATGGATGTATCGAGCATCTCGCCGCCACGGATCGGGTCCCAGAGACCAAGGTCACGGCCTGTCCGGGCCCTCGTGCTCTGATTCCGGGGCAGCCCGGCCGCTCAGGGGCGCCGTGGCAGCTGCTGCTCGGCGAGGTAGTTGCGGATGGTGGCCAGCGTCGCCCCGGCGCGAGAGGTACGCGGCGGCGCGGCGACCGGCGGATTCGGCTGCGCCGCACCGGCATGCAATGCGGCGGCCACATGGGTGGCCCAGGCGCCGATCGCCTCCCAGTCCCGCAGATCGGTGGCCGGCAGCACGTGCAATGGAGAGCCGGGTAGTTTCCGCATCCAGCGGTCGAGTCCGCGCAGCGCCGCGGGATCCCACCGGCCGCCGAACAGCGCCACGGAGAAAGGCGTGAGCCAGGTGTAGCGGTCGAGCAGTGCGTCCAGCTGGGGACGGACGTCGGATTCTGGGCGGGTCGGCTCGATCCGGCCGGTCGCGAAGACCGCGACGTCGCGATGCGCCAGCACCGGGCCGAATCGGCTCAGGAAGCGGCGGGCCGGGCGCGGCCAGCGGCCGTAGTAGAAGGGCGCGCCCACGATGACGGCGCGGTAGTCGTCGATCGAGGACACCTCGCGCATGGCGCGGCAATCGACATCGAATCCCGATTCGCGCAGTTTGACCGCGACGAATTCGGCGATCTCCTCGGTCGCGCCGTAGCGGGTCGCGTACGCCACCAGAATCCGGGCTTTCATGGTGTATTCCCCTGTTCCGGTACGAGATGGTGCTTCAGAGCGGGACTGCCAGCTGCCCTCGACCACCGTCCGGCCGGGCGGTCAGCTGGTGGAACAGTTCGGCGATCCGGTCCGGGCGACCCGGCCCTGTCCCCGGGGTCACGAGTGCGGCGGTCGCGGCCGCGATTCCCAGGCGCACGGCGGCATCGAGCGGGTAGCCACGCGCGAGGCCCACCACGATGCCGCTCACCTGGGCGTCACCGGCGCCGATTCCACTGCGCACCGGGACCTCGATCGAGGCGATCCAGTGCGCGTCGTCGCGAGTCACCGCGAGGGTGCCATCGGGTCCCATGGACACCACGACGATCTCGCTGACCCCCTGTTCCACGAGTTCGCGCGCGGCGGCGATCCTGGACTCGTCGTCCGGCAGCGGATGCCCGGCGTAGTCGGCCAGTTCGCGCACGCTGGGCTTGATCAGGTGCACGCCGCGGCGGACCGCGCGCAACGCGGCCCCCGACGTGTCGAGCACCAGGGGAACGCCGAGGTCTTTCAACAGGTCGGCCAGGCTCTGATAGAAGGTCACCGGAACTCCGGGCGGCAGACTGCCGCTGGCGACGACGTACCGGCACTCCTGTGCGGCACGCTCGACTTCGGCCAGGCAGCGGTGCACCTCCGGCGCCGTCAGCCGTGGGCCCGGCAGCACGAAGCGGTATTGCGAGCCGGTGTCCGCCGCGGTCACCGCGAAGCTCTCCCGGGTGTGACCGGAGACCGGTATCGGCCGCATCGGGATCGCGGCGTCGCGCACCAGCTGTTCGAGGAGTCTGCCCGGAGGCCCGCCCGCCGGGAATATCGCGGTCACCGGCTCCTCCAGCGCGGCGATCGTGCGGGCGACATTGATTCCACCTCCGCCGGGATCGAATCTCGGTGTGGTGCAGCGGGTCTTGTCGGTGGGCGCGACGTGCCCGGCGGTGGTGGCGATATCGATCGCCGGGTTCATCGTCAACGTCACGATCGACATTGGCCACCTTCTCGGGTACCGGCGGGAAATGTTCTGACGCAGCTGATTTCACGCTCGATCGTTGCGAGACGGTAGGGCACGGGGTAGTCCGGGGCAGGGACCGTCGTCGTCTCGGCAGGGACCGAAGTCCTCTGTTTCCACGAGGACACGAGCGTGACGCTGGAGATATGGATACCGATGTCTCCATCTCGCGGGCTGCGGTTAGTCCGGCGGAGGACACGCGGCGACGGCCGGTCATCGCCGGAATCGACGGATCCCGCGCGGCGATCCGCGCCGCCGAGTGGGCCGCCACGGAGGCGATGTCCCGGCAGGCGCCGCTCCGGCTGATCGCGACCGTGCCCGCCATCGACAAGCCCGCGTTCCGGCCCGGCGGCAATCGCTACCGATACGCCCAGGAAGCACTCGATACCGCGCGGCGGGCGGTGCTGGCCCGATACCCCGACGACAATCCCGTCGAGATCGCGGTGGAGGTCCGCCGTGGCCGGCCCGAGCGGATCCTGGTCGATCTGTCTCACTCGGCGGCGCTGATCGCGCTCGGCGCCACCGATATCGGGTTCTTCGCGCACCTGGTGCTGGGCTCGACCGCATTGTCGGTCACCCGCGACGCGCGGTGCCCGGTCGCCTTGGTGCGCCCGGCCGCCGCCGCACGCGGAGACGTGCTGGTGGTCGTCACCGACCGGCACTCCGCGAAACCCGCTCTGTCGGCGGCCTTCCAGGCGGCACACGAACGCGGCGCCGATCTGGTCGTGGCGCGGATCTGGCCGGGGCGGCCGTGGACGGGCATCGAGGAATGGGGGCGCGCCCCCGCACTCGTCACCGATGCGCAGATCAGGCACTGCCAGCGCGACTTTCCCGACGTCGGATTCCGGCCGGTGACCGTGGTCGGCGATGTGCTGAGCGCGGTCGAGCGGTTCAGCTCCACCGCCCAGCTCGTCGTGGTCACCCGCGATGGCGAGTCCGTCGCGCCCACTCGGCTCGGTCGGACGACCCAGGATCTGGTCTGCCATGCGTCCTGCCCGGTGCTGGTGCTCCCCGACGGGCCCGCCCCGGACGTGAACTCCGAGGCGGTTAACCGATGACCACCACGACCGAGCCGCCACTCGACAAGGCCGCACAGACCCGACTTTCGCCGGAGATGCGAGAAACCCACACCGGGCTCGTGGTGCTGTTCGGCGACCGCGCGTACAAGGTGAAGAAGCCGGTATCCACCGATTTCCTGGACTTCTCCACCACCGCGGCCCGGGACCGCGCGCTGCGGCGGGAACTCGAACTGAACCGGCGCTGGGCCGCGGACGTCTATCTGGGACTGGCCCATCTCACCGATCCGCTGGGCGGCCCGGCCGAACCGGTACTGATCATGCGGCGCATGCCCGAATCACGCCGCCTGAGCACGCTGGTGGCCACCGGGGCGATCGAACGCGATCACCTCGCCGAACTGGCCGTGATGCTGGCCCAATTCCACCGCAACGCCGCCCGCGGCCCCGCGATCGATCGCGCCGGAACGCCCGACGCGCTGCGCCGGCGATGGGAAATCCTGCTGAACGGCTTGCGATCCCGGCCGCCTGATGAGCTCGAGCCCGCAGTCGTGGCCCGGATCGAGCGGCTGGCGCTGCGGTTCATCGACGGCCGCGCGCCGCTGCTGACCGAGCGCACGGCCGCGGGCCGGATCCTCGACGGTCACGGCGATCTGCTGACCGAGGACATCTTCGCGCTGCGCGACGGATTCCGGATCCTGGACTGTCTCGACTTCGACGACTCCCTGCGCTACGTCGACGGTCTCGACGACGCCGCGTTCCTGGCCATGGATCTCGAATTCCGAGGACGGACAGAGCTGTCGGAGGCCTTCCTCGACGAGTATCTGCGTGCCGCGGGCGATGCCCCGCCCGCTTCGCTGCGGCACCACTACCTCGCCTACCGGGCCACCGTGCGCGCGAAGACCGATCGCATCCGGTCCGCACAGGGCGAACCGGAATACGCAGCCCACGCCCGCCGCCACGTGGATCTGGCGCTGCGGCATCTGGAAGCGGGGGCGGTGCGACTGGCGCTCGTCGGCGGACTGCCGGGAACCGGAAAGTCCACCGTCGCAGCGGCTCTGGCGAACGAGACCGGCGCGGAGCTCATCTCCAGCGATACAGTGCGCGCCGAGCTTCGCGCCCATGGAGCGATCACCGGAACCAGCGGCATCCTCGATGAGGGGGCATACGTTCCCGAGGCGAAGGCGCTCGTCTACTCACGCATGCTCGAACTCGCACACCAGCGACTCTCCCACGGTGTCTCGGTCATTCTCGATGCCGCGTGGATCGATGCGAAGGAACGCGCCCGTGCCCTGTCCCTCGCCACCCGGACGCGGGCCGATGCGATCGAACTGCGCTGCGAATGCCCGCCGCCGATCGCCGCCGCCCGCATCGGGAGCCGCCCCCGCGGCGACTCGGACGCCACCCCGCACATCGCCGAGGCCATGGCCGCCGTCGCCGCGCCCTGGCCGACGGCCACACCGCTGGACACCACCGCACCGATCGACGCCACCGTCGCACGGGCGTTGCGCGCGTGGAACGTCACCGATGAATCCCCGTGTGCGTCCGGCGGCGAACGCCCATGACCCGATTCGATGCCGCGCCGACGACGGTGGCCCTCGTCTCGACCGGGCCCGTTCCCACCGAACGCATCGACGCCCTGCTGCGCGACCTGCGCAGCAGCCGGACGGGACTGACCGATCGCGAGGCCCGCCGACGGCTGGTCCAGGTCGGGCCGAATCAGCTCGAGCGCCGCGGCGGGCGGACCTGGCCGCGCGAGCTGGCCCGGCAGTTCACGCATCCGCTCGCGCTGTTGCTCTGGGCCGCGGCGGGATTGGCGTGGGCGGTGGGTATCGCGCCGGTCGCCATCGCCATCCTCATCGTCATTCTCATCAACGCCGGATTCGCGTTCGCTCAGGAACGTCATGCCGAGCGGGCGGTGGAGGCGCTGGCCGCGTACCTGCCACGGCGCGCACGGGTCCTGCGGGACCGGTCGGTCGCCGACATCGAGGCCACCGACCTGGTTCCGGGCGATGTGCTGATCATCTCCGAGGGCGAACGGATCTCCGCGGACGCCCGCGTCCTCGACGGCGGCATCGAAGTCGACATGTCGGCGTTGACGGGTGAGTCCATGCCGGTCTACCGATCCGCTGATCTCGCCGACGCCGGAGTGCCGCTGCTGCACGCCCGCGATCTCGTGTTCAGCGGTACGACGTGCACCGAGGGCGAGGCCCGGGCGGTGGTGTACGCAACCGGCATGCGCTCGGAACTGGGCCGCATCGCCGCGCTCTCGGAACGGGTGCGCCGCGACGAGAGTCCACTCGAACACCAGGTGCGCCGGGTCGCCTGGCTGATCGCTCTGGTGTCGGTGGCGCTCGGGGCGGCGTTCATTCCGCTGGCCACCCTCGGAGCCGGACTCTCGTTCGTGAACGCGGTGGTGTTCGCGGTCGGGCTGCTGGTCGGCAATGTTCCCGAGGGTCTGCTTCCGGTGATCACCCTGGCGCTGGGAATCGGCGTGCGCGAGCTCGCCCGGCGCGGGGCGGTGATGAAGCGGCTCAGCGCGGTCGAGACCCTCGGATCCACCGATGTCATCTGTACCGACAAGACCGGCACGCTCACCGAGAACCGGATGCGCGTCGTGGTGGCGCACACCGCGGGCGGGCGGTTCGACTTCGCGCCGGATCGCGCGCCTGCCCGCCACGTCACCCTGGACCGGATGGCCGCGGCCATGACCGCCTGCAACAACGCGCGGGTCACCGGCTCCGGTGATCACCTTCCCTCCGGCGATCCGACCGAGGTCGCATTACTCGAAACCGCTGTGGCACTCGGCTTTCCGGTGGACGAAGACCTGCGCCGACAGCGGCGGATCCGCCAGTTCCACTTCGATTCGGCGCGCAAGCGGATGTCCACCCTCGATGCCGGACCATCCGGTGCGCGTGTGATCCATGCCAAGGGAGCGCCCGAAGCGGTACTGCCGCTGTGCGTCATGGAACTGGACGGCCAGGGGCGGCCCGTCCCCCTCACCCCCGCGCGGCGACGGCAACTACGCGACCTGGTCGACAAGCTGGCCCGGCAGGGGCTTCGAGTGCTGGCCGTGGCCGAACGCGTCCTGGACGACGATGAGGCCGATCCCGCCCGCCCGGACGACGCCGAGCGGGGACTGACACTGCTGGGTGTGGTGGCGATGGAGGATCCGCCGCGCGCCGAGGTCGCCGACGCCGTGGCCGCCTGTCACACCGCCGGTATCCGGGTCATCGTCATCACCGGCGATCACGGCCTCACCGCCGCCGCGGTGGCCGCCCAGGTGGGCATCACCCGCGCCGAACCGGTCATTGTGACCGGTGAAGAACTCGACCGCATGAGCGAGGACGACCTCGACCGGCTGCTCGCGGGCGGCGCCGACCTGATCTTCGCCCGTTCCTCCCCCGAGGCGAAGCTCCGCATCGCCGACGCACTGCGGGCCGCGGGCCATGTGGTGGCCATGACCGGCGACGGCGTCAACGACGCCCCCGCCCTGCGGCGCGCCGATATCGGTATCGCCATGGGCCGCTCGGGAACCGACGTGGCACGCGAGGCGGCCATCATGGTGCTGACCGACGACAACTTCGCCACCATCACCGCGGCCATCCGCGCGGGCCGCCGCGTCTACGTCAACATCCGCAAGTTCATCTTCTACATCTTCGCCCACGCCACCCCCGAAATCGTGCCGTTCCTGGTGTTCGCGCTCTCCGGTGGGGCGGTACCGCTCCCGCTCACCGTCCTGCAACTGCTGTCCTTCGACGTCGGCACCGAAACCCTGCCGGCGCTGGCGCTGGGCCGCGAGCCCGCCGAACCCGGCCTCATGCATCAGCCGCCCCGCCCGCGCGGCGAACCGGTGATCCGCGCCCGGATGCTGTTGCGCGCCTGGCTGTTCCTCGGCGTGTTGTGCGCGGCGTTGGCGATGGCGGGATTCTTCTTCGTGCTGTTGCGCGCAGGCTGGCATCCGGGCGCGCCCACTGGCCCCGGCGCTCCCCTGCACCACGCCTACCAGCAGGCCACCACCATGACCCTGCTGGGCATGGTCACCGGCCAGATCGGCACCGCGTTCGCCGCCCGCACCGAACACGCCTCCCTGCGCTCGATCGGCGTCTTCTCCAATCCACTGCTGTTGTGGGGCATAGCCTTCGAGCTCGCCTTCACCGCCGCCATCATCTACCTCCCGCCCTTGCACGCTCTCCTGGGCACCGCCGCCCTCACCCCCGCCATGCTCGCCTTCACCGCGCCCTTCCCCCTGATCGTGTGGGGCGCGGACGAATTCCGTCGCTGGCTGATCCGGCGTCGCACCGGCGCCCGGGAGGCGGGCGCCGAACGGGTCCGCCTCTCGGTGTGATGGCTTCCTCGGCGCGGACCGGGCCCGGCTCACCCCCCGGTCAGAAACTCGACGCAGGCGGCGATGGTGGCCAGACGGGGATAGTCCGATTCCTCGATGCGGCGATCCGCGGCGGCGGAGAGGCGTTCGACGAAAGTGAGGAAATCCAGGGAATCGAGCGCCAGGGTCGCACGCAGTGGAGCGTCGCCGGGCAGCGACGCCAGGCGGTCGGGAGTGTCGAAGCCGTGCAGGGCATCGCGGACGAGACCGTCGGCGACCTCGCCGGACAGGGTGGTGGCCATGGCTTTCAGAGCTCCTCGGGGGTTTGCAGCAGAGCGTCGACGGTGTGGAGGAAGCGGGCGCCGATCGCGCCGTCGGAGGCGCGGTGGTCGGCGGAGAGGGTCGCGGTGAGCTGGGGGCGCACGCCGAGCAGGCCGCCGACCGCGCAGGGACGCTCGGTCACCGCGCCGAAACCGACGATCGCGACCTGGGGGGCGGCGATGACGCCGAAGACCGAATCCACGCCCAGGTCACCGAGATTGGTGACGGTGATGGTGGCGGGGGTCGCGTCGGTCGAGCGCAGGCGGACGGCGCGGGCGCGTTCGGCGACGCCGCGCAGGGCGGCCATCACGGCCGGCAGGGCGAGGCGGTCGGCGTCGGGGATGGTGGGGACGATGATGCCGCCCGCGCGCATGGAGACCACGACACCCAGGTGAACGGCCGCGGCGGCGTGGAATTCGTCGTCGATCCAGTGACCGTTGAGCTCCGGCACCACGGTGGCCGCACGGGCGACGGCCGCCAACAGCAGGGCGGCGGGCAGGATTCGGTCCGCGACGGGGACCTGGCGGTTGTGTTCGGCGAGCCAATCGCGCGCGCGGGTCATATCGATGGTGCTCGACAGGTAGTAGTGCGGGACGGTGCGTTTGGATCTCGTCATCGCGGCCGCGATCAGTTTGCGGACCTCCGCCGGATCGTGTTGCGGCGCAGGGTGTCCCCGCTCGGGACGGGCCGTTGCCGCTCCCTCGCTTCTCGACCGCTCCGATTGCACGGCGGATCGGCTCGGGGTGGACGTCGTTTCGGCCGCGGGCGGGGACGCTGCCGCCCGCACGTCGGCCGCCCGGACCGCGCCATCGGGTCCGCTGCCGGCCAGCCCGGTGAGATCCACACCGGTTTCGTTCGCCAGCGCCCGCGCGTAGCCGGTGGCGCGCACCCAGATGTCGAACGCGCCAAGGCGTTCGGTCACCGCGCGGTCGATATCCGCCCGGACGATGCGACCGCCGGGCGCGGAGCCGTGCACGGTCGCCAGATCGATCCCCGCTTCGGCGGCGAGGCGCCGGATGAGCGGTGTCGCTCGAAGCGTGGACTCGTGTCCGTCGTGACCGTGCGGCAGTGCGGGGGCTGGGCCGACCGGCCGAGTGGGTTGCTCCGGCGCCCCCGTCTCGGGCTGCGCGCCACCGGCTTTCGCGCCGACCGGTGCGGTCGTGACCGCCGGCGCGGCGGTGGCCGCGGACGGGGAGGTCTCGATGGTCGCCAGTGGTGTTCCGACAGGCACCGTGGCTCCTTCGGGAACGAGCAGTTCGCCGATGACGCCGTCGTCGAAGCATTCGACCTCGATCGCCGCCTTGGTGGTGTCGACCTCGGCCACCACATCGCCCTTGTGCACGGTGTCGCCCGGTCGCACCCGCCATTCGAGCAGCACGCCCTCGGTCATGTCCGCGCCGAGCGACGGCATCCGGAACTCGGCCACCTCAGTTCACCGCCTTGCGGACGGCCTCGGCGACGATGTCGGGTCGCGGCAGCGCCGCCTCCTCGAGCTGACGGGCATAGGGGATCGGCACCTCGGCGGTGCACACCCGTGCGATCGGGGCGTCGAGCAGGTAGTAGCCGTTCTCCGCTGCGCGAGCGGCGATTTCGGCGGCGATGCCGACGCTGCGCCAGCCTTCGTCCACGACGATCAGGCGGTGCGTGCGGGCGATCGACGCGAGGACGGTCGCCTCGTCGAGGGGGCGCAGCGTGCGCAGGTCGATGACCTCGGCGGAAATGCCCTCACCGGCCAGCTGTTCGGCCGCGGCCTCCGCCACGCGCAACGCGCCACCGTAGGACACCAGGGTGGCGTCGGTTCCGGAGCGCCGGATGACAGCCGCATCGATATCGACCGCACCGGCATCCGAGGGCAGCTCGCCTTCGCTGTTGTAGAGCGCGATCGGCTCGAAGATCAGCACCGGATCCGGATCCTGCAGCGCGGTCCAGAGCATGCCGCGCGCGTCCGCGACGGTGGCCGGCGACAACACGCGCAGCCCCGGGATGTGCGCGTAGAACGCCTCGAGGCTGTGCGAATGCTGGGCTCCCAGTTGGCGTCCCGCACCGGTGGCCATCCGGATCACCAGCGGCACCCCGAGCTGACCGCCGGACATGTGCCGCAAGGTGGCCGCGTTGTTGAGGATCTGGTCCAGCGCCAGCAGGCTGAAGTTGACGGTCATGATCTCCACGATCGGTCGCAGGCCGCCCAGCGCCGCACCGATGCCCGCGCCGACGAAGGCGGACTCGCTCAATGGGGTGTCACGGACGCGCTCGGGGCCGAACTCGTCGAGCAGTCCCCGGCTCACGCCGAAGCAGCCACCGTACGCGCCCACGTCCTCCCCCATCAGGAACACCCGCTCATCGCGGATCAGGGCTTCGCGCAACGCTTCCCGGACGGCTTCGCGATAGGTGGTCATCTCGTCTCCGCGTACACGTGGCGGGTCAGGTCGGTGATCGGTTCCAGCGGCGCGGCCTCGGCCGCGGCGACCGCGGCGTCGATCTCCGCGTCGACCTCCGCCTCCAGCTTCACCTGCGCATCCGATGCGACGGCTCCGGCGGCGGACAGCTCGGCGAACAGCCGTGGAATCGGGTCGCGGGCTTTCCATCGCTCGATCTCGGCCTTGTCACGGTAGCGGTCGGCGTCGTACATCGAATGTGCGCGGAAGCGGTAGGTGCGCAACTCCAGGAAGCACGGGCCGCGCCCGCCGTGAATGGACTCCAGGGCCCGGCGCGCCGCCGCCGCGACCTCGACCGCGTCCATGCCGTCGACCGGCCACGACGCCAGCCCGTACCCGGCGGCTCGCAGCGAGAGATCGGTGACTGCGTGTTCGCGGCGCAATGCCGTTCCCATCGCGTACTGGTTGTTCTCACAGGCGAACAGGACCGGCAGCCGCCACAGCGCGGCCAGGTTCAGGCATTCATGGAATTCCCCCTCCGCGACCGCGCCGTCGCCGAACAGGCACACGGTCACGGCGTTCTCACCACGCAACGAGTCCGCGAGCGCCAGCCCCACCGCCAGCGGCAGCCCGCCGCCGACGATGGCGTTGCCGCCGTAGAAGCGGCGCTGCCCGTCGAACAGGTGCATGGACCCGCCGCGCCCGTGGCTGCATCCGGTGGCCCGGCCGTACATCTCGGCCATGACGGCGTCCATCGGGACGCCGCGGGCCAGCGCGTGCCCGTGCTCACGGTAGGTCGACACGACGGCGTCACCGGGCTCCAGGACGGTCAGCAGTCCGGCGGCCACCGCTTCCTCCCCGATCGACAGGTGCAGGAATCCGCGAATGGCCTCGGTGCTGTAGAGCTGGACACAGCGTTCTTCGAAGCGGCGGATGCGGATCATCTGACGCAGCAACGCGATTCGCTCGTCGATCGCGGCCTGGTCGATCGCCGCGGTCATCGGGCGCTCTCCAGCGTCGAGACGTCGCCCTCGGGAAGTCCGCGGTCGCGGGCCTTCAACAGGCGCCGCATCACCTTTCCGCTGCGGGTGTGCGGCAGCGACTCGGTGAACACGATCTGCTTGGGCGCGACCGCCCCCAATTGTCTTCTGCCGAAGGCGATGATGTCGTCGTGCAGCTCCGGCGAGGGTTCGTGGCCGGGCCGCAGTTGCACGAAGGCTTTGACCAGCTCGCCCGCCACCGGGTCGGGGGTGCCGATCACCCCGGCTTCGGCGATGGCCGGATGCGCCATCAGCACGCTCTCGACCTCGAACGGTCCGATCAGGTGCCCCGCGGATTTGATCACGTCGTCGGCCCGGCCGACGAACCAGAAGTACCCGTCGCCGTCGCGCCGCGCCAGGTCCCCGCTCAGATACCAGCCGGCCGCGAAAGCCCGTGCGTACTTGACGGGTTCGTTGCGGTAGCCGCGGAACATCGAGGGCCAGCCGGCCCGCAGGGCGAGCTCGCCGACCTCGTCGTCGGCCGCGTACTCGACCGCGCCGTCGGTGATCGCGGCGCGGCCGTCGGGGCCGCGGCGCAGGACCGTGGCCTCGATCCCCGGCAGCGGGCGGCCCATCGAACCGGGCCGGATCTGCTCGGCGGCCAAGTTGGCGATCATGATCGCGCCCGTCTCGGTCTGCCACCAGTTGTCGTGCACCGCATGGCCGAGCACCCGCTTGCCCCAGACGACGGCCTCGGGGTTGAGCGGTTCGCCCACGCTCGCGACGAACCGCAGGCTCGACAGGTCGGTGCCCGCCGGCAGCTCGTCGCCGCGCCGCATGAGCATGCGTAACGCGGTCGGGGCGGTGTACCACACCGATACCCGTTCGGTGGTGAGGATGTCGTACCAGCGCCTGGCATCGAACTCGGCCTCGTCGCTGATCAGCGTGACGCCCAGAGCGAGTGGAGCGATGACGCCGTAGGTCATGCCGGTGACCCAGCCGGGATCGGCTGTGCACCAGAAGATGTCACCGGGGCGCAGGTCCAGGGCGTAGTGTGCGCTGATCCGGTGCGCGAGCACGGCCCCGTGCACGTGCACCGCGCCCTTGGGCATTCCGGTGGTGCCGCTGGTGAAGTGCAGCAGGGCGGGATCCTCGGGGGCCGTTCGCACGATCGGGAACTCCTCGGGAACCAGTGCCATCGCCAGGGCGAGACCCACGGTGTCGTCGATCTGCGGGTCGTCGACACCGGCGTCGGTGAGCAGCACGTGCCGCAGCGCGGGCACCGCCAGGCGGTTCGGCGCGATCTTGCGGCGGTACTGGTCCGCGGTGGTGATCAGCGTGGTGGCACCGGAGATCTCGAGCCGCTGCCGTACCGGTTCGGGTCCGAAGGCCGAGAACAGCGGCACCACCACGCAGCCGGCCTTCCAGGCCCCGAGGCAGGCGATGTACAGCTCCGGGGTGCGGCCCAGCAGCAGGCATACCCGGTCGCCCCGGCGCACGCCCAGGTCACGCAGCACGTGCGCGAATCTGTTACTGAGAGCGGCGAGTTCGGTGTAGGTGAGGGTGGTGGCATCGCCCGCAGCCGACAGCCAGCGCAACGCCGGTGCGTCGGCCAGCGGCGTGCCCAGGTGCCGGTCGACGGCCTCGTGGGCGATGTTCACGCCCCCGCCGGGCAACCCGTCCAGACAGCGGCGCGCGGACTCCCAGGTGAATTCCCGGCATGCCATCTCGTACGCCGTGAGATTGGCTTCGGCCCGCTCGCGCGCGGTCTTGTCGATCGGTTCCCAGCGCATCGTCTCTCGCACCGGCGTGCCCTGGTGGTTCGCGGTCTTCATCGGTACCTCCCGTATCCAGTCAACGACCGCGACCCCGGCAGAGGGCAGGGCGTAAAGACCATCGCCGCGAGGACCTCCGTCGCCGGTGCTGTGGCACGAGTCCTCTGCCCCGCACGTCCGCTCGGAGCGCAGGCTCGAGCCAATACCCGAGTGCGCGATCACCGTCCGAAAGGCCGTATCCGATGAGCCATCACACCGATCCGTTCGCGCCCAGCGTGCACACCGCTCACGAATGGCTGGCGGCAGTGGCCCGCGGCATCGACACCGAGGACCGATCCGTCGCCCATCGCGCCCTGCGAGCCTGGCTGCACACCGTGCGCGACCGGTTGAACGTCAATGCCGCCGCGCACGTCAGCGCCCAGCTGCCGGAACTGCTGCGCGGGATCTTCTACGAGGGCTGGATGCCCAGCCAGGTCCCGGTGCCGCACGACGTGCCGTCCTTCCTGACCCAGTTCGCCCGTGGCGCGGGTGTCAGCACCGAGGAAGCGGTCCCGCTCGCGGGCATCGTCACCGACACCCTCGCCGACCTGTTCTCGCCCGGCCAGCTCGATCACGTGCTGGCGCAGCTGCCCGTGAAGCTGCGCTTCATCCTGCTCGGGACCGATCTGTCGGCCAGCTACGCGGGTGCGGCGGTATTCCCGGAACCCGACGTGCCGCAGATCGAGGCGCTCGAACGCCGTGTGCACGCGCTGACCGAGGCGGTGACGGCCCTGGTGCACGGACTCGAGTTCCCCACCGAGGGCGAATTCGATACCGGCGCGGGGTTGTCGGCGGCGCAGCGCGCCCACCGGATCCTGCTCGCCGAGGGCCTCGCCGGCCCCGACCACTGACGAGGACGAGGACGAGGAACATCATGCCGATCCGATCCACCCTCCCGCTCGGCCGCGTCGCCGGCGTCCGCCTCGGCGCGCATTGGTCGGCCGGGGTGACGGTGGGACTGTTCACCTGGGTACTGGCCTCCTACCTGCGGGGCACCGCGAGCCCCGGAATCATCTGGGTGGCGGCGTTACTCGGGGCGCTCACGCTGATCGCGTGCCTGCTCGCCCACGAACTGGCGCATTCGATCGTGGCCACACGGCACGGAGTCCGGGTCGAACGCATCGTGCTGTGGCTGCTGGGCGGCGCGTCCGAGCTCGCCGACGAACCCCGCGACGCCCGTACCGATCTACGGGTCGCGCTGGCCGGGCCGGCCACCAGCCTGCTGCTGGGCGTCGTGGCCTACGGCGCGGCGGCGTTGGCCGCCGTCTTCTCCCCCGGCGGACCGGTGACCGCCACCCTGATCTGGCTGGCCACGGTCAATGTCGTTCTCGCCGTGTTCAATATGCTGCCCGGAGCGCCCCTCGACGGCGGCCGGGTGGTGCGCGCGCTGTTGTGGCGCCGCAGCGGTGACCGTCTGCGCGCCGAGACCACCGCCGCCCGCATCGGCCGATTCGTCGGTATGACGCTGGCCGGTCTCGGCGTCGCCGAGATCTTCGCCGTCGGCGACTTCGGCGGCCTGTGGCTGATGCTGCTGGGCTGGTTCCTCTACACCGCCGCCAATAGCGAACTGATGCTCGCGGGTCTGCGACACCGACTGGGCGACACCACGATCGGCGAGATCATGACTCCCCACCCGATCTCGATCCCCGCCGATCGCACCGTGGAACAACTGCTCGGCTCGGACGTCGTCTACACCCATCACCGCGTCTTCCCCGTCGTCGACGCCGACGGTCGACCCCGCGCCGTCCTGGCCTGGGCCGATCTGCTGCGCCCCCGCACCGCGGTCCACCCCGGGCTGCGCGTGTCCGAACTGGCCCGCCCCCTTCAACCGGCCGCGATCGCCGGGCGCGACGCTCCCCTCGGGGACGTGATCGCCCGAATAGTCCTGCGTCCCGATCTGGACGCCATCGCCGTGGTGGACCCCTCCGGCCGGCTCGCGGGCGTGGTCACCGCCACCGACCTCGCCCTCGCCTGTGACCGCTCGGCCCTCGGTCTGCCCGCCCACCCCACGCAGACCTCCCCCTGACCGGCGCTTCCAACCGCGCCGATCAGGGTATCCCCGATTCGGCGAAATCGGCCGGACAGTACACCGTCCGCGCCTGCGGTGGCACGCCGACCCGCCGCGGGCGACGAAGCACCCGGTGTCCACACATTGGGATCGCGTCACGTTGGGATCGCGTCACGCCGATCGTGGACCCATTCGCGCCGGGGCGAACAGATCGTGCAGTGGCAGGTCCTCGTGCATGCGTGCGATGGCCTCGGCGAGCAGCGGCGCCACCGAGCACACTTCGAACGGAGGCGCCACGGCGGCGTGCGCCACGGTGTCGGTGACCAGTACGCGACGCACATCGAGCCGATGGAGGTGAGCGGCGCCGGCGAGCGGGCCGTGGCTCGCGGCCACGACGATGTCGGCCGCATGGTGCAGCAGCATCCCCACGGCCGCTTCGATGGTGGCGCCGGTGCAGATCATGTCGTCGACGATCACCGCCGGGCGGTGTCGCACATCGCCGAGCAGAGCGATCGCGCTGACACTCGACTCGTTTTCGCGGTACTTGCGAACCAGGGCGACCGAGTGCCCGGTGATTGCCGCGTACCGCTCGGCGAGTGTCGCGGCGCCGGCATCGGGCGCGACGATCACGGTGTCGCCGCCACGCACCGGGCTGACCCGCTCGGCCAGGAGCGGGACGGCCGTCAGCGTCTCGACGGGTATCGGGCTCACCGATTCCAGCGCGGGGGTGTGCGGATCGATGACGACGAGCCGTTCGGCGCCCGCACCCGCGATGGCTTCGACGACCACCCGCAGCCCGAGCGCCTGCCCGGACACGGTCCGCCGATCCTGCCGGGAATAGCCGAGGTAGGGCACCACCGCGGTCACCCGGGCCGCCCGCGATCGGCGGCAGGCGTCGAGCAGGAGCAGCAGTTCGACGAAGTTGTCGTTGACCGGCGGCGCGGTGGGCTGCACGACATACACGTCCTGGCCGCTGACGTGGCCGACGATCGGGCGGATCTCGCCATCGGGGAACCGTTCCAGCACAACGCCGAGCGCGTCGGCGTCGAGCCGTTCGGCGACCGCCGCGGCCAGCGCCGGATTGGCGCTGCCGGATACGACGCGAAGCGGAGTCATGATCGTCTTCCTTCCCTGATCGGCATAGGTTGTTCCTCGTATCCGAACGTTTCCACCGCGGTGCGGGTGGGCGGGAGGGCCGGATGCCGCACGCTCGAGGGTCGTTGGACTCCGCGATGCCGTGCCGGTCAGCTCACGCCGGGTGCAGGTGCGGATTCGGGCGGTGCTGCATAGAGGACAGGCGCGCGGACTCGAGATCTTCCCGGGTTCGCAGGTCCTCGGCGCTCAGCACGTAGGCGTCGGGTCCGGGGAAGATCAGGGATCGGTGCCCGGTGTCGGTCCAGTGCACCAGGTATGGCGGTTCCCCGTCCTTCCCGTGGACTTCCTCGATGAGACCGCGGCGAGGGGTGCCGCCGGTGGTGCGATGCTCTGCGATCAGCCAGTCGCCCTGTGTAGCAAACATGATGCGAACCTTCCTGTCTCCTCGGCACTCGATGTCATCCTCGTCCGGCTTCCGATTCGGGGGAAGGGCCGGAGGTCCCGGCGGGGAGGTCAGGCGGCACCGGTGCCGGACATGAAAGTGAGTGCCTCACTGACCACTTCACCGAAGCGGGTCGGGTCGGCGAGCAGCCAGCAGTGCCGGCCTTCGACGGTGACCGTCCGGATCTCCTCGTGCGCGGCCCGCAGCGTCTGGGTCGCGGCAGCGGGGATCACATTGTCCTCGTTGCTCCAGACGATCAGTATCGGCAGGCCCTGGCTGCCGAGTGCGGCCAGTTCGGCGGTCAGGTTCGCGGTTCTGACGAGGGTGACCGCGCGCCAGAAGACGCGTGGATGAGCGAGTGCGGCCGGGACGCCGTCGCGGAGGACGACCGGCAGCACGCGGGTCAGCTCGGGCACCGGCAGGAGATCGGCTTGCAGGTGCAGGCCCCAATCCCACAGCGGCCGCCGGGTCATCGCCACCAGCGCGCCTCGGCCGTCGACCCAGGCCGAGCCGCCGACCGAGTTGACCAGGATCAGCCGCTCCACCAGGTCCGGCGCGTCGTGGGCGGTCAGGATGGCGACGGCGCCGCCGAACGAGTGGCCGATCAGGGTGACCGGTTCGGCGATGCCGACGGCCCGGATGAACGCGGCGACCCAGGCCGCGTAGCCCTGGATACTGGTGCGGTCGGCGGGCAGTTCGCCGGTCCCGCCGAAGCCGGGCATCGTCGGCGCGTACACCCGCATCCCGCGACGCGCCAATTCCTCGAGCGCCGTTCGATAGGTACGGTTCGACAGCCCGAATCCGTGCAGCAGCACCACGCTGGGACCGGTGCCGCCGACCAGGTAACGGCTGCCCTCGCCGTCGATCGTCACGGTCCGCCACTCCAGCTCGCTGCCGTCGGTCCGATTGCCGTGCTGCCCTGGGAACTCCATGTGCCGCACCTATCCGCCCAGCATCGAGAGTTCCGACTTGGCTGCCTTGTCGGCGGCGGCGGCGGTTTCGCGGGCGAAGAACCCGCCGATATCGCTGATCGCGCTCATCAACGGCGCCGGGAACACCACGGTCGTATTCTTGTCCACGCCGAGCTCGACCAACGTTTGAAGGTTGCGCAGCTGTAGGGCGAGCGGATGCGCCATCATGGTGTCGGAAGCCGCGCCGAGTGCCGAGGCGGCGAGCGATTCGCCTTCGGCGGCAATGATTTTCGCACGCTTCTCGCGTTCGGCCTCGGCCTGCCGGGCCATCGCCCGCTTCATGCTCTCGGGCAGCTGGATATCCTTCAGCTCGACCAGCGTGACCTCCACGCCCCACTCGAGGGTGGTGGTATCGAGGATCTGACGGATGTCGGCGTTGATGGCGTCGGTCTCGGCCAGCGTTTGGTCGAGGGTGTGCTGGCCCACCACCTTGCGCAGGGTGGTCTGCGCGATCTGATCAATGGCCGAGTACACATTCTCGATCGCCACCACCGACTTGGGGGCGTCCACGACTCGGAAGTACGCCACCGCGGAGATATCGACGCTGACATTGTCGCGGGTGATGATGCCCTGCGACTGGATCGGCATCGTCACGATGCGCATCGACACCTTCCGCATCCGGTCGATCACCGGAATGATCAGGTTCAGTCCCGGTTCACGTACCGCAACGACCCGTCCGAGGCGGAACAGCACTCCCTTCTCGAACTGGAAAACCACTCGAATCGCCAATGCCGCCAGGACGAGCAGCACCACTCCGATCAGGGCGGCGACGGAAAACAGGACGTTCATAGTTTCCTCCAGATACTCCTCGTCCTCCATCGTGAGACCGGGACCTCTCAGCCAGCAGGGGCGAATGTCCTTCCGGCGCGGGCATTCGTCCTCATCTGGCCCGTTCGGTGCGAGGTCCGGCTCCGGCGCCGTTCGTCGATCACGGTGTCGGGAGCAGGTGCTCGTCGGCCAGGACGAGGGCCAGGAAAGCCCCGGTCACCCACGCCATGACCGCGGCCATGACCGCGCCGCCCAGTATGCCGATGACCGTGACGAGGATCGGCGGCTGTCCTGGCTGCCACAGCGGCGAGGTCACCATGAGGAAGGCCAGCAGACCGGCGACCCAGCCCACCGCGTTCGCCAGGATCCACAGGGCGGCCCGATCGGTGAAGCGACGCAACACCATCCACTGCGCGATGCCGATGGAGAACACCATGATCAGCGAACCCCCGACGGCCGCCGGAAGCTGCGCCCAGACGGGCCACTCACCGAATTGCTCGCCGTAGAGCATGGGCAGGACTCCGACGGTCCAGGCCACCACCGCGGCCGCCGACGTGGCGACCATCCAGTCCCGGCTTCGCAACCGGGACAGCCGCGTCCGCAGGACCCCGGCTTGGAAATACCCGAGTACCGTGCCTTCGACGGCTCCGGCGCCGAGCATGGACATCACCAGCACCGCCGCACTCGCGTGCGCGGTGAGGGCGCCGGCGAGCGCGGGTGCGAGGAACCCGAGCATCTCGCCCACGGTCACCCTGGTGAACCAGCTCCGGCGCAGATCATGCTCCGCCATCGTGTCCTCGTTCGGCGTCGAGAGATCGATCACCACATAGGGATCCGGCTCCGTCGTCGTCCGCGGGTGCGCGCGCCGATAGATCATGTCGAGGCGCTCGTGAGCGACGGTGTCCGGCATCGCGACCACGGCGATGCCGCGCCGCCATCGGCCCTCGATCCGGATCGAGGCCGCGCGCGGTGTCCGGAAGTTTCGCCACCAGTTCTTGGCGCCCGCGTGGCCGACCCGGATCACCGCGCTGTCGCCATCGAGCACGTATCCCACCGGCAGCGCGATGTGCCGGCCGGAAGATCGTGCCTGATACCGCAATTCCCCCACCGAGTGCCGCAATGCGGTGGGCAGCCGCAGCGCCATCAGCACCGCCGCAGCTCCCATTCCGGGTGTTTCGTATTTGGTTGCCACCGTGTCCTCCGTCTGTACCCCGGTCGAGGCGCTATCCCGATGGTCGCGCCCGGCGCTCGGTGAGGACAGAAGCCAAAGTCCCTACCCGCGACGGCCTTTCGACGCTGCCGTCGCGGCTGGAACCCGCGATGCGCGGCGGCAGCGACGATGACGGGTGGATTCGGACCGCGTGCGCGGCGATACGTTCCGTCATGATGTCCGCTCTCGCCACGGTCGGGGGATGAATCGCTATTCCGCCGACTCGACCTGGATATTGCGCACCGGCTCCTCCGGCTCACCGAGAGGAACGCTCACGGTGAGAATGCCTTTCGCGTAGCTGGCGTGGACGCCGTCCTCCTGGGCGCCCGGGGGGAGAGCCACCGTGCGGACGAAGGAGCCGTAGCTGAACTCCGAGCGACCCTTGTCCTCGTGCTCCGCGGTGCGCTCGGCCTTGATGGTGAGTCGGCCCTGGTGCACCGAGACCTGCACGTCCTTGGCCGGATCGATGCCCGGGATCTCGGCGCGCACGGTGTAGAGCTTGTCGTCCATGGTGTCCTCGACGCGCAGCGGGTGCGTGCCGAACATCGGCACGGTGGGCGATACCACGGCGTTCCACAGTTCGGCGAGATCCGGCAGCATCGCTCCGGACTGACGGTGTAGCAGGCTCATCGCAATCCTCCTCCTGGAAGTCGATGTGTTCTGACACAACAGATTTCACTCCGGGTAGGACGAAGTTCCCAGAGCTTCACGACTCCCGTTCGAGGGCCTTTGGTCCTCGTCTTCCCGGACCCGGTCCTGCTGTGTGGTCGCGATCGGCAGCGCACCGCACTCGGATCGTCGCCGCGTGGCTCACGCCGCGGAAGCCTCGCCGGGATCCCGCGGGCCCTGATCGAGCCGCAGGGGCGGGTATGCGTCGGTCATTAACGCGGAATAGGCCAGGACTCGGTAGAACCATCGGTTGACGCCGATGACGAAGCCGAACAGTCCGCGGGGGTAGCGGCCGGTGAACAGCAGCGCCACGGCGGCGATCAGGACCAGTACGCCGATCAGCGGAATTGTGGTGCGGCCGCCCTCGTCGTCGCCGCCCCCGAGCGCCACTCCCCCGCTGAGCAGCGCGGCCAGAATCAGGTAGTGCGGGATGGCCAGCAGCCACCACTTCACGAGCACGAGACCGCGCGAAAGCCGTTGCGGGTAGTCGATTTCCAGGTCCGCCGGGTAGTCGGTCCGGCGCAACGTGAACGGCGGATACTTGTCGGTGCCCAGCGCTGCGTAGGTGTAGAACTGCACGCGCCAGGACCAGCGCATCACGCCCACGCTGAAGTCGAACAGGGAGCGGGGGTAGCGCTCGGTGAACAGGATGGCGAACCACGCCGCCACCGTGGCCACCCAGAAGGCGATCCACAGGAAGAACAGCACGACGTAGTGGGGTATCGCGAGGATCCATTTCACCAGCCACAGCCAGCGTGAGAGTGGTTCGTCCAGATCGCCGCGCAGTCGGACGGCGTTGTATTCGGGGGTCATGTCGGGCTCCTTGCGGGATCGCCGGCGGAATCGGGGCCGGCTGCTCTCGATCGTGCGCTGCGACCGATGGCTCTGGGCAGCGGCCGAAGTCCCACGCCCGGTGGCATTTCGACGTCAAGGGGCCCGGTGCGCGTCCCGCGCCGACTGGGACGTTGGTCCCCCGCGCACCGGGCCCCAATGCTCTGTCGCACGCCACGCGGTGCCGAGCAGGCTGAATCCATCGAGCTCATCTCTCATCAGGAGTCGTCATGGCACCGGAGACGCCCGTCCCGCCGCGGGAACCGCAGCAGATCTTCCGCGATCGCCGTGAAGCCGGGCGCGTGCTGGCCCGGCTGCTCGAGCACTATCGCGGCGAGCCCGATCTGCTCGTGCTCGGCCTGGCGCGCGGCGGCGTGCCCGTCGCCTGGGAGGTAGCCGCGGCCCTGGACGCACCTCTGGACACGTTCATCGTGCGCAAGCTGGGCGCGCCCGGGAATCCCGAATTTGCGCTCGGGGCGCTGGCCTCGGACGGACGCGTCGTGGTGAACGACGATATGGTCCGCGCGCTGCGCGTGAGCCCCGAGCAGCTGCGATCCATCGCACGGTCCGAGGCGCACGAGCTGACCCGCCGCCAGATCGTCTACCGCGATGGCCGCGCACCGATCGAGGTGGCCGGGCGGACGGTCATTCTGGTCGACGACGGCTTGGCCACCGGCGCGAGCATGCTGGCCGCGGTCGAGGCGCTGCGTGTGGAGGAGCCCAAGCGCATCGTGGTCGCGGTCCCCGCCGCGCCGGAGTCCAGTTGCCGCGAGTTCGGCGCGCTCGTGGACGAAATGGTCTGCGCCACCATGCCCTCCCCGTTCCGGGCGGTCGGCGACTCGTTCTGGAATTTCAGCCAGGTCACCGATGCCGAGGTGCGCACCCTGCTCACTACGCCGACAGTCGGCGCGGCGGCCCCGGTCGCCGATCCGGTCGTCGTGCTGCGGGCCGCCGCGCTCGAGGCGCCCGCAGGCGTCCCGCCCGAACACGCGCTGGACGATCTCATCGGCGATGCACGGTTCGTGCTCATCGGCGAGAGCTCGCACGGTACCGAGGAGTTCTACGCCGCGCGGGCGGCCATCACCGGCTGGCTGATCAGTGAGCGCGGTTTCGCCGGAGTCGCCTGTGAGGCCGACTGGCCCGACGCCTACCGGATCGACCGCTATGTCCGCGGCCTGGGAGCTGACGATTCACCCACGCACGCGCTCAGTGGATTCGAGCGGTTCCCGGGCTGGATGTGGCGCAATACGGTGGTGCGCGAATTCGTCGAATGGCTGCGGCTGCACAACGACCAGCGCCGCCGCGAGGGGCGCGACTGCGCCGGATTCTACGGCCTGGACCTGTACTCCATGCACCGCTCGATGCGCCGGGTCGTCGACTACCTCGAACAGGTGGATCCGGCCGCCGCGCGCCGCGCCGCGCGCCGCTACGCCTGTTTCGACCGTGTCTCCGAGGAGGACGGTCAGGCCTACGGTTTCGCCGCCGCGTTCGGAGGCGGGGAATCCTGCCAGTCCGAGGTGGTCCGGCAGCTGGTCGAGTTGCGGCGCGCCGCAGCGGATCTCGTCGAGGCCGGCGATGGCGACGCGCATTTCGACGCGCTGCAGAATGCCTCGACGGTGCGTGACGCCGAGGCCTACTACCGGGCCATGTTCGGCCCCCGGGTGAGTTCGTGGAATCTGCGCGATGTGCACATGGCCGACACCCTCGACGCCCTGGCCGCCCAGCTGTCCCGGCCGGACACACCGACACGGATCGTGGTGTGGGCGCACAATTCTCACGTAGGCGATGCTCGCGCCACCGAGATGGCCGCCGACGGGCAGCTCTCGCTGGGACAACTGGTGCGTGAGCGCCACCCCGGGCAGTGCCGCACCATCGGATTCACCACCGCCTCCGGTACCGTCACCGCGGCGAGCCGCTGGGACGGCGCGGCCGAACGCAAGACCGTGCGTCCACCGCTGCCCAGCAGTATCGAGGAACTCCTGCACGACACCGGGATTCCCGCGTTGTATCTGCGCACCGACCGGCCCGACAACGTCGCCGACATTCTGCGCACGCCCCGCTTGGAACGCGCCATCGGCGTCATCTACCAGCCGGGCACCGAACGCCAGAGCCACTACTTCCACACCCGCATGGCTGATCGATTCGACGCCGTCATCCACATCGACCGGACCACCGCGCTCCAACCGCTCGTGCCGGACAGCACCGACGCCGCGGGCACGGTCCCGGAGACCTACCCGAGTGGACTCTGAGCCCGAAATCGCCGGGCGTCAGGCCCTTTCACCATCCCGAGCTCGCATGATCCGGATCGGTCTAGGCCCCCGGCGCCGTTTCCGGCGGCCCAGGATGATCCACCGGTGCCGGGCTGTCGTGCTCACCGGCGTCGAGCGCGGCGACCGTACGGAATCCGTCGGCCAGACACTCGGCCAGCACTGCCGGATCGGGCACCGCGGCGGTGTCGGAATTGATTCCGATACAGCAGGTTCCGGTGTGCGAGATCAGAGTGATGTTGAACGCGGTGCCGGTGGTGGGCCCGAAGGCGTAGACGCGCTCGACCTTCGCGCCGGCCACGTAGAGCGCGACCGGGGACCCCGGGACGTTGGAGGCGACGAAATCGACGTGTTTGAACATGCTCGTGACCAGGCCGACCGGCACCCTGTTGAAGGCGGCCGCGACGGCGTTCGACAGCGGGATCGCAGGTTCGCGTCGCCACCGCTCGACCGTGTCGCCGAGGGCGCGCATGAGATCGACCACACCGTCCACGGCGACGGGGACAGCGAACCGGGCGATGGTGATGCGGTTGCCGCCGATCGGATCGCCGGTGTGCCGCAGGCTGATCGGCATGGCCACCCGCAGCTGCTCGACCTGATGCCCGTGCCGGCTGTGGTAGACGCGCAAGCCGATCAGAACCGAAGCCAGAAAGGCGTCGTTGACCGTGCAGCCCGCCCGGCGCGCAGCGCCGTGCAACGGCTCCAAAGGCACCTCCAGCACCGCCAGCCGCCGCCCCAGACTCCGCCCGGTCATCTGGGGTGACAGCGTTCTGGTGATCGGCCGGGCGAGCCGGAGCAGCGATTCGGCCATCGCGACACCGTCGCGGACCGCACCGACAGGGTTGGTGACGGCACGCCGGGCGATCGGCGGTAACGCCGCCACGCCCGCGCGCACCAGGTCCACGCCCGCCGACCAGTTCCACGCGACGATGTCGCCGAACACCCCGCCTTCCGATGGCGCGGGGGCGGGGACCGATGCGTGCACGGTGCCCGCACGGCTGAAATCCAGAATCTCACCGGCGATCTGGATGCCACCGATACCGTCGGTGAGGCTGTGGTGAACCTTCAGCACGAGTGCGCTCCTCCCCCCGTCCAGACCGCCGAGCACGGTGAGCCGCCACAACGGCCGGGCCGGATCGAACGCGGACATGACCTCGGTGCGGGCGAACTCGATCACCGCCGCCAGGTCCGCCGGAGCCGGCAGGGCAAGATGCCGGACATGCCAGCGCAGGTCGAAATCGGGATCGGGGGTCCACCGCGGCGGCGTGAGCCCCCACGGCGCCGCGACCAACCGATGCCGGATCCGCGGCACCGCCCGCGTCCCCCGATCGAGCACACGCAGCAACCGATCCCAGTCCGGTTCGGCGTCCAGGATCAGCACCGTGACGATCGTCGAACGCAGATTCGGATCCTGCTCCATGCTCCACGTGAACAGGTCCGACTGGGTCATGTGCGAGTCGTGTGCGGTCATTGTCCCTACCATCCCGGAATGCGCGAATCCTGTATTACTCGCCGGGCGATTTCACTGTCTCCACTGTGACCGGCCCGACCCGTGATCGGCAGGGGCGAAGGTCACCCCGGTGGCGAGCATTCGGGCACTGCGGCCGCGGCCCGGGGAGGGGCCACAGCGACGGTCGTATGGGGACCATCGGCCCTACGGCGCGGGATGCCCACGCGCCCATGCTGATACACGGCGTCGAAGTCGTCGGCGGCCGTCCCACCGTTCTCGCGCTAGGAGCAAACCATGACCACATCCACTCGGCAGCAGTCCGCGCAGCCCTCGCAGACCGAGCGTCTGTCCGACGAGGTTCTCGAATCGGCCAAGGCCGGACAGCGCGCCGCCAGCGCCGCTGTGCACACGTTCATCAGCACCGTCGACGAGGCGATCCGCGAGCGGCGGGAGGCGATTCGCGAGGACTCGGCGCTGCACGCGCTACGCACGACCCTCGTCGACGCCGGGCTGGAACTGTCGGACAAGCTCATCACGGCGCAGTACGAGTTCCTGCGCAGCGTCGTGCGCGACGCGAGCGGGGCGCTGAACAAGCCGAACCAGCCCGACAGCGACCAGCAGTGAGCCACACCGCGAGTACTCGCCCGTGAGGAGACGCCCGGTGGCCGTGTCGGCACAGCCGGCAGCAGCCGGGCGCCTTCGCCGGTCCGGTGTCAGCCGCCGCAGGTCGCCGAGTGTCGAAATACCCTGCCACACAGGAAGAACGACCGTATCCGCCGGATTCGGACCACCCCGACACTGATGGTATGAGCGTCAACGATGATGTGCGCGGCCGTCCGGTGCCCGATCCAGGTACAGTCTCCGCGGTGATCGAGCTGGCGGCGCGGGCGCCGTCGGTGCACAACTCCCAGCCCTGGCGGTGGCGGTTCGACGGTGTCCACCTGAATCTGTTCGCCGACGCCGAGCGGCTGCTCTCGGCCGCGGACCCGCTCGGACGCCAGCTGGTGATCAGCTGCGGAGCGATGCTGCATCATGTCCAGGCGGCCTTCGCCGACCGCGGCTGGCACACCGACGTCATCCGGGTGCCGCAGGCGAAGCGCCCGGATCACCTGGCGGCCATCGGATTCCGGCCGTGGGTGGAGCCGCCGCCCGAGGTCCGCGCGCACGTGCGCGCCATCACCCGGCGCCGTACCGATCGGCTGGCGCTGCTGGAGCCCAGCGGCTGGGAGGACCTCGTTCCCCGGCTGCGCGAACTGGCCGCGGCACGGGACGTCCGGCTCGACGTGCTCGCCGAATCCGCTCGCCCACGGCTCGCCGCCCTGTCCCGCGAGTACGCGACCCTGCGCGGTCACGACCAGTTCTACGACCTCGAACTGCATACGTGGGCAGGGAATTCCGATACTCGCGACGGTGTTCCGCCGGCAGCCCTGGTCTCGGACGCGGAGTTCGCCCGGGTCGGCGTCGGCCGCGTCTTCCCGGCGGGTCCGCGTTCCACCCGCCGCGGTCCCCGCACCGACCATGCCCGGCTCGTGGTCCTCAGCGCGCTGCCGGACTCGGTCCCGCAATGGCTGCGCATCGGCGAGGCCCTCTCCGCGGTGCTGCTCGAGTGCGCCGCCGCCGGCCTCGCCACCTGCACCCTGACCAACATCACCGAATTGCCGCCCGGCCGAGACCTTCTCGCGAGCTTGATCGGTGGTCCCGGCATTCCGCAAGCGGTCATCCGAATCGGCTCCGCCCCACCCGATGAGGCCGCCGCGCCCCCGCTCACTCCCCGTCGCCCGGTCACGGACATCCTTACCTTCGGGTGAGGCCACGGCCGGGCCGGGGAGAGCCGGAATCACATCGTCATCGGGGGCAGGATGCCCTGCTGGTGCAGCCACATCATGACCGCATGGCACATCTGCATCAGCGGCGATGACATATCCATGGTGTTCATGCCCATCGATCTCAACTCCTCGCGGTCGGGTGGGGGAAGTGCTCTATTCGGATGGCACCACGATGATCGGGCACTCCACGGTGTGCAGCAGCGCGTCGCTGGTCGAGCCGAGCAGCATGCCGGTGAAGCCGCCGCGGCCCGCACGGCCGACCACGAGCAGCTGCGCGTCCTCCGAGGCGTCCAGCAAGGACTGGATCGGCCGGTCCCGCACCAGGATCCGACGCACCTGGACATCCGGGTAGCGTTCGCCGAAGCCGGCTAGCCGCTCGGCGAGCAGTTCGGTCTCGTGTTCGCGCACGGCGTCCCAGTCCGGCAGCGGCAGTCCCACGCGGTTGATGTCGCTCCAGGCGTGCAGCGCGTCCAGGCCGACCTTGCGGCGGGACGCCTCCTCGAAGGCGAGTTCCAGCGCAGGCATGCTCTGGGGTGAGCCGTCGATTCCCACGAGGACGGGCTTCTCGGCCGCAACCGGGTCGATGGCCGCGGTCGTGCGCACGACGGCGACCGGGCACTGCGCGTGGCGGGTCACCGCGGTACCGACCGAACCGAGCAGACCGCGCCGGATCGCACCGCGACCATGGCTGCCCACCACCAGCAGGCGCGCGTGCCGTGACCGTTCGATCAGGGTCGGTATCGCCGTGTCGAAGATGATGTCGGAGTTGATGGTCAGCGCGTCGCCGACCGCGGCCGCGCGCGCCACCCGAGTCGCCTCGTCCAGTACTCGCCGGCCGTCGAGACGCAGCCATTCGGTGTCGGTCTCGGTGAGCACCGCGCCCCGGCCCCACCCGCCGGAGACCGCCACCGAGGTGACGATCTCCAGCGGCGCGCCGTGCAGGCCCGCGTCGACGGCCGCCCACGCGACTGCCAGGTAGGAGACCGCTGATCCGTCGGTCGCGACGACGACCGGAGGATTCAGTTGTCCGCCGGGGGAATCGGCGGCGCCGCTCGCCGGATCGGAACGCTCGCTCATTGCCGCGCGCCCGACGCCCGGAGCGCGGTGAGCCGCGACGTGTACTCGGCCTCGTCGATCTCGCCGCGCGCGAAGCGCTGCGCCAGAAGTTCTTGCGGCGACGGGGATTCGTAACGCGGCGCGCCGCCCCGGTCGGGGACCGCGAACCGGATCGCCAGGACGATCCCGCCGATGACGAGAGCCCAGAAGATCAGCATTCCGACGCCCATCCCGGCATAACCCCAGCCACTCAGATCGTGGTCGTTCCAATACATCATGGCGACGCCTCCTTCTGTCGTTCCGCCATCACCGGTGGTCAGCACCGGATGCCTCGAGGACCCCGGCCTGGCCGGTGGTCGCGCCGCCGTCGATCACGAATTCCGAACCGGTCGAGAAGGTCGCCTCGGTGACCAGGAAACGCACCATGGCGGCCACCTCCCCCGGCTCGCCGAACCGCGGCAGCGGCTGGGTGGCGGCGATGGACTCGTCCATCCCGGCGGTCATCGCGGTGTGGATCGGGCCGGGGTGCACAGAGCACACCCGGATTCCGGACGAACCCAGTTCCAGCGCAGCGGCTTTGGTCAGCCCGCGCAGCGCCCACTTGCTGGCGACGTATCCGCTGATCCCGGCGTAGCCCATGAGCCCGGCGGTCGAGGACACATTGACGATGGCGCCGCCGCCCGCGGCGCGCAGGCGGGGCGCGGCGAGCCGCATGCCCAGCCAGGCCCCGACGACGTTGACGTCCAGGACGTGGCGGAACAGGTCGGGCGATTCCGTCTCCACGGTCCCGAAGTCGAGGATTCCGGCGTTGTTCACCAGGGCGGCCAGCGGGCCGAACTCGCGTTCGGTCTCCTCGATCACCCGCTGCCAGCGGGTCTCGTCGGTGACGTCGAGGTGATGGAACCGCGCCTGCGGCGCGAGGGTTTCGGCGAGCTCGAGCCCGTCCTCGGTCAGCAGGTCGGCGATGACCACACCGAAGCCCGCCTTCACCAGTTCCGCGACCACCGCCGCGCCGATTCCCCGCGCCCCGCCCGTGACGATGGCGCTCCGGTCCGCGAACTCGGTCATGGCTGGTCCTCCGATCCGTGCGAATCCGCTGTTCGGTCACAGCATCCCGCGCGCACCCACCGGCCCGAGACGGCCGAAAGTCACCGGTTGTGAGGGCGATTGCCGGGCCATCGGTCCCTGCGGAAATCGCGTCGGGCGGCCCAGGATCGACATCGACGCCCATCGAGAGGAATCGACCCCATGAGAACAGCGACCGCGACCGGCATCGGCGTGGCCTCGGCCCTGGCCGGACTGGCGATCGGCTATCGCCTCTTCGCCCGGAACAAGTGCGTGACCTGGGGATCGACCGCCGAGGAGGTCGGTCGCGTCATGCCCGGTGACGAACTGCTACCCGATGCCGGAACCGTCACCACCCGCGCGATCACGATCGCGGCCGCGCCGGAACAGATCTGGCCCTGGCTGGTGCAGATGGGTCCCGGCCGCGGCGGGGCGTACACCTATGACTGGATCGAGAACCTGCTCGGCCTGAACATGCACAGCGCCGACGAAATTCTGCCGCAATACCAGCGGCTCGCGGTCGACGACGTGCTGCCGATGGGCACGTCCGGTCCCGCCATGCGGGTCGCCGTGCTGGACGGCCCGCACGCCTTCGTCCTCGCCTCGACCGACCACCACTGGGTGTGGTCGTTCGGGCTGTACCCGACCGCCGAGGGCACCCGGCTGATCAGTCGCAACCGCATCGCGCTCCCGGACGCCGGTCTGCCGCAACGCGTGTTCTATATGCTGATCATGGAGCCCGGCAGCCTCGTCATGGAGGCGAAGATGCTGCGCGGGATCAAGGAGCGCGCCGAACGCACCGGCGCGCCACTCGCCCCGGTGACCAACGCCCCTGACCAGCGGGCGGAAAGCCCGTATGTTCCGCAGTGGCCGACGAGAACACTCGGAGGATGACCACCATGAACGCCACCCCGCTCGTCCCCGACCATCGCACCCTGATGTCCGCGATGCGCCTGGCGTCGCGCGCGCCCTCGGTGCACAACACCCAGCCCTGGCATTGGCGCTTCGACGGCGAGCGCCTGCACCTGCACAGCGACCCCGACCGGGTGCTGGTCACGGCCGACCCGCAGGGCCGTCAGCAGGTGATCAGCTGCGGGGCGATGCTGCACCACGTGCGCACCGCGTTCGGCGCGCACGGCTGGCACACCGACACGACTCGGATGCCGGATCCGCTCGATCCGGGCCGTCTCGCCGAGATCAGTTTCCGGCCCTGGCCCGGCCCCCCGGCCGGGCTGGTGGCGCGGGCGGGCGCGATCGACCACCGCCGCACCGACCGCCTGCCGATGGACCCGCCCGCGCACTGGGATGACGTGGCACGCACGCTGCGCATGCTGGTGTCCCCGCATTACGTGGACCTGGAAGTCCTCGACGACTCCGTGCGGCCGAGGCTGTCGGCGGTGTCCGAGCAGGCGGCCGCGCTGCGCCGGCACGATCAGATGTACCAGGCCGAAATCGGCTGGTGGGCCGGTCATTCCGGATTCCCCGAGGGAATCCCCACCGACGCGCTGATCTCCGACTCCGAGCGCGCCCGGGTCCGGGTGGGACGGGCGTTCCCGTCCGCGCCGCACTCCGCGCGCCGTCCCGATATCGAGGACCGGTCGCGGCTCGTCGTCCTCAGCACACCCGGCGATTCGGCCGCCGAATGGCTGGCCACCGGCGAGGCGCTCTCGGCGATCCTGCTCGAATGCACCGTAGCCGGTCTCGCCACCTGCGCCCTCACCCACATCACCGAATTGCCCACGGGCCGAAACATTCTCACCGGATTCCTGCCCAGGCCCGGCCATCCGCAGCTGGTCGTGCGCATCGGCGCCGCCCCCGCCGACGAACCCGAGCACCCGCCGACGCCACGCCGGCCGCTCGCCGACACCCTCACCATCGACCGGCACTGACCCGGAGGAGGTCGTCCCATGCGAGCGATGGTTTTTCACGGTCCCGGCCGGAATTCCTGGGACGACGTACCCGATCCCGCCATCGCACAACCCACCGACGACCGGGCGACACCGTCGCGATCATCGGCGCGGGCCCGATCGGCCTGGCCGCGATCCTCACCGCACAGCTCTACAGCCCCCGCCATATCGTCGTGATCGACCTGGCAGACAGCCGACTGGCCGCCGCCGCGAAACTCGGCGCGGACGTCATCGTCAACAGCGGCCGCGATGATCCCGCCACCGTGATCGGCGAACTCACCGGCGGCCTCGGCGCGGATGTCACCATCGAAGCCGTCGGCGTCCCCGAAACCTTCGAGACCGCGGTCGAACTCGCCCGCCCCGGTGGCCATGTCGCCAATATCGGCGTCCACGGCGCCCCCGCGACCCTGCATCTCGAGCGGATCTGGATCCGCGACCTCACGATCACCACCGGACTGGTCGACACCTACTCCACGCCGCGCCTGATCGACCTCGTCGCCGGCGGCCGCCTCGACCCCGCCGCGATGATCACCCACCATTTCACGATGAGCGAATTCGCCGCCGCCTACGACACTTTCGCCCGCGCGGGCGAGACCGGTGCGCTCAAAGTCGTCATCACCGCCGAATAGGCTCGCCGACCGGGTACGAGAGGATCAGGCGGCGAATCGGGTCAGGTGGCGAGGATCGCGAGCAGCGTCGCGCCGACCAGCACCACCGCGAGGGCTGTCACGAAGGCGATCAGGGCCCAGTCTTCCTGCGTACGGGGGAGTTTGGTTGTCATGGCTGAATTCCTCGCTGCGGGGTTCGGGCGGATCGGCCCGTCGGATCTGATCGTCCGCCATGACGGGCACCCGGTGAAGAAGCCGAAGTCCCTGGCTCCGTGGCCTTTCGGCGCTGATCGCCCATCGGTCCGCGCGGACATCGGCCCGCTCATCCGGCCGGGTCCTGCGGGCGGGCCCGCGCCGCGGCAAGCAGGTCGGCGATCGCGGTGTGGATGCCGTCGGCGATCCGGTCCAGATCCGGGGTCGAGTCGTAGTCGCCGGTGATGCCGAAGGTCAGCTGGTCGCCGTAGCTGAGGATGGCGATGCCGGTGCGCAGGCGCATGGCGATGGGGATGGCCGGAATCAGCTCCAGCACTTCGCGTCCCAGCATCGACAGGGTGCGGCGCGGGCCGGGGATGTTCGTCGCGACCGCGGTCACCCCGCGCTGGGGCAGGTGCGACCACAGCCGCATGCCCCAGGCGACCGGCGCGAACGGCAGCCGCCCGGCCAGGGCGAGCAGCGACTTCTCCGCCTGCGCGGCGCCGCCGGACTTGTGCCGGGCCATGCGCTGATGAATGGTGATCAGGCGTTCCACCGGGTCGTCCAGATGCAACGGCAGCAGGGACAGGACCGCGGAAACCCGGTTGTCCAGCAGGGATTTCGCGTCGGCCGCCCGCATCGACACCGGCACCAGGATGCGCACCGTCTTGCCCGTGGGCTGTTCCCCGCGGCCCAGCAGCACGCCGCGATAGGCCGAGGTCACCGCGGCGAGCACGACATCGTTGACCGTCGCGTCCAGGCCGCGGCCGATCTCGCGGATCTCCGCCAGGGAGGCGCGGGCGATCGTGTAGCGCCGCTGGCGGCCGATCGGGCCATTGAGCGAGGATGCCTCGGGCACCGAGACGAACGCGGCCACCACCGGGATCAGACTGCGCATCATCCCGACCGCGTAGCGCGGCACGTCCAGCGGCAGTCGCAACCCGGTGACGACGCGGTCGAGCCAGTCCGGTCCAGCGGTCGCGTCCGCCGGCGGTACCTCACGCAGCCGCGGATCGGATTCCTGTGCATCACACAGTCTTTCGAACAGGCTCACGCCGGAGACGCCGTCGACGAGGCTGTGGTGCGCCTTCACGATCAGCACCCAGCGCGCATCCGTCAAGCGCTCGACGACGACACATTCCCACATCGGATGATCTCGGTCCAAACGTTCGACGAGTTCGCCGGCCACGAACTCACGCAGGGTCTTCTCGTCGGCGGGTTCGGGCAGGGCGGCCCATCGAATATGGTGGGCCAGATCGAAGTTCGGGTCCTCCTCCCACACCGGGGCGGTCAGATCCAGTGGCGCGCGCCGGATTCGTTGTCGCAGGCGCTGGTTCGCCGCGACGCGCTCGGCCAGCATGGCCGAGAATTCCGCTCGCGCCGGTGGCTGCCCGGCCAGGATCGCCACCGCCGCGATGCCGAGGCTGATGCGACGGTCCGCGTCCTCGAGTTCGATGAATCCCGCATCCAGCGGCTGTAATTCGGTCATGACCGACACCTGATCTTCGTTATGCGCGGACAACGATCGCCGGGGTTTCGACGTTGTGCAGCACGGTGGAACTGGTGGATCCGAGTAGCAAGCCCTCGAATCCGCCCCGGCCGCGGCTGCCGACCACGACCAATTGCGCGTACTCCGATTCCCGCAGCAGTGCCTGGTGCGGGCGTTCCATCACCATCAGGCGGCGAACCGCCACGTCGGGATAGCGTTCTCCGAATCCGGCGAGCCGCTCGGACAGCAGTTCGTTCTCCCGCGCGCGCAGCGGCTCCCAGCCGATGAGCGGCACGTACGAACCGAGAATATCGGTCCAGGCGTGCAGCGCGGTCACCCCGACCTTACGCGCGGCGGCCTCGGCGAAGGCGAGTTCCAGCGCGGGCACGCTGTGGGGTGTGCCGTCGACCCCGACCAGCACCGGCTTCTCGGCGGAGAGCGGATCGGTCGCCGCGGTCGCATGGATGACCGCCACCGGGCATTCCGCGTGCCGAACGACCGCGTCGGCCACCGAGCCGAGCAGCCCACCCCGGATCGCGCCGAGACCGCGGCTGCCCACGACCACCGTCCGCGCGGTCCGGGACTGCTCGATGAGGTGTCCGACGATGGGTGCGCAGATCACTTCGGTCGTGATCGTGACGGCCGCCCCCGTCGCGCCGGCGCGCGCCACACGACTCGCCTCGTCCACGATTCGCTGCCCGTCCCTGGCCAGCCGCTCCCGATCGTCGGGCCCGAGCAGGTCGACCGGGACCTCGCCGACGGGCAGCGAGATCGAGGTGACGATGTGCAGCGCGCAGCCGTGCAGTCCGGCGTCCACCGCGGCCCACACGGCGGCCTGGTACGAGGTGGCCGACCCGTCGACGGCAGCGACGATACGCGTGCCCGGGGCGTCGAGATCAGTGGTCATGATCGGGTGTCCTTCCGAGGGATCCGGGGGTCTTACCTGCCGATGGGACGGTCGAGCCCGCGCAGCTCGGCCTCCCACCGCATGCCGTGCAGGCGTTCCAGCAACCGAGTCAGGCACCAGAGCAGTGCCAGCAGCGCGAAGCCCACGCCGATCAGCAACGCGACGCCGGTGCCGATGCCGTCGAGCACCGCCGATCCGGGTTGCCGGGGCGGGGCGCCGGGCAAGCCGTCTGCCCCGAGCCAGGTCTGCACGGTGGATCCGATCTTGGTGTCACGACGCACCTCGACGGTTCCCTTCCCGAGGCTCCCGTCGTGTTTCCACTGGATCTGAGCCTCGTAGTGGGCCGCCAGCGCGGGCCCGGCCGCCGCCGCGGTCTGCTTCGGCTCGGTCAGCACCGTCGCGAGCACCTCGGTCTTCGCGGCGTTCTCGGCGCTGATCCGCTCGGCGGACCCGCTGTAGGTCGCGGTCCCGACGGCGGCCGCCACCGGGATCGCCAGCAGGAACAGGGCCACGACCAGCAGGCGGCCCAACGCCTCCCAGCGGTCCGAGGCCCGCATGAGCGGGTTCGAGTTCCACGGTCGCAGCCGCCACACCCGCCACGCCAGTGAGGAATGGTGCGACATGGTCTTTCACCTCACTTCTGGAGAACCGATCCGTCCATCCAGCATCGCGTGACCGAGCCCACCGGAGACGGGCCTTAAGTCACCGATCCGCCGGTCCGAGGTCGTCGGTCTCGCGCCGGTAGGCGGCCAGGGCAGTCGGGAGTGTCGGGAATAATCGGTCGGCGCCGATGCGGTCGGTCAGCCCAGCGGCGTCGAGGGCCGCCCGTAGATCCTTCTTGACCCGTGCCATCACGAAAACGATTCCCCGGGAATCCAATTCGGACCTGAGCTGCTCGACGGCATCGAGAGCTGTCAGGTCGACCTCGACATTGGCCTCGGTATTGAGGACGAACCAGCGAACCGGGTTCACCGCGTTGTCGACGGCGGCCAGCGCACGGCGGCGGAAGTCCTCGGCGTTGGCGAAGCACAGGGGCGCGTCGTAGCGGTAGACCACCAGTCCGGGAACGGTCCTCGCCTCCGGATAGTCGTCGATATCGTGCATGCCCGCCAGGCCGGGGACGAACCCCTGGATGGCGTCGTGCGCGCGGGCCACCCGACGCAGCAGGTCCAGAATCGACAGCCCGACCGCGATCAGGATGCCGTACAGCACTCCTGCGGCCAGCACCGCGACCGCCGTGCTCAGCGCGAGTAGCAGCTCACTGCGCCGAAACCGGGCCAACCGGCCGAACTCGGGCAGGTCGATCAACCGCAGCGCGGCGTAGATGACCAATGCGCCCAATGCCGCGGACGGGACCGCGGCCAACACCGTCCGCCCCCAGAGCACGACGGCCAGCGCGGTGGCCAGCGCGACCACCGCATACAGCTGGGTGCGCGCCCCGGCGGCATCGGCGATGGTCGTACGGCTGCCGCTGCAACTGACCGGAAATCCTTGCGATACACCGGCGGTCAGGTTGGTCGCGCCCATGGCGAGCAATTCCTGGTTCGCGTCCACGGTGTCGCCGTGCCGTGCCGCGAAGGCCCGCGAGGTCAGGACCATGTCGGAGAATCCGACCAGGGCGATGCCGACAGCGGGCAGCAGCAGTTTGCCCACATCGGCGGCCGCGACCTGCGGCACGCTCGGCACCGGCAGCCCGGACGGGATCGCGCCCACGACGCGAATTCCGTGCTCCCGCAGGGAGAAGACGGCCACCACCGCCGTCGCTCCCAGGACAGCGATCAGCGGGCCGGGAACACGCGCGGCGTGTTTCGTCGACAGCAGCAGCATCATCAGGGTGAGGGTGGACAGAAGCACTGTCGGCCAATGCAATTCATCGATGTTCGACGCGAAGGACCGCAACTGATCCGCGATGGACTCCCCCGCCACGCTCACCCGGCTGAGCCTCCCGAGCTGACTCACGATCATGATTCCCGCGGTGCCGGCCAGATACCCCACCAACACCGGTTTCGACAGCAGATCGGCGAGCACTCCGAGCCGGGCCACCGCACCGGCCACACAGCAGGCTCCGACCACCAGCGCCAGCATCGCCGCCAGCGCGGCGTACCGGCCCGGATCCCCCGCCGCCAGCGGCGCCAGCGCCACCGCCGTCATGAGCGCGGTCGTCGACTCGGGCCCGACCGACAGCCGCTTGGACGTCCCCAGCACGACGTACACCGCCAGCGGCCCGAGCGTCGCCCACAACCCCACGATCGGCGCCAGACCCGCCACGGTCGCGTAGGCCATGACCTGAGGAATCAGATAGGCCGCCACGGTGACTCCGGCCAGCGCGTCCGACCGCAGCCAGGCCCGCCGGTAGCCCCGGAACTGTCGTGTTCCGGGCAGCCACCGCGCCGCGGCCTCGCCCATCCCTGCACGGTACCGCGCGCGGTCACCCCGGCGTGGGGTTCGGAACCAGCGCCGCGCTGTCACCGCCGCCACTGGGACGGCCGGACGCGATCGTGGCTCGCCGGTGTGGCCGGGAGCCCTGTGGTCGACAGGAATGCGACCGCGATGGCGATCGAAAAATGTTCCCGGCTCACGGTACCGCGCCGTTCAGGACCAGCACCCCCACGGTGAGCAGGGCGGCCGCCTTCACCACTTCCAGGCCGACGTAGGCATAGTGGCTGCGCGACCGCGGCCCCTCCGCGCCGGCGAGCACGGCATCGCTGCGCCGGGTCAGCCGGGGACGCACGGCGAGCAGTTGGATGGCCAGCGCGCCGATCGCCACGGCCACGGCGGCCGTCGTGGCGGATCCGGGTGGATCAGCCCAGACCGCCGCGAGAATCAGGATGGCGAAGAGGGATTCGACGCCGTTGAGGGCGCGGAAGACCAGGCGGCCGATGCCCAGCCCGATGGCCAGGGTGACGTTCGGGGCGCGGAACTTCAAGGGCGCCTCGATGAACGAGATGGCCAGCACCATGCCGAGCCATAGGAAATCGGCGGCGGTGAGGAAGGCACCGGCGGTGGTCATCGATATCACCCTCTCGAGACATCCGGTCCCGCAACGAGTCCCAGATCACCGTCGTAGCGGCGGTACAGGAGGCGGCCGCGGCGGTCGGACGGGTCGGTGAAGAACAGGAACGGCAGACCGTAGGCGCACAGCCGGGCCGCCGCCTGGGCTTCGGTGAATTCCCTTGTCGGGCGTGTGTTCATGGTGAGTGGTCGCCAGGTGGCAGCGGACGGCGGACACATTCGATGTTGCCGGGCCATCCGGATGCCCAGCGGCCCCGCCCAATACACGATCGCGTCCTCGCCGGTCTCGACGTCGGTGAACAGGAGGACGTCGTAGTCCATGGCATCCATGGCGGCGGCCGCGCCGACCGGATCGAGGACCTGCAGGCAGCAGTGCTTGCGCCGCACGATGGGACGCGCGTCGCTCACCGCCGCCAGCGGCGCGCGGCCGGGATCGGGCGCCCACCGCGGCTCGGCTTTCCCGGTGAGCCGGTCGAGTTGGCGGTCGAGGCGCTCGGCGGCGAAGGTGAGCGCGAAACCACCCGGCCCGTCGGCCTGGACACGAATCGGGGCGCCCGCGAACCGCGCGTTCACCTGCGCCACCGTCGTGGCCCCGAAACTGCCATTCCTGCTGAGCCGGACACTCGCGGGCGACTCGAGGTGGTGGCGACGCAGCACCTTCCGGACCACGCGGTCGGCCCGGCTCCTCTCGGCAGCGGTGACCGGACCACGCGACTCCACCGCGACCCCGGGCGTCGCCGCCGCCACTCGCGTCGTATTCATCGAAGATGCCCTCGCTCCTTGCCGATTCCGCCGAATGACAACGCCCATGCCATCATCCGGCGAGCGGCGCGGAACAGGGTCCAAGGTCCTCCCGGGTCACTTCCCGGCGCGCACCGGCTGTGCCGACACTCCGCTCCAGCCGGCGCGAGCGCCCGATTCCCCGATCCGGTACACCTGCACCGTCGCGGCCACGCCCGCCGCGATCGTGAGGACGGCGACCGCGCCGACGAGCATCCGTGACAACGCGCGGCCGCGTGTCTCCCGGACGTGGACGACAGCCACCAGGATCGCGACCGCCAACAGGGCGACGGCGAAGTAGACGAACGTGTCGCCGAGATGAGTGTGGTTGCGCAGGTCGGGATTTCGCCCGACCCGCCGCTCCAGCCACTCGCCCGCCTCCGTGGTGATCGGGGTCAGCACGGCGACCACCGTCGCGAGCGCGACCGTCAACCACACCAGCCGCCGCCGCGCGGCGGGCCACAGCGCCGAGGAGATCGCAAGCAGCGCGGTGAGCGGCGCCAGCACCACGATCGCGTGGACCAGCAGGATGTGGGCCGGGAGCCCGTTGATCGTGGACATCAGCGACTTCCGTTCGGTTCGGCTGCAGTGCGGACCAGCCTTCCCGGCGTCCCTGGGAGAACGCTGGGACCGCCCCGCGAGCAGGCTGGGAGCCGCCTGCGAGCGAGACTCAGCCCGCGGCGGGCCGGCGCCAGTCGGCGATCTCGGGCGGGTCGATGCCGTGGCGGCGGGCGTAGGCGTCGGCGGCTTCGCGCTGCGTGGTCAACCGCTCGGTCAGCGACGAAAGCCGGTCGGCGAGGCGCGGCACCTCGGCGAGGGCGGCGGCGGCGAGGGTGAAGCGGTCGATGCCGTTCATCGCGCACATGCTGAACGGTGTGGTGGTGGTGCCGTTGTCGGTGAAGCCGTGGACGTGCATGCGGTCGTGGCCCGGGCGGCGGTAGGCGATGCGGTGGACGAGCCAGGGATAGCCGTGGAAGGCGAAGATCACCGGGGCGTCGGTGAAGACGGCGCGGTAGTCCTCGTCGGCGATGCCGTGCGGGTGACGGTCCGGCGGGAACAGCCGGGCCAGGTCCACCACATTGACCACACGAACCGCCAAGTCCGGCACCATGTTCCGCAGCAGCGCGGCCGCGGCGAGGGTCTCCTGGGTGGGGACATCGCCCGCGCAGGCCAGCACGACCTCGGCGGGGCGATCAGCGTCCGTGCTCGCCCACTGCCAGACACCGAGTCCACGTTCGCAGTGCACGCGCGCCGCGTCGTCGTCGAGGTATTGCAGCGCGGGCTGTTTGCCGGCGACGACGACATTGACCCGGCCCCGGCTCCGCAGGCAGTGGTCGAAGACGTGCAGCAGGCAGTTGGCGTCCGGCGGCAGATACACCCGGCTCACCTCGGGCCGCTTGCTGAGCACATGGTCGATGAAGCCGGGGTCCTGATGCGAGGCCCCGTTGTGATCCTGCCGCCACACATGCGAGGTGATCAGGTAGTTGAGGCTGGGAATGGGCTCGCGCCAGGCGAAGTCGGCCGCCATGTGCAGCCATTTCGCGTGCTGCACCACCATCGAGTCGATGACGTGCGCGAACGCCTCGTAGGTGGAGAAGACGCCGTGGCGTCCGGTGAGCAGGTAACCCTCGAGCCAGCCCTGGCACAGATGCTCCGAGAGCACCTCGAAGACGCGGCCGTCGGGAGACAGCCGGTCGTCGCCCACGATGCGCCTTTCGCGCCAGCGACGGCCGGTGACCTCGAGGATCGCGTCCAGCCGGTTGGAGGTGTGCTCGTCCGGGGAGAAGAACAGCAGATTGCGGGGATTCTCGACCAGGGCGTCGCGCAGGTAGCCGCCGAGTACACGGGTGGCCTCGGCCGATTCCGTTCCGGGCGTCGCGAATTCGACCCGGTAGTCGGTCGGGCACGGAAGCCGCAGATCGACGCTGTCGTGCCCGTGCGCCGCGCGGTTCGCGCTCATGCGCAGCTGCCGCGGGTGCAGGTCCGCGATCCGGTCGACCGGACGGCCGTCGGCGTCGAAGAGCTCCTCGGGCCGGTAGGACCGCAGCCAGTCCTCCAGTTGCGCCAGGTGTTCCGGGTTCTCCCGGACGCCCGCCAGCGGTACCTGGTGGGCCCGGAAGGTGCCTTCCACGCGGACGCCGTCGACCATGGCCGGACCGGTCCACCCCTTGGGGGTCGCCAGCACGATCATCGGACGGCACGGGTCGCGCGGCCCCAGCCCGCGCTCGGCGTCGTCGCGGATCTCGCGGATGCGCTCCATCGCCTCGTCGAGCACGGTCGCGTAGCGTTCGTGCACCTCGGCGACATCGGAGCCCTCCACGTACATGGGCTCCCAACCCTGCGCGGTGAGCATGGCGTCGAGGTCATCGCGCGACATGCGGGCCAGCAGTGTCGGATTCGCGATCTTGTAGCCGTTGAGATGCAGGATCGGCAGCACGGTCCCGTCGGACACGCGGTCCAGGAACAGCGACCCGTGCCAACTGGTGGCCAGCGCGGCGGTCTCGGCCTCGCCGTCGCCGATCATGCAGGCCACCACCAGATTCGGATTGTCCAGGGCCGCACCGGTGGCGTGCGCGAGCGAGTAGCCCAGCTCACCGCCCTCGTGGATGGAGCCCGGCAGATGCGGCGAGGCGTGACTGGGCACGCCGCCGGGGAACGAGAACTGCCGGAACAACTCCCGCATCCCGGCCAGGTTCTGCCCCACCTCCGGATGCCGCAGCGAGTAGGTGCCCTCGAGCCAGGTCGCGGCGGTGAGCGCCGCCGCGCCGTGGCCGGGGCCGAGCACGAACAGCATCTCCTGCCCGGTGCGCATGATGGCGCGATTGAGGTGGGCGTACGTGAGTGTCACCCCGGGCACGGTGCCCCAGTGCCCGATCAGCCGCGGCTTGATGTGTTCGGGCCGCAGCTTTTCGGTCAACAACGGGTTGTCCATGAGGTAGATCTGGCCGGCGGCCAGATAGTTCGCCGCCCGCCACCATGCGTCCAGATCGACCAGGTCGTCCCGGATTTTGGTCTCGGATCCGGGCATGGTTCTCGTCATCGCTTCGTCTCCTCGGTATCGGCGTGCACCACCATCACCGGGCAGTGCGCGTGCTGGACCAGGTGATGGGCGGTGGATCCGAGGAGCAGGCCCGTGAATCCGCCGCGGCCGCGGTTGCCGACCACGACCAATTGCGCGGTCTTCGACAGCTCGGTGAGCTGGGCCCCGGGCCCGGCGGTGCAGACCTCCCGGGTCACCTCGACGTCCGGGTACTTCTCCTGCCAGCCCGCCAGCCGTTCGGCCAGCACGGCCGCCTCGACGTCGTCGAGATTCCCGGTCATCGAGGTCACCTCGCCGGCGAACTGCCCGGTGTCCCAATCGCTCCAGGCGTGCATCGCGACCAGGCCGGTGCGCCGCTCGGCGGCCTCGGCGAACGCCGCGGCGATGGCGGCCTCGCTGGTCCGGCTGCCGTCCACACCCACCACCACGGGTCCGGAGGTCCGGACCGCGTCGCCGGTGGCGGGGTCCGGCCGCACCACGATGACCGCGCCGGACGCGTGGCTGGTGACCGCCAACAGGGTCGAGCCCAGGTGCGCGAGGGTTCCGGCGGTGCCGGACGCGCCGATCACCACCGCGAAGGCGGTCACGCTGTCCTCGATCAGCAATTGGGCGGCGGTGTCGCCGGACATGGACGCCGTGAGCGGGACCTCCGGGTCGTACTCGCCCGCGGCGGTCACCGCGCGCGCCACCAGCGCCTTGCCCGCCGCTTTGACGCTGTCGATCAGCGGTAGCGTGGCGACCGCGTAGGTTCCGACACCACGGCTCACACCGACCAGGTCCAGCCCGTGCACGATGTGCAGCCGCCGCCGATGCTGCGCGGCGTACCGCACCGCCCACCGCAGCGCTCGCGCCGAACCGTCCGAGCCGTCCACGCCGACTACGACGGGCGCGGAGGCCAGCCGATGCGGATCGTCGTACTGCTGCTCTGTCATCGTGACCTCCGGGTGAGGTGAAATCATCGGCGCCCGAACCGGGCTGGTCCTCTCACGGTAGGAACGCCCCCGCTCCCGCTGCTGCGGGCGATCGTCCTCGAAGCGGGGACCAAAGGCCTCTGCGCGGCGCTCCCGACCACCGCCTCGGGACTTCGGCCGCCGTTGGTCATCCTCGGGTCGGGAACAATGGCCCTGCTGCCTGCCGCACGCCGGCGCGAGGCTGATCATCATGGATTCTCCCGCACCTCCGCATGCCGTAGCGATAGCGGCGCTGGTTCTCGGTTCGGTCATGGTCGTCGCGATCCCCGCGGCCACCGACGATCTGTCCGTCTGGGCGCGGATGTACGGCACGGCGCTGGTCTACCTCGCGTTCACCGAATATCTGGCGGTCGCGGTCGGGCTGGTCCGCTGGGGTGCCGGTCAGCTGCGTTCCTGATCGCGGCCCGCCACGAAATCCCGTGCGTCCAGCGGTACCCGCACGGTGGCCCCGGCCGCCAGCATCTCGGTGACGCCGTCACAGTGGACCTCCACCGGATCGGCGCTTCCCGGATCCGCGGCGACCTCCAGCGCGTGAGCGCTGATCCGGATCGCCAGGCGATGTCCCCGGTAGATGATCGAATAGCGCAGCTCCCCCAGCTCCGACGGCCAGCAGGGGTTGAAGATCAGCCGATCGGATCGGATCTCCATCCCGGTGAAGCAGCGCTGCACCAGGTCGATGCTTCCGGCCATGGCTCCCAGATGAATTCCCTCCTCCGTGGTGCCGCCCTGGATGTCGGCGACATCGGAGTCGAGCACCCGGTCGAAGAACTCCATCGCCTGCGCCCGGTGCGCGCGGGCCAGCACCCAGGCGTGGACCAGCGCGCTGAGTGTGGAGCCGTGCGAGGTCCGGGCCAGGTAGTAGTCGATGGTCCGCGGAATCATCTCCCCCGGCAGCTCGTATCCGAGTCGCTCGAGCACGTCTCGCAACTCGTCGGCCGAGAGCAGGTAGAACAGCATCAGCACATCGGCCTGTTTGGCGGCCCGGTACCGGTTGACGTCGTCGCCCTCGGCCTCGAGGATGCGATCCAGTCGCTGGATCTCGCCGTAGCGCTGCCGATAGCCGTCCCAATCGAGTTCGGACAGCGACTCGTAGCCGTCGAACTGGCTGATGACGCCGTCGTGGAACGGCACGAACATGCGGCGGCTCACGTGCTCCCACCGGGCGAGTTCGCGCGGCGAGACGCGCAGTGACTCCAGCAGTTCCGCGCGCGCCCGCGGCGTCAGCCGGTCCAGGGCCTCCTGTGCGCGCACCAGGGTCCAGACAGCCATCACGTTCGTGTAGGCGTTGTCGTCGACACCGGTCCCGGGCGCGGTGGGCGAACCGGTATGGAATTCGTCGGGCCCGATGACGCCGCGCAGGTGATAGCGATCGTGGCGGGGATCGTAGTCGGCCAGGCTCGCCCAGTACCGGGCGATCTCGACCAGCAGTTCGGCCCCGTAATCGGTGAGGAATTCGAGGTCGCCGGTGGCCTGGTAGTACTGCCACACGGTGTAGGCGATCGCACTGCCGATGTGATGGGCGCGCGGGCTCGGATCCGGATTCCAGTGCCCCGACAACGGATTCAGATGCAGCAGCTGACTCTCCTCGCGACCGTCGGAACCCGACTGCCACGGGAACATCGCTCCGCGCTGACCGGCCGCGGCGGCGGCCCGGCGCGCCTCGGGCAGACGCCGGTAGCGGTAGCGCAGCAGCCCGCGCGCCAGGCGCGGGAAGCGCGGGTTCAGGACCGGGTGGACGAACAGCTCGTCCCAGAAGACGTGCCCGCGGTACGCCTCGCCGTGCAGGCCGCGCGCGGGGACGCCGACATCGAGATCGGCGGTGTGCGGTGACAGGGTCTGCACCAGATGCAGCAGGTGCAGCCGGATCACGCGGGTCGCCCGGTCACCGCCGTCGAGGTCGATGCGCAGCCGATCCCACAGGTGTTCCCAGGCGGCCGTATGAGATTCGAGCAGATCCGCGAAGCCGCCGGCCGCGCGCAACGACCGCGCGGCCTCGTCGTCCGGAGCCGAGACGGCGTGGTCGCGACCGGTGACCACGGCCGCGATCTTCTCCAGCACGACGGTGTCCCCCTCGGCCAGCGCGACGCCGTGGTCGTGTCCGATCGAGTTCTCCGACTCGACGAGTTCGGTTGCGGGGCACAGTTTCACCCCGTCACGGTGCAGCGTTCCGCGCGCGGCTGTCGCCACCGGAATCCCCGACTGCCCGGTGCGCACGACCAGCAGCACCGATTCGGGCGACAGTTCACGCGCCGACGCCGGCGCGAGATGATTACCCGACAGGTCGCGATATCGGGCCACCAGTTCGTTGCGGACGCCACCGTCCACCGTCGAGCGGAAGATCACGGTGCCCGACCAGTTCTCGGCGGTCACCTCGGTCTCCAGCGCGCACAGGTGCGGGGCGTGCATGGCCGCGAAGCGCCGCTGCCGGACCCGCGTGATTCGCCCGGTGGCGTCGCGGAAACGGAACCGCCGCGACAGGACGGCCCGGCGCAGATCGAATTCCTGCCGATAGGACAGCAATTCGACGGTGTCGATGTCGAGCCAGTCGCCGTCGCCGACGCGGAAGGTCACCGGCAGCCAGTTCGGCAGGTTCACCAGGCTCTCGTTGTCGACGGTACGCCCGGCCACCTGGTCGAAGAGCCGGTTGTAGATCCCCGCGACATACGTCCCCGGATAGTGGTGCTCGCTCGCCGTGCAGTCGGGCGCCGCGCCGCGGGTGGCGAGGTAGCCGTTGCCGACCGTGCACAACGCCTCCCGCAGCCGCTCGTGCGCCGGGTCGTAGCCGTCGAAGGCGAGCACCCACGAATCCGACACCGCCCCGGTCGATTCGGCGTCGAACAGCCTCGCCAGGTCGTCGAGGAACGCACACACGCCCTCCGGACCGGACAGCGCGAATCGGGCCGCGGTTCGTCGGTCGCCGTTCTCGTCGTGGCGGACCACCACCGAGAGCCCCTCGGCCTCGATGGAGTCGAAGGCGTCCTCGTCGGTGAGATCGTCGCCGATGTAGATCGGCAGGGTGGACGTGGTGAGATGGCTCAGGATCCAGTGCAATGCGGTTCCCTTGTCCCAGTCCACGTCCGGCCGCAGCTCCACGACCTTCCGCCCGCCCGTCACCCGCAGGCCCCGGTCGTGAGCTTGGGCATGGACCGCGGCGGTCACCGCGGGCACTCGTTCCGGCGGCACCCGCCGGTAGTGCACGGCGACCGCGAACCGCTTGTGCTCCACCAGAATCCCGGGGACATCGCCGAGCGCACGCTCGAGCTCCGCCGCCGCCGCGGCCAGCGCCGCCTCCGCGCCCGGTGCCGCGTCGTGCACATGTGTCGTTCCGTCCGGGGCCAGCAGCTCGAATCCGTGACACCCCGCGTACCAGAGTCCGTCCACGCCCACCCGATCGCGCAGATCCGCCAGTTCCCGCCCGCTCACGATGGCCACCGGGCACCGCGCCGCCAGTCGCGCCAGGGCCGCGGCCGCGCCGTCGACCAGTGTCGCGGCGGCCGGATCCGGCACGATGGCCGAGAGCGTGCCGTCGAAATCGAGCAGCACCGAGGCCTTCTCGGTATCGAGCAGGTCGCCCAGGCGAGCCGCGGCGGCCTCGGGCAGCTCCGACATCCGCCGGAAACCGTTGCGCAGCCCCACCTGCCCGAGGTCGGCGACCACGACATCGGCGCCGTGTTCGGCCAGCCGGTCCCCGTGCCCGCCCCGATCGACGCCGATCACCAGGCCGAAACCACCCGCGCGCCCGGCGGCCACACCGGCCTCCGCGTCCTCCACGACAATGGTCCGCGACGGTTCGGCCCCGAGCCTGCGCGCGGCCTCGAACAGCATCGCGGGATCGGGTTTGCCCGCCAATCCCAGTTCGTCGGCGTCGATCCCGTCCACGCGCACGCCGAACAGATCACCGATGCCCGCCGCGCGCAGGACCTCGGCGCAGTTGCGGCTGGCGGAGAAGATCGCGACGCCGAGTCCCGCGGTCTGCAAGCGGCGTACCAGCGCCACCGTACTCGCGAACGCGGGCACCCCGGCGCGGGTGAGCCGCTCCAGGAACAGCCGGTCCTTGCGATTGCCCAGCGCACAGACGGTCTCCGCGTCCTCACCGTCGCCTGGTTCCCCATAAGGCAGTGAGATACCCCGCGCGGCAAGGAAATTGGTGACCCCCTGATAACGAGGAACGCCGTCGACCCACCGCAGATAGTCGTCGGCGGTGAACGGTGATCGATCCTCGCCGGGCGCCACGGCACGGTGTGTCAGGAACTCGTCGAACATCTCCGTCCAGGCCGCCGCGTGGACCGAAGCGCTGTCGGTCACCACGCCGTCCATATCGAAGATCACCGCATCGTGACGCCGCGCATCGATCAGCGGCGTGGCCTGTGTGTGCTCGTCCACCATGTCAGCGTGCGTCGCGCTCGGCGTGTCGCCAAGGGTCCTGTAGCACCGCACCGAGGACCAATGGCCCCTGCGGCAAGGACCGCTCGCGTCCTAGCGTGAGTCCATGAGCCCACTACCCAGCGGTGACACGATCGAGCAGGCCGTCCGGCTGTCCGGTCGAGCGCCCTCGCTGCACAACAGCCAGCCGTGGCGTTGGGTCTTCGACGGCGCCGCCCTGCACCTGTACTCGGTCCGCGAGCGCATGCTGCCGGCCACCGACGCCTCCGGCCGACAGCTGCTGATCAGCTGCGGGCTGGCCCTGGGCCACCTGCGGGCCGCGCTCGCCGCGGCCGGATGGCAGACCCGGGTCGCCTACTTCCCGAATCCCACCCGCCACGAACACCTGGCGACGGTCACTTTCGAGCCCGCGCGCATCGTCACCGACGCCGACCGGGATCGCGCGGCCGCCATCGAGGTCCGCTACACCGACCGGCTGCCTTTCGGTGCGCCGAAGGACTGGCGCGAGTTCGAACCGGTGCTGCCGGTGGTCGTCGACCCGCGTGACGCGGTGATCACCGTGCTGCCGTCCGAGGCCCGCTCCGAGCTGGCCCAGGCGTCGCGGCTCACCGCCGCGGTGCGCCGCTACGATTCCAGCTATCAGGCCGAATTGCAGTGGTGGGCAGGGCATTCGCTGGCTGCGGAGGGCATCCCTCCGGAAGCTCGGATCTCCACCGAGGAGCGTGAGCGCGTCGAGGTGAGTCGTGTCCTGCCCGCCGCCGGGGGCGAATCGCGCCGCACCGAGGTCGACGAGGACCGATCGGTCGTCGTGGTCCTCTCCGGCGACGACAGCCCGATCGATTTCCTGCGCTGCGGCGAGGCGCTGTCGACGCTTCTGCTCGAGTGCACGGTCGCCGGCTATCACACCTGCCCGCTGACCCATGTCACCGAACTGCCGCGCAGCCGTGCCATGATCCGGGCACTCACGGGCCGCGACGAGCAGCCGCAGGTCCTCGTCCGAATCGGAAGCGTGCCCGTCTCCGAGCGGCGGCTGCCCCGCACGCCGCGACTGCCGCTCACGCAGATCCTGACTCTCACCGCACCCGCCACCGCGGTATCGGAATGAGTTCCGGCATTTCCCGGCCGCGGGCCCCGCGAGCTATCGTTGACCTGACCACCCAAGAAGATGGGAACCGGCCATGACCACCGTTTTTCTCGTGGACGACCACGAGATCGTTCGCCGCGGGCTAGTCGACTTGCTCGAGAGCGACCCCGACATCACCGTCGTCGGCGAGGCCTCCGACGCCGCCCAGGCCCTGGCCCGGATTCCCGCGCTCAACCCCGATGTCGCGGTGCTCGACGTGCGGCTGCCCGACGGCAACGGCATCGAGCTGTGCCGTGATCTGCTCTCCCGGCTGGACGGGTTGCGCTGCCTGATCCTCACCTCGTTCACCGACGAGCAGGCCATGATGGACGCCATCCTGGCCGGAGCCAGCGGCTATGTCGTCAAGGACATCAAGGGCATGGAACTGGCCAAGGCCATCAAGGAGATCGGGGCCGGCCGTTCGCTGCTGGACAATCGCGCCGCCGCCGCCCTCATGGACCGGCTGCGCCGCAGCACGCAGACCGACGGCCCGCTCGCCGGGCTCACCGAACAGGAGCGCAAACTCCTCGACCTGCTCGGTGAGGGCCTGACCAACCGTCAGATCGCCGAGCGCATGTTCCTCGCCGAGAAGACCGTCAAGAACTACGTTTCCCGGCTGCTCGCCAAGCTGGGTATGGAACGCCGCACCCAGGCCGCCGTTTACGCTTCCAAGCTGCGCGGCGACCACCCCCATCCGGTCTAGATCGAGATCGCGACCGAACACCGCGCCCCGCTGATCGGGGCGCGGTGTTCGTCGTCGCACAGCGACCGGTGCGCGTGGCCGCGCTCGCGAAAGCCGATCCCCGAGGCCGCAGCGATTCCGCGGCGAAGGTGACCTGAAGGGGGTCTCCGGCATCGCCGGCCCAGTGATCGCCTCCCGTGACTTGCAGGTGTCACGTCGCGGCGGAGGTTCTAATCGACCGGCGTACAGCGTTATCCGGCGTGCGGGTCGCCCGCGCCTCGCTCCAGGAAACGCCTCGGGATCGACCTGCCAATGATGCGGGGTACAGCCCGGCCGCCGCAGCAGCGGCAAGTCCTCGGCTACAGGGTCTTTGGTCCCCGGGGCACATGCGGGCGGCCTCTACCGAGCCCGGCGTTCCAGCGCAACCCTCGAAGGCATGTCGATGCGCACGCGCCCGGCCGTCGCGAATACCGGCCCGCGCCAACCGGTTCACGCCCTGTCGGCCGCGATCGCCGCGGCGCAACCGGTCGATCAGGTGATGGCCGCGCTCGACAGCGGCGATGGCGGTCTGACCGAGGCCGAACACACCCGCCGGGCAGAGGTGTTCGGTCCCAATTCCCTTCGGACCCATCGGGTACGGCTCGCATCGGTCGTGGCCAGGCAATTGCGTTCTCCACTTCTGCTTCTGCTGGCCGTGACCGCCGCCGTCGCGTTCTTCCTGGGCGAGCGCACCGACGCGGTGGTCATCGGCGCGATCGTGGCCATGTCGGTGGGTCTGGGCACCGTCAACGAGTTTCGCGCCGAGCAGGCCGCCGACTCGCTGCGTGACCGCATCCGGCATCGGGTGGTGGTGGTGCGCGACGGCGTCGCCCGATCGATCGACCTGGTGGAACTGGTGCCCGGCGATATCGTCGAGTTGCGGGCCGGGGAACTGGTACCCGCGGATCTGCGGCTGCTGTCGTCCACCGGGCTGCACTGCGATGAATCGGTGCTGACCGGCGAGGCGGAACCGGTGCGCAAGTCGCCGGAGGTGGTGCCCGCGGGCAGCCCGGTCGCCGAACTCGCGTCCTGCGCGCTCATGGGCACGGTGGTCGCCTCCGGCACCGGCAGCGGCATGGTGATCGCGACCGGCGGTGACACCGAATTCGGGCGTATCGCGGCCGGTTTGGCGCACCGGGAGCCCGAGACCGAGTTCCAGATCGGACTGCGCCGGTTCTCGATGCTGCTGGTCCGGGTGGCCGCCATCCTGACGATCGGCATCTTCGCGGTGAACCTGGTCCTGCACCGGCCGCTGCTGGACGCGCTGATGTTCTCGCTGGCGATCGCGGTCGGGATCTCACCCCAACTACTCCCCGCGGTGGTCTCCACCGGCCTGGCGGCCGGGTCGCGGCTGCTGGCCCAGCGCAAGGTGCTGGTGAAGAGGCTGGTCTGCATCGAGGATCTGGGCGATACCGAAGTGCTGTTCACCGACAAGACCGGGACGCTGACCGAGGGCCGGATCGAGTTCATGCGCGCCGTCCCCGTGGACGGGGCGGCCAGCGCCGACGTCGTCGCGCTGGGCCTGGTCTGCGCCGACGGCTCCATCGAGAATGGCGCTCTGGTCGGTGGCGACGCGCTCGACACCGCACTGTGGGCGGCGCCGGTCGCGCCCCGGGCCGCGGTGCGGGAGTATTCGCGTGCGGCGACACTGCCTTTCGATCATCGGCGCCGCATGATCTCGGTACTCGTCGATTCGCCCGGAGGCGGACGCGTCATCGTCACCAAGGGCGCGCCCGAGGCCGTCCTCGCCCGCTGCGAGCAGGTGCCCGAGTCGGCGATCGGAGCCCTCGACGCGGAATTCGCGGCCGGGCACCGGGTGGTCGCCGTGGCCACCCGTGCCGCCTCCGGTATGACATCGTTGACGGCCTCCGAGGAGACCGGGCTCCGCCTGGCCGGATTCCTGATCTTCCTCGATCCGCCGAAATCCTCTGCGGCAGCGGCAATCAGCCGGCTGACGACGCTGGGCATCACGGTCAAGGTGATCACCGGCGATCATCCGGGCGTGGCCGCGCAGGTGTGCGAACGATTGGGTCTGCCGGTGAACGGCACCCTCTCAGGCGCCGAGGTGGACCGGCTCACCGATCGCGAGCTCGCCGAGAGACTGCACACCACCACCGTTTTCGCGCGCATCGATCCCGAGCAGAAGGCGCGCATCGTGCGCGCGCAACGCTCGCTCGGCGTCGATGTCGCCTTCCTCGGCGACGGCGTCAACGACGCGCTCGCCCTGCACGCCGCCGATGTCGGAATCTCCGTGGACGCGGCCACCGATGTGGCCAAGGACGCCGCCGATGTGGTGCTGCTGGAGAAGGACCTGCAGGTGCTGGCCGACGGTGTCACCCAGGGACGCCGCGTCTTCGCCAACACCATGAAGTACGTCCTGATGGGTACGTCCAGCAATTTCGGCAATATGTTCAGCGCGGCGGGCGCGTCGGCGTTCCTGCCCTTCCTGCCGATGCTGCCCTCGCAGATCCTGCTCAACAATCTGCTCTACGACGCCGGGCAGCTCGCCATCCCCACCGACACTGTCGACGAGGAGCAACTGGCCCGCCCGTCGCGCTGGGATATCGCGTTGATCCGGCGATTCATGCTGGTGTTCGGTCCGATCAGCTCGATCTTCGACTTCGCCACTTTCGGCGTCATGCTGTGGGTCTTCCACGCCGGCGAAACCCTGTTCCACACCGGGTGGTTCGTCGAATCGCTGGCCACCCAGACCTTGGTGCTGTTCGTGATCCGCACCCGCAGAACGCCGTTCTTCCGCAGCCATCCCAGCGTCGTCCTGCTGACCGCGGCTCTGGCCTCGGTCGGGATCGGCGCGCTGCTGCCCGTGACCCCGCTGGCGTCAGCGCTCGGCTTCACGCCGCTGCCCGCCGGCTTCTTCGCCGCACTCCTCGCCATGATCGTGGCGTACCTCGCGCTGGCCGAGGCCGCGAAACGGTGGTTCTTCCGGACGCCCCCACCCGTACCCGCCGCCCGCGACCGCCGCACCGATCACCGATTGCGGCGTCGCGCAGCGCGTTTCGCCCTCGGAACCCCCGCCGCACCGGGGACTTCCGCACAACCGGTACAGGCATTTGGCCCCTAGAGCCCCGTGACCGGGTGCGGTGTGCTTCATGCATGACACACCGCAAGATCTACGAAGAGCAGCGCACCCTCGACCGCGTCGAACTCGCCGACCAATTGCGGGAGCTCGCCGACGAACTCGACGCCAGGGGCGCCATCACCTACGGCAGCGGGGGTACCACCGGCACCCTCATACTCCCGGACAAACTGCGCGGCGAAGTCGAGATCACGCGTTCCGACCACGACGGTCGAACGAAAGTCGTTGCCCGGTTGCGCTTCACCGGCACCGAGAGCGACGTGGACACCGAGGACGAGCAGGAGGACGATGAGGACGCGGATTGGGAGATCGACGACCCCTATGCCTGAGCCGTCGGCGACGCGGCTATCCCGCCTTCTTCACCACGAGCCGCACCCCGGTCACCAGGGTCGGCTCGATGGCGACGAGGGAATCCATCACCCCGTCCACCCACGGCTGCAGCATCGCCTCGTAGCGGGCGACGCGCTCGGGATCGGTCACCGGTCGGGCGATACCCGTCACCACAACCGACCATCCCAGCTGTTCGACGGGATCGATCTCATCGGCTTCGTAAGCCACGACGACGTTTTCGTCCGCGCGCACCGTCGAGGTGAGCCGCGACGTGAGCCGGGTCCGCACGATGACGATCTCGCCGTCGTCGACCAGGTGGTTCACCGGCCGCACGGCGGGCAGCGCGTCCCGGGTGAAGATCACCCGCCCGAACGACACACTCGCCAGCAGCCGCAGCGCCTCGTCCCGGTCCATGGCCACGGTGGCGCGGGGTCCGAACGAACGTTCGACCTGCCCGTTCACGCGAAAGCTCCGGACACCCGGCACGCCCGCGGGCCGGATGCCTCCGGCCGCAAGCGCATTCGGACCGATAGAGCTTGGTACGCGCGCATGAACTGACGACCCTTCCTCACTGTCCCCCGGCACAATGCGTTCCCCCTGGCTCAATGTCATCACCGATACCCGTCGGCCCCACAGGGCCGAAGGTCCCATCTCGGACGTCCTTCCGACACCTGGCGCCGCCCACCGAGCGCCGAGCTCGTTCGGCAGAACCGGCTTCGAGGCAGGCAGCCAGGAACCTGCCGCGGACCCCATCGATCACCGGCTGACGGGTCCAAAGGCAGTTCTTCCGAGGGACTGTGGCTCTGTGATGCGCCGCATTCGTGCGGTGCACTGCAGAGGAACACGATCCGGCGGGAAGGGAGCATTCCGGTGCCCGAATCACGAGACCGGCATCGGTGGGAGCGGTACACCGGTGTCGCGAGCGCGTTGCTGCTGATCGGCACCATCGTGCCGCTGCTGGCGGGCGTGATCGCCCGGGTGACCGGCGCGATCACGGTCGCGGAATGGTGTTGGGCCGCAGGCACGGTGGTCGCCATCGTGCCCGCGCTGTGGTGGGTGGTCTCGGCACTGCGGCGCGGGCGGGCGGGCGTCGATCTCATCGCGGTGCTGTCGCTGGCCGGCACCCTGTTGGTGCACGAATATCTCGCCGGGGCCTTGATCGCGGTCATGCTCAGCGGCGGGCACGCCCTCGACGCGGCGGCCGAACGCCGGGCGACGCGGGATCTGCGAGCGCTGCTCGAACGAGCCCCGCGATCGGCGCGGCGCCGACGCGGAGCGGTGGTGCGGGTCGTCGGCCTCGACGAGATCGCCGCGGGCGACATCCTGGTCATCGCCGCCGGAGAGGTGGTGCCGACCGACGGCAGGATCCTGGATTCGGTTGCGGTGCTGGACGAATCGGCGTTGACGGGGGAACCGTTGCAGGTCGAACGGGCCGCCGGGGAACCGGTCCGCAGCGGCGTGCTCAATGCCGGTGCGGTATTCGAGATGCGGGCCACGGCGACCGCCGAGGACAGCACCTACGCCGGCATCGTACGACTGGCCCGGGAGGCGGGGGCCGACACTGCGCCCACCGTCCGCCTTGCCGACCGCTACGCCGCCTGGTTCCTCCCTCTCACGCTGGCCGTCGCCGCCGCGGCCTACTGGTTCAGTGGTTCGCCAACCCGCGCGGTGGCGGTACTGGTGGTCGCCACGCCCTGTCCGTTGTTGCTGGCCGCGCCGGTCGCGATCGTGTCGGGCCTGTCCCGCGCCTCCCGCGTCGGCGTCGTCGTCCGCGGCGGTGGGGCGTTGGAGAACCTCGGCCGCGCAACCACTCTGGTGATGGACAAGACCGGAACCGTCACCGCCGGGCGGCCCGTCGTCACCGAGGTCGCCGCGGCCCCCGGCACGGATCCGGCGTGGCTGCTGCGGCTGGCCGCCTCGATCGATCAGCTCTCGCCGCATGTCCTGGCCGCGGCGATCGTGACCGAGGCACTGGCACGGGACCTGCGACTCGAGGTCGCCACCGAGGTTTCCGAACGAGCGGGACACGGCGTGAGCGGCATGGTGGACGGCCGCCGCGTGCAGGTCGGCAAACTGCCCGACGGCGCGACCGTTCCGGGCTGGGCCCGGCCGGTCATGAACCGCGCCAGGCTCGATTCCGCCGCGATCGCCTGGGTCACCGTCGACGACGACCCGCTCGGGGCCGTGCTGCTGCGCGACCCGTTGCGGCGGCACGCGCCCCGCACTCTGCGGCGGCTGCGTGAGGCGGGACTGAACCGGCTCGTCATGCTGACCGGTGATCGCCCCGAACCCGCGCGGGAGGTCGCCACCGTGCTGGGCTTGGACGAGGTGTACGCGAACCAGAGTCCGGCCGACAAGGTCGAGGCGGTCCGGCGGGAGAGCGACCGGCACGTGACCGTGATGGTCGGCGACGGGATCAACGACGCCCCGGCCCTGGCCGCCGCCACGGTCGGCGTGGCCATGGGCGCGCGCGGATCGACCGCGTCGTCGGAGGCCGCCGACATCGTCCTCACCACCGACCGGCTGGACCGGCTCGCCGATGCGATGGACATCGCCCGCCGCTCGCGGCGCATCGCGGTGCAGAGCGCGACCGTCGGGATGGGGCTGTCGTTGCTGGCAATGGTCGTCGCCGCCTTCGGGTGGCTGCCGCCCGCGCCGGGCGCGCTGCTCCAGGAGGCCATCGACGTCGCCGTGATCCTGAACGCGTTGCGGGCCCTGCGCTCCGGCCCCGCCAGCGGGCGCGCCGTACCGGTCGACACCGATGAACTGCTCCGGCATTTCGCCGCCGAACACGACACCCTGCGCGACACGCTCGCCACGCTGCGGGCAGTGGCGGACCGGATCGCGGAACGCCCCGATGCCGAGGCGCTGAAGGCGCTCGAGGCCGCGCACCGCTTCCTGGTCGAGGATCTGCTGCCGCACGAGCGGGCCGAGGAGACGAAGCTCTACCCGGCGCTGGCCGGGCCGCTCGGCGGATCCGAGGCGACGGCGACCATGAGCCGGGCGCACGCCGAGATCCAGCGATTGACCACGAGAATCGGCACGCACCTCGAATTGGCGCGGGCGCGTGATGGTTTCGATCCCGACCAGATCGACGATCTGCTCGCGTGCCTCTACGGGCTGCACGCCGTCCTGCGCCTGCACTTCCTGCAGGAGGAGGAGAACTACTTCGTTCTCGCCGCCGACGAACGGCTGTGATGGCAGCCCGCCCCTCGGGACACTCGGCGCGGTCCGGTCATCGACTTGTTCCCGCCCCACCGGGACCTTCTCCTCTGGAACCCCGCCCGACCGGTGCGCAGGCTGGTGAGACAGCAATCGAAGGAGGCATGCGATGGAATACCGGGTCAATGTGTGCGAGACAGCGCCGCAGGCGGTCCTGCGCATCCCGTTGGAAATCCGGCCCGACCTGTTGAGCGAGGGCATCGTCAGCGGGATGGACCGGTTGAGCGAGGTCGCCGGGAAGGCGGGACTGACCGCGAACGGTGCGCCGACCATCACCTTCCATCGGGAGCTACCCGCCGAGGACGCCATCGTCGTCGACTTCGGGCTTCCGATCGAAGCGGCCCCGGCGCTCGGACCGAGTTCCGGGGCCGAATTGGTCATCCAGTCCCCGATCCTGGTGGCCCGCACCAGCCATCGCGGCGGCTACGGCGATATCGACGCCGCCTACCGCGCCCTGCGGGAGTGGCTGCGGCAGGCCGGCTATCGTCCCGTCGGACCGCCGACCGAGGCGTACCTCGTGGGGCCGGACGAGGTGAGCGATCCCCGGCTGCTGATCACCGAGATCCGGATCCCGGTGGCGCCCGCCCCGGCCATCGCGGTACACCTGGCCACCACCTTCTCCGACGCGGTGGATCGAACCCGAACAGTGTTGCGAGAGCGTGGATTCGGCGTCGTCACCGAATTCGACGTGCAGGCGTCGCTGCGGGAGCGGACCGGTGAGCACATCGAGGAGTATCTGATCCTCGGCGTCTGCAACCCCCAGCTCGCGGGTCTGGCCTTGGCGACCGATCGCGAGGCCGGGCTGCTGATGCCCTGCACCGTGGTCATCCGCGCCGAGGACACCGGTGTGCTGGTCGAGGCCGTCGATCCGACCCTGCTGGTCCAGGTCCTGGCCCGGCCCGAATTGGCGTCCTCGGCCGAAGAGATGCGCCGCATGCTCGCCGGGGCGCTGTCGGGACTGGATCAGCCCGCCGCCGCCGCGGGCTGACGGCGATGCCGGGGACCATGGTCCCGACCGACCCGGGTACGAGTCCTCTCACCGAATTTCGCCCACGCGAGCACGCTCGACACATGGCAACCACAGCACCCCGCATCGCCGTCGTCTACGCCTCCGCGCAAGGGTCCACGCGCGAGATCGCCGATTTCATCGGCGCCTCGCTCGCGGCTCGCGGCGCGACCGTCGAGGTCGCCGACGCCGAACACGCCCCCGACCCGACACGTTTCGACGCCCTGATCCTCGGCAGCGCCGTCCACGACCGCGCCCTGCTGCCGGAACTGGAGGGCTTCGTCCGCGACCACCGTCATGAACTGCGCGCGCGGCCCGTCTGGCTGTTCAGCGTCGGCCTCGGCCCCGCCCTGGTCGGCCCGATCGGACACCTGATGGGCCGGGCCGTTCCGAAGCGAATCGTCGAGGTGCGCGACGCCGTCATGCCGCGCGGATACCGCGCGTTCGCCGGTCACTACGAACGCGCGGGCGTCTCGCTCCCGGCACGCGCCCTGTACCGACTGCTCGGCGGCCACCGCTACGGCGACCTGCGCGACTGGCCCGCCATCACGGCCTGGATCGACACCGTCGCCCAGGAGCTGAAACTGCCCCGGCCGCAGGCCATCCCGACCCACCCCTGACCTTCTTCTCCGCGAGAGAGGCCACGCCGATGAGCCATCACACCGATCCGTTCGCTCCCGCGATCCATACCGGCCGCGTCTGGCTGCGCACCGTCGCCGACCGTCTCGGCACCGACGACCGGATGGCCGCGCACCAGGCGCTGCGTGCCTGGCTGCACGCGGTGCGTGACCGCCTCGATGTGGGCGCCGCCGCACATCTGAGCGCGCAACTGCCCACGCTGCTGCGCGGCGTCTACTTCGAGGGCTGGACGCCGGGACGCGTTCCGGTGCCGCACGATCCGCAGTCGTTCCTGCACCAATTCGCCCGTTCGGCGGACGTGTCGGTGGAGGAGGCGAGACGGTCGGCCGCGGCGGTCACCGACGCACTGGCGCAATTGTTCTCCCCCGGCCAGCTCGACCACGTCCTGGCCCAGCTCCCCGCACCGCTGCGGCGCGTGCTGCTCGGCGCCGACTTCAGCGACATTCTCACCGCGGCGGGCATTTTCGAGGCTCCCGAGGTCCGCTCGTGAGCATTCGCCACGCACCCCTGTTCGTCATCGCACTGCCCTTCGTCGTCACCGGCCTCGAATTGACCGGCGCATCGCCGACGGTGCTGCTGTGCGCCCTGCTCGTCCTCGCCATCCCGATCCTGGGGCTGCTGCTACTGCCGGGATCGAACAAGAACTGGAGTAGTCATGGGTGACTATGTCGCCGCCTTCGATGAACTGCGGCTGACCGACGCCGACCGCGCCGGCGGCAAAGGAGCCAACCTCGGCGAACTCGTCGCCGCGAAGCTCCCCGTGCCACCGGGTTTCGTAGTACTCGCGGCCACCTACCAGGAGGTGATCCGGGCCGGAGCCCACGGCCCCGAACTCGACGAGCTGCATACTCGCGGGCTCGCCGCGGCGGCGGGGGCCACGCGCACCGACGGACAGCAGCTCGACGAGCTGTGCCGCCGCATGCGCGAACTCGTGCACGACACCCCAGTCCCGGCGTCGGTCCGCGACGCCGTCGTGTCGGCGTACCGCCGGCTCGGCGACGACGTCCTGGTGGCGGTCCGCTCCTCGGCGGTCGGCGAGGACAGCGCGACCGCGTCCTTCGCCGGAATGAACGTGTCACGCACCAACATTCACGGCGACGACGCCGTGATCACCGCGCTCTCGGACTGCTGGGCGTCCCTGTTCACGCCGCGGGTCCTGACCTATCGGGCGCGGCGCGGCATGCGCGATCACCCGCAGATGGCCGTGGTGGTACAGCGCATGGTCACCACCCGCACCGCGGGCGTCGCGTTCACCGCGGATCCGGCCAGCGGCTCGCGCGATCGCATCGTCATCGAGGCGGCGCGCGGCCAGGGCGAGGTGGTGGTGTCGGGAGCCGTCACGCCCGACACCTACGTGCTCGACGCCGCGGGGCCGACGCTGCTCGACAGCCGGATCGGCCACCAGAGCTTCGTCATCGTGGCCGGTCCCGACGGCGACCGGCGGATCCAGCTCTCCGAGTCCGAGGCCCAGGCCCCCGCGCTGACCGAGGACCAGACCCTGGCCGTGGCCCGGCTCGCGCTCGAGGTGCAGGCCCACCACGGCGGCCGCCCCCAGGATGTCGAATGGGCCTTCGACGATGACCACCTGTGGCTGGTGCAGGCGCGGCCGATCACCACGCTGCCCGACGACATCGACGCGAAACCGCCCGTAGCGCACACTGTCGAGGGCCGGGTCCTGGCACGCGGGCTGGCCGCGGCGCCCGGGCGCGCCACCGGGCCGGTCCGGGTACTGCGTTCTCCCGCCGAAGGATCCGCGCTCGGCGACGGGGAGATCCTGGTCGCCCCCATGACCAACCCCGACTGGCTGCCGACCCTGTCGCGGGCCGCCGCGGTGGTGACCGACAGCGGCGGCATGACCTGCCACGCCGCCATCGTGGCCCGTGAACTCGGCATTCCGTGCATCGTCGGAGCCCGGACCGCCACCGCGCAGCTGTCCACCGGAGAGGAAGTCACCGTCGACGGTTCCGCGGGTCAGGTGTACGCCGGAAACCGGCTTCCCGCGGCGGTCACGGCCGTCCCGCGCCCGGTGGGGGCTGCCGTGGCACCGGAGGCCACCGCCACGCGCGTCTACGTGAACCTGGCGCTGCCCGAGGCCGCCGAACGCGTCGCCGCCACCGATGCCGACGGGGTCGGCCTGCTGCGCGCGGAGGTCCTGCTGACCCAGGCACTGGGCGGGCGGCACCCCCGCGACCTCATCGCCCGCGGCGAGGACGAGAAGTTCATCCAGAGCATGGCCTCCTCGATCCATCGGATCAGTTCCGCGTTCGGCACCAGACCCGTCATCTATCGCGCCAGTGATATGCGCAGCAACGAATTCCGCGCGCTCGAGGGCGGCGGACGCTACGAGCCCAGCGAACACAACCCGATGATCGGCTTCCGGGGCTGCTATCGCTATGTCCGCCAACCGGAGATGTTCCGGCTGGAACTGGCCGCCCTGGCCCGGGTGCGGGAACAGACCCCGAACGTGCACTTGATGATCCCGTTCGTCCGCACCCGCTGGGAGCTCGAAGCCTGCCTCGAGCTCGTGGACGCCAGCCCGCTGGGCCGCCAGCGCGGCCTGCACCGCTGGATCATGGCCGAGGTGCCCTCGGTGGTGTACCGCCTGCCCGAATACGTCGCCTTGGGCATCGACGGAATCTCCATCGGCAGCAACGATCTCACCCAGCTCATGCTCGGCGTGGACCGCGATTCGGAGGAGTGCGCCGAACTGTTCGACGAATCCGACGCCGCGGTGCTCGATGCGATCGAGCGGATCGTCACCGGCGCGCGGCAGCTGGGAATCACCTCCTCACTGTGCGGTCAGGCGCCCTCCACCAAGCCCGAGTTCGTGGAGCACCTGGTGCGGGCGGGCATCACCTCGGTCTCGGTCTCCCCGGACGCGGTCGGGCGCACCCGCCGCGCGGTCGCCACGGCCGAGCGCCGCGTACTGCTGGACCGCGCGCTGTCGGTGCCGGACGGGAGGTGACCGAAAAGCGGCGGCGCTGTCGGTAATCGGCTTTCGTCCTCTGCCGCCTAGAATCTGAACCGACCTAAACTCGGGGCAGGCCGTAACGGACAAAACGTGCGCGGATCCCACACGTACAGGAAGACGATATGACCGTAGAGCCCCAGGACGGCTCCTACTCGGTGCGCGAGACCCTCTCCCAGCTCCGGCTCCGGGAACTACTGGTCGAGGTCAAGGACCGGGTGGAGCTGATCATCGACGCCCGTGATCGCATGGACGGCCTGGTCGAGGCCATGCTCGCGGTCACTTCCGGGCTCGATCTGGACCAGACCCTGCGTACCATCGTGCACACCGCCATCAGCCTCGTCGACGCCCGCTACGGCGCCCTCGGCGTGCGCGGGCAGGATCAGCACGGGCAGGATCCGCTCGAGCAGTTCATCTACGAAGGCATCGACGAGGCGACCCGCGCCGAGATCGGCGAACTACCCGAGGGCCGTGGCGTCCTCGGGCTGCTGATCACCCAGCCCAAGACCATCCGCCTGGACAACATCGCCGATCATCCGTCGTCGGTGGGCTTTCCGGCCAACCACCCGGCGATGCGCACCTTCCTCGGCGTACCGGTGCGCATCCGCGACGAGGTCTTCGGCAACCTCTACCTGACCGAGAAGGCCGGCGGGCAGCCGTTCACCGAGGACGACGAGGTGATCGTGCAGGCGCTCGCCGCGGCCGCGGGCACCGCCATCGACAACGCGCGGTTGTACCAATCCAGTCGCAGCCGGCAGGCCTGGATCGAGGCGACGCGCGATATCGCCACCGAATTCCTGGCCGGAACCGATCCAGAGGAAGTCCTCGCGCACGTCGTCGTGCACGCGCGCACCCTGACCGAATCGGCCTGGGCGTTCCTGGCGGTCGACGACGAACCCGACAGCGACCCCGACGCGGTGGAGGGGCTGCGGATCAGCCATTGTTCCGGGCCGGACGGCAAGACCCACAGCGGATTCGCCCGCACGTCGGGGACCGCGGTCGGGCTGGCGTTCCGCCAGGGCCTGCCCCACTGCCCGGACGTCGGCGAGGATCTCGGCCTCGACGCCGAACTCGACGCCGGTCCGTCGCTGGTCCTGCCGCTCAACGCGCAGGACTCGACCTTCGGCGTGCTGGTCATGGTCCGCCCGGTCGGCGCGCCCCCGTTCTCGGACGAATTGCAGGGGCTGGCAGCGGCATTCACCGGTCAGGCCGCCCTGGCCATCCAGCTGTCCGAAGCGCAGCAGCGGATGCGCGAACTCGACGTGCTCACCGATCGTGACCGCATCGCCCGGGATCTGCACGATCATGTCATCCAGCGGCTGTTCGCGGCCGGGCTGAGCCTGCAAGGCACCGTGGCCCGCGCCCGCTCGGCCGAGATCCGGGAACGGATCTCCGACGTCATCAACGATCTCCAGGATGTGGTGCAGGAGATCCGGACCTCCATCTTCGACCTGCACGGCGGCGCCGAGGGCAGCACCCGGCTGCGGCAGCGGATCGAGGAGGTCATCCGCAAGCACACCGCCGACACCGGACTGCGCACCTCGTTGCGCATCTCCGGACCGTTGTCGGTGGTGGCGGCCGAACTGGCCGATCACGCCGAAGCCGTTGTACGCGAGGCGATCTCCAACACGGTCCGGCACGCGCACGCCGAGACGGTCGCGGTGACCATCGACGTCTCCGACGATCTCACCGTGCTGATCGCCGACGACGGCCGCGGCATTCCCGCCGGCATCACCCCCAGCGGTCTGCAAAACCTGGCCCGCCGAGCCGAACAGCTGGGCGGCACGTTCACCTTCGGCAGCAACCCCGACGGCGCGGGGACGTTGCTGCGCTGGGCCGTGCCGTTGCCGTGACCGGACACGACGCCGGGTGCGCCGCCGACCCCGCACAGGGTTGACGGCGCGTCCGCTCCGGCCGGATCACTCGCCGCGCACGACGATGATCGGGCAGTCCACCGCGTGCAGCAGAGCATTGCTGGTGGAGCCCAGCAGCATGCCGAGGAACCCGCCGCGGCCGTGGCTGCCGACGACCACCAGCTGCGCGTGCTCGGATTCGTCCACCAGTGACCGAACCGGCCTGTCCTTCACCAGGATTCGCCGGACCGGGACATCGGGGTAGCGCTCGGCGTATCCGGCCATCTCCTCGGCGAAGGTCGCGTGCTCCTGCTCCTCGAGCGTCTCCCAGCCCGCCATCGGCATGTAGGGTCCGCTGACGTCGCTCCAGGCGTGTACGGCGGTCAGGCCGGTCTTGCGCAGCGACGCCTCCTGGAACGCCAGCTCGAGCGCGGCGACGCTGTTCGCGGTTCCGTCCACACCGACGAGCACCGGCTGCCGGGCCGAGATCGGGTCCGCCGCCGCGGTCGAATGGATCACCGCGACCGGGCAGTGCGCGTGGTGGGTCACCGCGGTGGTGACCGAGCCCAGCAGTCCGCGCCGCAGCGCTCCGAGCCCGCGGCTGCCGAGCACCATCAGGCGGGCGTGCCGTGAGAGCGCGATCAGATGCGGGATGATCGGCTCGGTCGTGACCTCCGACGACATCGGAACGCCTTCGCCGGGCAGCGTCTCCGACGCGATCCGGGTCGCCTCGCCGACTACCCGCTCGCCTTCGGATTCCAGCCACGCCATGTCCTCGGCACTGAGCACCACGGTCGGCGACGGCCCGACCGGCGCACAGATCGAGGTGACGATCCGTAACGGGCAACCGTGCCGCGCGGCGTCGAGCGCCGCCCACGCCACGGCCTGGTACGAGACGGCCGATCCGTCCACCGCGACGACGATCGCGGGATTCGAATCCGCCTGCGGGACAGTGTTCTCGGTCATGATGATTTCTCCTGATTCCTTGTCCGGTCGCGGGTTCTCAGCTCTCGCCGGACGAGATCACGGGCTCGAGCGGCCGCACCACGTCGTGCAAGGGCAGCCGGGGTGTGGCCGGTACCGGAACGGCGCTGGTTGCCGCCCAGCCCATGCGAATGATCAGTTGCGGATAACCGAAATCACCCAGCAGATCGTGGCGGATCCTCGACCGCACTCCGGTGATCTCGAGCGGTTCACTCAGCGCGCAGGTGGCCAGTCCGCGCACCGTGGCTTCGAGCAGCACCGCGCTGGCCGCCTCGCCGGCGCCGAGCCAGGCGTTCAGGTCGTCGGCGGCGGTGCACACCAGCAGCATGCGGGCCTCCTCGTCGGTGTCACGAACTACCGCCTCGGGCAGGCGCGGGTCGCCGAACGGTCGCACGGTCGGGTCCGAGGACGCGACCGCGTTGCGCGCGGGAACGCCTTGCGGATCGGCGTGATGCCCGCTCCACTGCGCCAGCTCGGCGGTGTAGGCCGCATCACCGCGGTGCGCGGTCGCCGCGTCGACGAAGGCCCGCAGCAGGCGGGCGTGCTCACCGTTGGCGTCGACTTCGCGGACCTGGACTCCGGATGCCTCCGCACCGGCGGCGGCGATCGCCGACACCTGCGCCGACGGCACCTCCCAGGAGGTGAAGCGACGACGGTCGCTACGTCGCTGCGCGATCGCGCGGGCCGTCCGGACCGCCGCCTCGTCGACGGTGCCCGGCCGCAACTCCACCGACGCGAGGTGCCGCGGTTCCGCGGGGTTCGGGAACCGGTGCACAACCGGCTCCCAGCCGAACGCACGCAACGCGACCTGCAGATGGTGCAGCGCCGCACCGCAACTCACGACGAGCTCACGACTGTCTGGATCGGTGTAGGGCAGGCGCCGGCTGTCGTCGGCGTACAGGTGCACCGTGGTGTCCCCGACCCGCCACAGCCACGGCTGGGTGTTGTGCACCGACGGCGCCCGCACCGCCAGCGCCAGGGCGGCGCGGACGGTATCAGGATCGGGGTGTTTCGACATCGCTTGTCCTTCCTCGGAATTCGCGTTGCTGTTGCCTTCAGCATGGTCCGATCGCGGGCCGCCGGTGACGGCCGAAGGTCACTGTCCCGCGGGTTCTTCGGCCCGGTTTCGCAAGGGCTGACGGACCACCACCACCGGGCACGGCGCGGTGTGCAGCAGCGTGGTGCTCACCGAGCCGAGCACCATGCCGGTGAGCCCGCTGCGGCCGTGGCTGCCGACCACCACCAATTGGGCCGACTCGGCATGGTGGAGCAGTACCCGAGCCGGGGTGTCCCAAGCCACCACCCGGTGCACTGTCACTTCCGGCCACCGCGCGGCGTATCCGGCCAGCGCCGAGCCCAGCAGCACGTCTTCGGTCTTCTGGATCGACTCCCAGCCCAGTGCGGGCGCGTCGAAGCCGGTGGTGTCGTTCCACGCGTGCACCGCGATCAGGTCCACCTTGCGACGCGCGGCCTCCTCGTAGGCGAACTCGACGGCCGGAGCGCTGTTCGGCGATCCGTCCACGCCGACCACCACCGGCTTGGTCACCGACTCCGGCTCGGTTTCCGAAACACCGTGCACGATGACCGCCGGGCAATGCGACTGCCGGGCCACCCCGGTGCTCACCGACCCCAGCACCGCCCGCCGCAGCGCACCGAGCCCCCGATTGCCGACCACCAGCACCTGGGCCCGGCGCGAGCGGTCGAGCAACGCCGTGGTGATCATGTCGAAGATGAGTTCGGTTCTGATGTGGAGGCTTTCGCCCGGCACGGTGTGGTGGGCGATCCGCGCGGCGTCGGCCAGGACCTGCTGCCCCCGCACGCGCAGATCTCGCACGTCGTCGGGCCCCAACTCCGGCGCACCGGGCACGATCGGATTCGCGTAGGAGGTGACGATATGCAGCCGGCATCCCCGCAGATCGGCTTCGGCGGCGGCCCAGGCCACCGCCTGATACGAGATCTCGGACCCATCGGTGCCGACCACGACCCCCAGGTCGTCATCACCGGCGGGTTCGAAAGTCGTTGTGGGGTGGGCGTTGTCTTCCATGGCATCTCCTGAATCGGCGGTGCCCCGAGCATCCCGCCCGCACCGGATCGGCCACAGAGAACAACGTCACACTCCGGCGGGACGTCCTCCCCCACCGCCCGGGGACCCGGCCGCCACCTGGGACTCGCGCAGGTTCGCGGCCACTTCGGCCTCCCAGACCTCGTTGGCCCGGGAGGTGTCGACCTCGAATTCGAAACGCTGCCGCGACCTCGGATCGACGGCGGCGACATCGGTGTAGAACTGCTCGTACCAGCGCCGCAGCTGGTAGATCGGCCCGTCCTCGTCGCACAGCAGCGGATTCTCGATCTTGGTCTTGTGCTTCCAGATCTCCACGTCCTGCAGGAAGCCCGCGGCGATGCCCTCGGTCATCTTGGCGGCCAGGCGGTCGGCCGCGTCATCGGACAGGCCGAGAGGCTTCTCGAGGCTGATGCCGTACTGCAGGACGAACGAGTCCTGGCTGACCGGGTAGTGGCAGTTGACCAGGACACTGTTCACCTCGAACCCGCCGTAGTTGTTGAGCAATGTGTTGATCATGTACGACGGCCCGAAGTAGGACGCCTGCGAGGTCAGCAGGGTGTCGCCGCCGTACTTGGCGCCGGTCGCCACATCCGGGCGTCCCTTGGTCTCCAGGTACTGCGTGGCGACCTCCCCCTCGAAGACGTTCTTGAAGAAGGTCGGGAAGGCGTAGTGGATGTAGAAGAAGTGCGCCATGTCCACGATGTTGTCGATGATCTCGCGGCAGTGGGAGCCCTCGATCAGGATCGAGCGCCAAGTCCACGGGGTCCACCCGGGATTCATGGTGTCGAGATCGCAGCCCGCGGCGTCGATGTACGCGCCGGGGGCGTAGGGGATCGTCACCCCCGGCGCGGGCGGATTGCCTTCGTGGTCGTGCCACACGAACAGCTGACCGTTGCGTTCCAGGGTGAGCCACGAGCGCGTCCGGGCCAAGAGCGGAACCCGCCGCGCGTAGGGGATGTCCTTGCACTTGCCGTCACCGCCCCAACTCCAGTCGTGGAACGGGCACGCGATGTTGTCGCCCTTGATCTTTCCCGTCGCGAGGTCTCCGCCGAGATGGCGGCAGTAGGCATCGAGCACCTGCAATTCACCCGTGCTGTCGGCCCAGACGACGAGCTTGGTCCCGAACGCCTCGACCGGATGCGGTCGACCGTCACGGAAGGAATCAGCGAGGCCGAGGCAGTGCCATCCCCGGGCATACCGGCTGGGCGCGGAGCCCACGTCGATGTCGCGGACCTTGCCTCCGTAGCCCTTGGGGTTCGGCACCATCACACACTCCTCGCAATTAGAACATGTTTCAGAACATCGTCAGCTTCGGGCACGGTTGACCACAGTGACAATGGTCGAAAGTCCCTACTATTCGGTCATTTGCTCCACTAGCCCTTGCCGCAACGGTGCTCGATATTGACGAGAACGTGTTCTACAAATGGCGGTCGGAAAGCCGCCCGCCCGATAGTCAGGAGCATTCCGCGAGATGACCCAGGAAATCGTCGACCGCGTCGCAGCGGTCCTTCCGGCACTGCGTGAACGAGTCCAGGAAACCGAGCGGCTGCGCCGGATCCCGGACCAGTCCATCAAGGATCTCCAGGAGACCGGGTTCTTCACCTTGCTCCAGCCCCGCCGGTGGGGCGGTCTGGCCGCGGACCCGGTCGTCTTCTACGACACCGTCCGCACCATCGCGAGCGCCTGCGGTTCCACCGGCTGGGTGGCCGGCATCCTCGGCATTCACAACTGGCATCTGGCGCTGTTCGATCAGCAAGCGCAGCAGGATGTCTGGGGCGAGAACACCGATGCCCGCGTCGCGTCCTCCTACGCGCCCCTGGGCGCGGGCACGAAGGTCGCGGGCGGCTATCTGGTCACCGGGGCGTGGGCGTGGTCGTCGGGCTGTGATCACGCCGACTGGGTGTTCGTCGGAGGCCCGGTCCTCGACAACGGCAAGCCCGTCGACTTCGGCTCGTTCCTCATCCCCCGCGACGACTACCGCATCGAGGATGTCTGGCATGTGGTCGGACTGCGCGGCACCGGATCCAATACCGTGGTCATCGAGCGGGTCTTCGTCCCCGAACACCGCTTCCTGAGCTTCCAGGCCATGGGCGAGCTGAAATCGCCCGGCCTGGAGGTCAATCCCGACCCGGTGTACCGGATGCCCTGGGGCACTATCCATCCCACCACCATCTCCACCCCCATCGTCGGCATGGCCTACGGCGCCTACGCCACGCACGTCGAGCACCAGGGCACACGAGTGCGCGCGGCGTTCGCGGGCGAACAGGCCAAGGACGATCCGTTCGCCAAGGTGCGCATCGCCGAGGCCGCCAGCGATATCGACGCCGCCTGGCGGCAGCTGTCCGGCCACGTGGCCGAGGAATACGCGCACCTCGTCGCGGGCCGCGATATCCCGTTCGCGCTGCGGGCGGCCGCCCGTCGCGACCAGGTGCGGGCCACCGGTCGGGCCATCGCGTCCATCGACCGGCTGTTCGAGGCGGCGGGGGCGACGGCACTGGCCGAAGACACCGCGCTGCAGCGGTTCTGGCGTGACGCGCATGCCGGGCGGGTCCACGCGGCCAACGACGCCGAGCGCGTCTACGTCATGTACGGCAACCACGCTTTCGGGCTGCCGCCGGGCGACACGATGGTGTAGCCCGGCGGCGGCCGGCGGTCAGACCCGGGCCGCCTCCCGCGCGAGTGCGCGGTCGCGCTGTTCCTCGAAACGCGGAATCTGGTAGTTCGCGAGGTTGTCGAGGAAACTCGCGAGGCGTTCCCGGGCCTGTTCCCCGCGCGGCCCGAAATCGTCGCGGCCGAAGATGTTCCACTGCCGCATGACCGGCTCCAGCACTTCCTCGAGGTGCTGGCGCAGGTCGTAGATGCCGTGCTTGGCCATGAGCACGCCGTGCCGCCGGAAGTTCGGCATCCCAGCGCCGGGCATCCGGAAATTCTCCACGATCAGATCGATGGCCTCCATCGCCTGATCGGGAACCAGATCCAGGGCGGCGCCGCACAGGGTGCGGTAGAAGATCATGTGCAGGTTCTCGTCCAGGGCGACGCGCTGCAGCATCCGGTCGGCGATCGGGTCGTCGCATACCGCGGCGGTATTGCGGTGGCTGATCCGGGTTGCCAGCTCCTGGAACGACACGTACGCAACCGAATACAGGAATCCCGCCTGCCCCTGCGCGGTGAGCTGATCGACGGGCGGGGCGAAGCCGTTCGTCATGTGCGCCATCCGGTCGTTCTCGAGCGCGACGGGATCGGCGCCACGCGTCACGACGAGATAGTCACGCAGCACGATGCTGTGCCGGGCTTCCTCGGCGGTCCATCGCCCGACCCAGGAGCCCCAGGCGCCGTCGCGAGAGAAGTTCTCCGCGATTTCCCGGTGATACGAAGGCAGATTGTCCTCGGTGAGCAGATTGGTGATCAGCGCCGCCTTCGCCACCTCGGACAGCTGCGATTGCTCAGGATCCCAGTCGGTTCCGCCCAGCTGCGCGAAGTTCCGGCCTTCGTCCCACGGGATGTAGTCGTGCGGATGCCAGTCCTTGGCCATCGACAGATGCCGGTTCAGCGCCGCCGCGGCATCGGATTCGAGTTCGGTCAGGATCTCCAGCTGAGTCAGATCTCGCGCCAATGGATTGTCCGCCTTTCATTTCCGGAAACAGGAACGGGAGAGGGTGAAACATGGCCGCCTACCCCGCATGCGCGTGCACAGCGGACACGCATCGGGGTGTGACAACCGATATGGGAAGAGAACTGTGAGCCTTCGGGCTCGCGACTACCCGCCGTCAGCGGTCACGAGACTCAGATCGCCGTCGTAGCGGCGGTACAGCAGCCGGCCACGACCGGTGGCCGGATCGACAAAGAACAGGAACGGCAATCCGCTCTCGCACACCCGCCGCACCGCATCGGCTTCGATGAGCGTGGGGGCCGGGCGGGGGTTCACGACGAACGGCCCGGCCGCATCGCCGTCCGCACGCGGCGGATGGACACTGTGTTGACGCGTGAGCCGGAGCCCTGAGGGACCAGCCCGGTAGACGACGGCGTCCTCGCCGGTCTCGATGTCGATGAACAAGTGGGCGTCGTAGTCCATCCGGTCCATGATCATGGCCGCGTGCGACGGCGAGAGAGTCTGCAGCGAAACGGATTTGCGGCGCGCGACGGCTCCCGGCCCAGGCGCGTCCAACGGTCGACGGTCAGGCTCGGGCCATGTGCGCGGCTGCCATGCCGTGCGCAGAGCCAGAATCCGGCGTTCCAGCCGCACGATCATCGGCAGGGCGTCTCCCGCGCCGTGGGTCAGTGTCTGAATCCGCACCGGGGTTCCGCCGACCGACAGGTTCACCTGAGCCAGATAGGGGCCGATATCGCAGTTCGGCCCGGTGATCCGCAGCCGCGCACCGTCTTCCACCCGCATCCGCCGCAGCTGCCGGCCCACCGCCCCGGCGTACCGCTCGCATTCGAGCACCGGCACCCGGCCTCGGGCGACGACAACCACGTCCGGAAACGCCTTCGAGGTCCACGCCTCGGACGCCCTCAGCATCGCACCACCTCCACGTTCTCGGCCCACCGGACACATCACCGTTCCTGCCGAGAGTGCCGGTCCCCGCAGGGCGCCGAGAAGGGCCGAAGGTCACCGATGCGCGGACTTTCTACATGGCCTTCTGCTGCGATCAAGGCGGAGTGGAGTTTCCATCGCACGTCCGCCACGAAGGGACCTTGGGCCCTGCCCCCGGATCGGCTCCGCACAACAGACTGATCGTCATGCGCAAACGATTCGAGTTGGCTTTCAACGTGTCCTATCTGGCGGTCATCTGGGGCCTGGTGATCGCCATGCGGCGACACCGCGACCGCGTTCCGCAGGAACAGCGGGCGACCGCGGCCCGGTTCGAGGAAGCCTTCACCCTGCTGGCCACCGGCGATACCGCGCATCTGGCATTGCGGGCGGTGTCGATGGCGCGCGGCGAGGACCGCGGCTACCTGACCTGGCGGGGACGGCGGGCGAGCCTGATCGGACTCGGGGAGATGGCCACCTCGATCACCATCACCCTGTTCTACGTACTGTCCCTGGATGCCTGGCGGCTGCGGTTCCGCCGATCCTGGGACGGTTTCACCCGTTCGCTGCTGGGACTGTCGTTCGTACGGTTGATCCTGCTGGCGACCCCGTTCAACAACTGGGACAAGGACGAAACCCCGGAAGGTTACGGCGTCGACCGCAACGTCCCGCTCCTGGCCGTGGGCGCGAGCGAGATCTACCTCATGCGCCGGGAGGCCGCCCGCACCGGCGACCGCACTTTCCGCTTCCTCTCCGACGCCATGGCGGCATCCTTCGCCTGCTACCTCCCAGTCATCCTGTGGGCTCGCCGAATCCCGCAACTGGGCCTGCTCATGATCCCCAAGACCATCGCCTACCTGGCCATGGCGTTCCGCGTCTACCGCGACTTCTTCAGCGGTACAACGGAATCGGCCGATCCGGGGCCGCAGCGGTGCGATCGCGCCGATTCACAGGCACCAGACCAGATCCGCCGATCCCACCGGGATGGTGAAACAGCTTCCGCCCCTTCCCCCAGCCATTGACCAGGGATCTTGCGTGGATCGGGTCGAGCTACGCCGGCGGAGCGGTGCGGGTGCGGCCGTCGCCGGTGCGGTAGCCGAGGGCGTAGCTCGGGCAGCGGTCGATCACGTCGACGATGTCGTCGACAGAGGCCGCGGACGGGTCGATCCAGGGGCGCCGGTCGCGGTCGAAGACCGCGGGGAGGCCGTGGACGCATTCCTGGGCGTGGCGGCAGCGGCCCGGCTCCCAGGTGATGGTGACGCCGGGCGCGGAGTACTCGCGAATCGCGTCCGACTTCTCGTGGGGCATGGGATCTCCTTCAGTCGGCGGAGCCTGGGCGATGGTGGTGCGCACTTCCCCCTCGAGCATGCCCGAGCCCTCTCGAGGTTGCCCGGGTGGCGAGAACGCGGGCACGAAAAAAGCCCGCGCGGTGATGCGCGGGCTTCCTCGTGGTCGACGACTAGATGGCGCGGACCTGCTGGGCCTGCGGGCCCTTCTGGCCTTCGCCGATTTCGAACTCGACGCGCTGACCCTCATCGAGGGACTTGAACCCGGAGCCGGTAATCGCGGAGTAGTGGACGAAGACATCGGCGCCGCCACCGTCCTGGGCGATGAAGCCGAATCCCTTTTCGCCGTTAAACCACTTCACAGTGCCTTGCGTCATTACTTGATGCGTTCTTTCTGTAGCGAGCCGGGCGATCAGTTCGACTGCCCGTTCTCAGCGTAAAGAATGCCACCTTTTGGAACTAATCCCTAACAATCGTGCCTGAGCACACACTCAGGCCAGTGCGGTATGCATCTCCCAGATCAGCACCTCGGCAGGCTCGAGCGCGGTCACAATATGCCCGCCACCAGCGGACAAGCGCACAGCGTCGCCTTGCGACAGCCTGCCGGAGCCCTCGAAATCCACCGATCCGCGGGCCACGAAGACATGGCCGTAGGGCGCGTCGGGGACCTGGATGGCGTGGCCGGGGTCCAGCCTCGCCACATGGAAGGCGGCTCCACTGTTGCCGATCGCGATCGCTGTCCGATCTCGGTCTCGGCGCATCCCGGACGCGACGGTGACCAGACTGTTTCCGGTCAACCGGTCGGCGATATCCAATTCCTGATAGCCGGGGGTCACACCGGGCTCGTCGGGCGGCACCCACATCTGCACGACATGCAGCCGCTCCCGCTCCAGATAGCCGGCGCCATTGCGTTCGGAATGCATGATTCCGGCGCCCGCGCTCATGCGCTGCGCCATACCGGGATGGATCAGACCGGAATTGCCCGCCGAATCCTGGTGCACGACAGTACCTTCCAGTACCCAGGTCACGATCTCCATATCCCGGTGCTGATGGGTGTCGAACCCCTCACCCGGATCGACGATGTCCTCGTTGTGGATCATCAGCAGGCCGTGCGCGTTCGCCGCCAGATCGAAACTGCCGGTCGCGGGAAACGACTGCCGGGAATCGAGCCACTCGCTGCGCCACCGCCACCGATCCGCGGCCGGGACCACCCGGACCTCCGATTCACGCACCGCCATCGCTCGCCTCCACCAGCCGATCCCTCCCGCCTCTGTAAGCCGGGCGGGCGGCCGGGCATTCCCGGCCGAGCCCCGCCTCACACCGCACCGAGGCGGTGATCGTCGGCGTGACCCGGCCCGGGTGCGCCCGCTCAGACCAGATCGGCTCGCAGCGAGGCCAGGATGTCGGCGGATCGTTCGACGAACAGCAGGTGACCGGCATCGGGCACGAGGTGCAGGCGGGCCCGTGGGAGGGCCGCGGCCAGGCTGGTGGCGTCAGCTGCGGGGACATTGCCATCGGCTTCGCCGTGCCAGACCTGGACGGGGGCGGTCACCTCGGTCAGGTCGAAACCCCAGTCGCGGGTGAAGACCAGGCGGATGTCGGCGGCGAAACCGCGGCTGCCCTGTTCGAAGCTGCGGCGGAGGTTGGTGTCGAGTTTGGCGGAGAGCTCCGGGTCGGCTTCGACGCGGTCGCGGTCGACGGGGGCCATCTGCGAGACCAGGCCCGCGACGCCATTGCGGCGGCGGATGACCACCGACATCTCGAGGGCCATGGGGTGGACCAGGAACGGGACGCGGCGCAGGACGTTCAAGCCCTTGCGCCGGCGAAGCGCCACCGGGTCGAGATCCGCGGCGGCGGGCTGTTCGCTGGTCGGGGCGGGGGCGGACACGAGGGCCACGCCAGTGACGCGCTCGGGCAGGCGGGCCGCGACGGCGAGGGCGAACGGGCCGCCGCCGCTCACCCCGATCACGCCGAAACGGTTCAGGCCCAGCCGGTCCGCCACCGCGGCCACGGTGGCCGCCCAGTCGGCGACCTGCTCCCCGGCCGGTAGTGACGATTCCGCCATGCCCGGGCGGTCGACCGCGATGACGCGGACCCCGGCGGCGGCTCCGGCGGCGTCGAAAGCCTCACCCTCGACATGCGTTCCGGGGACGCCGTGGCAGTACAGCACCGGCATCCCATCCCCCGCACCGTACTCGGCGTAACTCACCCGGCAGTGCGGCAAAGCAATCGTTCGCGACACGGCAGCACTCACGCGGGCCAGCCTAGGCGAAACCGGCCCCCAACAGGTCAAACAACGTTGTTCCACACGGGGGCAGGGCAATTCGGGCCGAACCGACAGCCCGACGCGGGGCCGTCACCGTGGCTCGAGCAGCACCACCGGGATCAATCGTCCGGCCGCGCGTTCCTGATAGAACGCGAAGTCCGGCATCGCCGCCACGAACCGTGGCCACCATCGGTCCCTTTCGTCCGCGGTCGCCACGCGCGCCCGGACCGGCCGCACCGTCCCACCGACCCGCACGACCGTGTCCGGGTGGGCGAGCAGGTTGTGGAACCAGGCCGGATGCTCCGGCTCCCCCGCCTTGGACGCCGCGACCGCCAGCACGCCATCGGCCTCGACGTACATCAGCGGGGAGGTCCGGCGCACGCCGCTGCGCGCGCCGACGTGGTCCAGCAGCAGGATGCGGCCGCCCCGCCAGCCGGGCACGCGCCCGCCGATCCGGCCGCGCGACCAGCGATAGACGCGCACGTGCACCGTCGTGGATCGACGACCCAGGTAGATACCCCGACGATTCGCGAATCGCGAACCGGCCGAGACCATTCGACCGAACAGCGCCATACCGCCAGTAAACACGACACTCGTCCGCGAACCCGGCCCCACGCAGACCGCCCTGTTCCGGCCACGGATTCGAGACACGTCACCGATGTGCCCGCGTCCCACTGACGCCGCCCGGAGCGACTTTTCCGTTACCGGCGCACATGCGCCTGACCAGTGTCGTTGCCGGATCCGCGAAACGCCGGGACTATCGAAGGGGAGGGCTCAGTGCCGTCGAGATGCGTTGGGGCAGGGTGGCCCGAAGGTGACGAGTGGCGAAACTCAATGAGCGGCCCAGTGTGTCGCTCTTGCGCGGACCGGATCGACCGACCGACAGTGTGAGGGTCGCCGCCCGATGAGCGAATACACGGCAAACGCCGTGTTGGTGCCGAACCGCACCGGCTCACGCGCGCCCGACACCGAGCCCTGGCAGAGGAAACGGCACGGAAGGATCGAAGGCGATGACCGATATGACCATCGACGCGGCGGTCGGCCGCACCCCGTTCGCGCGACCCACGGTGGCCGTGACAGCCACACCGGCCCGGACCATACCGGCCCAGGCCGCGGCGGCGCGGCCGTCGACGGTATGGGAGAAGGCCAAGACCGCACTGGTCACCAGGACGCTCGGACACCGCCAACTGGTCACCGCCCCGCGCCTGGTGATTCCCTTCGGCGACAACGGCCTCGCCTTCCGCGTCTCGTCGTTCGCCGCGGAAGCCGAGCAACTCGCCCTCGACCCCCGCGTCCTGGTCCAGCCCGGCGACTGGCGCGGCAACCCGGCCGTCGGCAGCCGTCAGCTCATGGGCCACGCCAACCTGGTCGCCGAGGGCGACCTGCTCGCCAAGGTAGAGGCGGCGATCGACGCCAAATACGGCTGGCGCACCTCACTGGCCAAGGCCGCCCACCGCCTGGCCAACGGCTCCGCCCCCTACGGCAACATCGTCGTCCTGGTCACCGTCTTCGAACCCGGCCCCCTCGCGCTTCCCCCGGTCGGCTGACCGCGCCGGCCAACGCCGCATCCGACGTCTCGTCGCGATCACCCCTGCGCCGCGCCCAACCTGGCGGCGTGGGTATTCGCGTGTCACGCACCGCCTCACGTCGCGCCGATCTCGCGGCATGGCGCACCACGCGTCCAGCTCTGGTTCGCGACATCGCCGGCAGTGCGGCACCCCTGTCCGCCGCACCACCGGTGGTCTCTCCGCGTGGCTAGCCTTGCGGCGCGGCGGGTTTCGTCGTCACCCAGTGGGTGACCGGGAGTTGGGGGCGCCAGGCGGTGAAGCCGCCGAGGGGTTCGGCGCGGTAGATCTGGAAGCGGCGCAGGGTGCCGCCGTGCTCGTCGGCCAGACGCAGGAGCAGGCTGTCGGATTCGGCGGTGACGGCGCTCGCGACCAGACGGCCACCGGGACGCAGGCGCGACCAGCAGGCGTCGAACATTCCGTCCTGGGTCAGGCCGCCGCCGATGAAGATCGCATCGGGGGCTGGGAGGCCTGCGAAGGCGTCGGGGGCCGGGCCGTGGACATCGACGCCGGGGACGCCGAGGGTGGCGGCGTTGGCGGCGATCTGCTTGCAGCGGCTCTCGACTCGTTCGAACGTGACCGCCCGGCAGGCCGGGTGGGTGCGGCACCATTCGATCGCGATGGTGCCGGATCCGCCGCCGACATCCCACAGCAGTTCGCCGGGCGCGGGGGCCAGCGCCGACAGGGCGAGGGCCCGCACCTCCGACTTGGTGAGCTGGCCGTCGCCGTCGTAGACCTCGTCGGGGAGGCCGGGCACACGGGTCAGACGCGGTGCCGACGGGTCCGCCACGCAGTCGATCGCGATGATGTTCAACGCATCACCGAGGGGGTGATCCCAGCGGGCGGCGGTACCGGTGACCAGGCGTTCGGCGGGGCCGCCGAGCTGTTCCAGGACCGTGAGAGCCGATTCGCCGAATCCATTGCGCGCCAGCAACTCCGCTACCGCGGCCGGGGTGTGCTCGTCGGAGCTCAGGACGAGAATCCTACGGCCGGAGGACAATTCCGGGACCACGCTCTCCACGCGCCGGCCGACCGCGCTGACGACCGGTGTCGCATCCAGCGCCCAGCCCAGGCGGGCGCACGCCAGCGACACCGACGACGGCTGCGGCAGCACGCGCAGCGCTTGGGCTCCAACCAGTTTCGTCAGGGTCACGCCGATGCCGAAGAACATCGGGTCGCCACTGGCGAGGACACCCAGCTTGCGGTCCGCGTACTCGCGCAGCAGTCCCGGGAGGGCGGGCACCAGCGGCGAGGGCCAGGCCACCCGCTCCGCGCCCGTCTCGCCCTCGGGGATCAGCGCCAATTGCCGTGTGGAGCCGAGCAGGACGTCGCAGGCGGCGATCTCGCGCCGCGCCGGACCGCCCAGACCGTCCCAGCCGTCGGCCCCGATCCCGATCACGGCGATCGGGACCGACGGCGCGGGAAGCTCGGTCATCGGCGGGCCCGCCGCCACAGCGCGTAGGGCGTGAGGCGCATGGCGATGAACAGCAGCCGAATGCGGCGCGGCACATCGACATTGCGGGCGCGCCGGTACAGGCTCGCCACCACCGCGTCGGCCACCTGGTCCGGGGTGCTCGACATGATGGCGGGCTTCATGCCCGCGGTCATGCGCCCGATGACGAAGCCGGATCGCACCATCAGCAGGTGCACACCGCTGCCCTCGAGGGCCATCTGCAGGCCGCCGGCGAAGCCGTCCAGGCCCGCCTTGGCCGACCCGTACACGTAGTTGGCGCGCCGCACCCGCACACCGGCGATGGAGCTGAACACCACGATCTGCCCGTCGCCCTGCTCGCGCAGCAGGTTCGCCAGACTGGTCAGTACGCTGACCTGCGCCACGAAATCGGTCTGCACGATCGCGACCGCGTGTTCGGGGTCCTGTTCGGCCAGTGCCTGATCCCCGAGGATTCCGAAGGCCACCACCGCGACACCGATGCGCCCGTGCTCGGCGATGATCTTCTCCAGCAGCGGCTGATGCGAGGCCATGTCGTCGGCGTCGAACTCGACGCAGTGCACCGCCGCCGCCTCCGCGATCAGCAGCTCCTTGGTCTGCGCCTGTAACCGGTCGGCGCCGCGCGCCGCGAGAATGACCTCCCGGCCCGGCGACAACCGGCGTGCCACTTCCAGCCCGATCTCACTGCGCCCGCCCAGCACCAGTACGACGCCCTTGTCGACGTCCCGCGATCCGAAACCCATGGCCCACAGTGTGCCACCCGGGCACCGCCGCCCGGTGCTCCCGACGGCGGATTGCTAGCGTCGAATCATGACCAGCACCGCCGCACGCCCCGAACTGTCCCCCGCCGCCGCCGACTTCGTCACCGAGCGTCACCTGGCCACCCTGTCCACGCTGCGCGCCGACGGCACCCCGCACGTCGTCGCCGTCGGCTTCACCTGGGATCCGGAGGCCGGGATCGCCCGCATCATCACCAATGACGGCTCGGTGAAGGTCAACAATGTGCGCCGCTCCGGGTACGCGGCGGTGAGCCAGGTCGACGGCCCGCGCTGGATCACCCTCGAGGGACCGGCCACCGTGCTCGACGACCCGGCCGCGGTGGCCGACGCCGTCGACCGGTACGCCGGCCGCTACCGCCAGCCCCGCGAGAACCCGACCCGCGTGGTCATCGCCATCCAGGTCCAGCGGGTGCTGGCCAGCAGCGTGTTCAAGCCGGGAGCCCCCGCCCTCGGCCACTGACCTGCCGCGGGGGCTCGGCGGCTAGAGCTGGGTCAGCCCGTGGGGACGCTTGTTCATCGACTCGCAGCCGTCCGCGGTGACGAGGACGATGTCCTCGATGCGGGCGCCCCACTGACCGGGGAAGTAGATGCCCGGCTCGATGCTGAACGCCATGCCCTCCTGCAGGACCAGGTCGTTGCCCGCCACGATGTAGGGCTCCTCGTGCACCGACAGGCCGATGCCGTGGCCGGTGCGGTGCACGAAGTAGTCGGCCAGCTCGGCCGCGGCCAGCACGTCGCGGGCGGCGGCGTCGATGGATTCGGCGGTGACGCCCGGGCGGACGGCCGCCACCGCGGCGGCCTGGGCGCGTTCCAGTTCCGCGAACTGCGCCGCCACCTCCTCGCTCGGCTCGCCCAGGACGTAGGTGCGGGTGGAGTCGGAGAAGTAGCCGGGCTCGACCGGGCCGCCGATATCGATGACCACCACGTCACCGGGCTCGATCACGCGGTCGGACACCATGTGGTGCGGGTCCGCGCCGTGCGGGCCGCTGCCGACGATGACGAAGTCGGCCTCGGTGTGCCCCTCCTCGACGATGGCGGCGGCGATATCCGCGCCCACCTCGGCCTCGGTGCGGCCGGGGCGCAGGAACTCACCCATGCGGGCGTGCACCCGGTCGATGGCCGCGCCCGCGCGCCGCAGGGCCTCGGTCTCGCTGGGGTCCTTGCGCATTCGCAGCTCGCGCAGCAGCGGGGTGGCCGAAACCGGTAGCGAGCCAAACTGATCGGCGATGGGCAGCAGGTGCAGGGCGGGCATCACATCGGTGACCGCCACGCGCGCACCGGCATTGAGCACGTTCTTGACGATGCGGTACGGATCGACCCCGTCGACCCAGTCCACGATCTGCAACCCCAGTTCCCCGGCCGCCGACGACTTCAGCGAGGCCAGCTCCAGCTTCGGGATCACCACCGAGGGTGTCTCCCCGCTGGCCGGGATCACCAGGCAGGTCAGCCGCTCGAACGACTGTGCCCGCGACCCCATGAGAAACCGCAGGTCAGGCCCGGGAGTGATGAGCAGCGCGTCCAGATGCGCATCCCTGGCCAACCGCGCGGCGCGCTCCAACCGCGCCCCATAGACCTCCGCCGCGAACCGTGACTCGTCATGAGAGCTCATGCCATCCGACGCTACTCCCCCACCCCGCCACCCTCCAGCCACCACCGAACTTCGCACCCCCACCACCGGGTACCCCCACCACCGCAGCACCCGACCCCCCTGCCGCCGAGCACCTTTCGATCCACGAACGCCTCCGATGATGCGCCGCATCGCACCGTGGCATTCTGCGCACCAGACGCCCCACTACCGATCCGCGCCCTGACCAGGCGGCCGCGTTCCCCCACGACGTCCTGCCACGACCGCGGGCCTGGAACGGACGCCCATGCTCGACGCCGAAGCCCTGTGAACAGCCGATCGGCACCTGACCACCGGCAGCGTTTTGTCCCGCAGATCCGAGCTCGGAGCGCCGGGCCGTCTCGCCCCGCCGCTGCCACGGTCCGCGCATCGAATTCGAAGGGCCCGGGCGCGAATCCGAGGGCTGGACTCCCCGCGCCGTCATCGGCCGCGCTGTCGGACGCGAACGGTAGGGTCGTGCGCTATGAGCAACCCTGCCGCCGGTCCGCTGTTGCTGCTCGATGGGGCCAGTCTGTGGTTCCGGGCGTTCTACGCGATACCGGAGAAGATCACCGCGCCCGACGGGCGGCCGGTGAACGCGCTGCGCGGGTTCACCGACATGATCGCCGCGCTGGTCAAGCAGCACGCGCCGAGCCGGCTGGTGGTGTGCCTGGACCTGGATTGGCGCCCGCGGTTCCGGGTGGACCTGCTGCCGTCGTACAAGGCGCACCGGGTGGCCGAGGACGCGGGCGAGCCGGTGGCGGGCGTGATCGCGGAGGAAGTCCCCGACACGCTGACACCGCAGGTCGACATGATCATGGAGCTGCTCGAGGCGGCGGGAATCGCCACCGCGGGCGCGGAGGGTCTCGAGGCCGATGACGTGATCGGGACGTTGGCCACGCGGGAGGGCGCCGACGAGGTGATCGTCGTGAGCGGCGATCGCGATCTGCTGCAACTGGTCCGTGACACACCGACGCCACCGGTGCGGGTGTTCTACGTCGGGCGCGGGCTGGCGAAGGCCGAGCTGTGGGGTCCGGCCGAGGTGTCGGCCAAATACGGTGTGCCCGAGGACATCGCGGGCCCGGCGTACGCCGATATGGCGACGCTGCGCGGCGATGCCTCCGACGGGCTGCCGGGTGTGGCCGGAATCGGTGACAAGTCCGCCGCCCAGCTGATCACCAAGTTCGGCTCGGTGGAGGCGCTGCGTGAGGCGGCCGCCGACCCGGACTCCGATCTGGCCAAGGGCGTGCGCGCGAAACTCGTTGCCGCCGAAGACTATCTGAAGGCGGCGGCCCCGGTGGTGCGGGTCGTCCGCGACGCCACCGTCGAATACTCCGGCCCCGACCTGCTGCCCCTCACCCCGGCCGACCCGGAGCGACTGGCCGCGCTGGCCGCCGCCTACAACGCGGAGAGCCCGGTCAAACGCCTGCTCACCGCCATGGGCAAGCGCTCCGCATCCTGACCGAACTCGCCCGTCGCGTCGACCGCGAGCCGACCGCTGTCAGCGGCGGATCGGGCCTACGGGCCACGTTTCGGGCTTGCCGTCGAGGTCGGTGATGGCGGCTTCGGTGAAGTAGCCGTCCTGCACCTTGCGCAGCGTCACGTGGGTCGCGCCGCTGGCCGTGCGCCCGGCGGCACAGCTGGGCTCGCACACCCGCCGGTATTCGGTGCCGTCGCCCTCGGCGGTGTCGGGACCCCAACTGCTCCAGGTGATGTCGCGGACGCTGAGCCCGCCGTCACCGCAGGCCAGCAGCATGCTCGTGGGTTTCTCGACGGCTTTGTTCGCGACGCAGTCGTTCACCACGGGAGCTTCCATCCGCGACGCGGCGAAGGACGCGACGACCGACGACGGCGCAGGCCCGGCCGACGACGCCTGCCCCGCGCAGGACGTGGTGACAAGTGCCGCGCTCGCGACCGCCAGTGTGGTACCGGCCAGTCCGATGGCCTGAACGAACGAATTCATATCGCCCCCCGATCACGATCAACCGAAAGAATTTCGGCCCACCTTACTCGCAGCGAGCATCCAGACAACCCCTGGCAAACAAAAGGGCCCGGCCGCGATCCCAATCGCGCCCGGGCCCAACACCTTTGCCCCGAAAATCAGTTCGGGCGGCCGACCTCGTAGGTGCCGTCGTCCTTGGTGATCTTGATGGTCACCTTCTTGCTCTCGCCACCCACCTTGAGCGTGCAGTCGAAGGTCTTGTCGACCTCGACCTTCTGCCCCGACGGGCACTTCACGTCCTGCACGTCGTCGATGCCGTAGGTGTCCTTGAGGACCTTCTGCACCCCGGACTGCACGGCGCTGTTGTCGAGCTGGTCCTTGCTCAGCAGCCAGGCCAGACCGCCGCCGACCGCGGCCAGCACGACGACGATCGCGACCACCACGCCGATGATCACACCGGTCTTCTTCTTGCCGGCGGGCGCCTGCTGACCGGGCTGCGGCCACTGCTGCCCCGCCTGCTGGTTCCAGTCCTGCTGGCCCGGCTGACCCTGCTGCGGCCACTGGGGCTGCGACTGCCCCCACTGCTGATCACCCTGCGGCTGCTGCTGCCACTGCGGCTGGCTCTGCCCCCACTGCTGGGCCGGCTGCTGCGGTTGCGACTGCCCCCAGGGCTGGGCGGGCTGCTGCGGCTGGGACTGGCCCCACGGCTGCTGGCCGGGCTGCTGCTGCGACGGATCGCCCCACTGCGCGGTCGGCTGGGCGGGCTGCTGACCGCCCCACTGCTGAGTCGGTCCGGCGCCGGGCGCGGGCTGCTGTCCGCTCCACTGCAGGGTCGGATCGTTGTTGCCCCCCGCCGGGGCGTCATTCGGTCCGTACGGGCCGCTCATCTGCTTGCCTCCAATAGCAATCCGTTGTACTCACGCTAGCCCCCCGAGCGGGAGCACGCGTATGCTCCCGCTGCGGTCGGTACATCCAAGAATCAAAGCACAGTCGTATCTACTACGCCGCGTCCACGGCTACGACACCCCGGCGGATGGCGCGCACCGCCTTGCTGGCCGTGGCCGCCACCTCGACGTCGTCGGCGGTGCTGTGAATCTGATCGAGCAGGTCGATGACCTGGCGGCACCAGCGCACGAAATCGCCCGCGGAGAGCGGGTTTCCGCGATCACCGCTGGCGAGCAGGGCGTCGGCGAGGTCGTCACCGCGCGCCCAGGTGTAAACGCCCGTGACGAAACCGAGGTCGGGTTCGCGGGTGGGCTGCAACCGGTGCCGGGACTCGTCGGAGCGCAGCTGCGACCACACCCCGATGGTGGCGTCCACGGCCCGCCGGATGGGCGCGGTGGGCCCGGACGCCCCCAGGTAGCCGCCCTCCTGCCGGGACTCGTACACCAGGATCGACACCACCGCGGCCAGCTCGGCCGGGCCGAGCCCGCGCCACAGCCCCTGCCGAAGGCTTTCCGCGACAACCAGATCCGCCTCGGCGTAGATCCGGGCCAGCCGCCGCCCATCCTGGGTGACCTCGCCGTTCTCGACGTAGCCGCGTTCCTCGAGCAGCCCGAGGATGCGGTCGAAGGTGCGCGCGAGGGAGTTGGTGGTGGCCGCCACCTGCTGGCGTAGATGCTCGGTCTCGCGTTCGAGGCGGTTGTAGCGTTCCCCGATGCGCGCCAACTGCTCTCGATCCGGCCGCGAATGTGCCGGATGGTTGCGCAGGGCGCGCCGCAGGGTCTGCAGGTCGCGGTCGTCGGCGGCCTTGGACTTGCCGGCGGCGCGGGGGCGGCGCGGCCGGGTGATGCCGGTGCTGCGCAGCGCCGAGGCCAGATCGCGGCGGACCCGCGCGGTGCGGTGGTCCACGTGCTTGGGCAGCCGCAACCGGCCCAGCGATTCGGCCGGGGTCGGGAAGTCGGCGGCCGAGACGCGACCGGCCCACTTGTCCTCGGTGAGCACCAGCGGACGCGGATCCCCCGGTGTCGCATCGGGTTCCAGGATCACCGCCAGCCCCTGCCGGCGGCCCGACGGAATCGCCACCACGTCGCCGCGCCGCAATGCGGTCAGCGACGACACCGCGGCCTGCCGCCGGTCGGTGCGGCCCTGCCGTTCCAGGTTCCGTTCCCGGTCCCGGATGCGTTCGCGCAGTTGGATGTACTCGAAGAAGCTCTCGTCACCGAGCTGCGAGCGCAGCTTGCGCAGCTGGGCCTCGTTGCGTTCGATGCCCCGTACCAGGCCCACGACCGACCGGTCCGCCTGGAACTGGGCGAAGGAACGCTCCAGCAGCGCACGCGATTCCACCGCGCCCATGCGATCGACCAGATTGATCGACATGTTGTAGCCCGGCCGGAACGACGACCGCAGCGGATAGGTCCGCGTCGAGGCCAGACCCGCGACCGCGCTGGTGTCGACCTCGGGCTGCCACAGCACCACCGCGTGACCCTCGACGTCGATGCCGCGCCGCCCGGCGCGCCCGGTCAGCTGCGTGTACTCCCCCGGCGTCAGTTCGGCGTGGCTCTCGCCGTTGAACTTGACGAGCCGTTCCAGCACCACCGTGCGCGCGGGCATGTTGATGCCCAGTGCCAGTGTCTCCGTGGCGAACACCGCGCGCACCAGGCCGCGCACGAACAGGTCCTCGACGGTGTGGCGGAAGGCGGGCAGCATGCCGGCGTGGTGCGCGGCGAAGCCGCGGTGCAGCGCCTCGCGCCACTCCCAGTAGCCGAGCACCTCGAGGTCGCTCTTGGGCAGGTCCCCGGTGTGCTTCTCGATGATCTCGTCGATCACCGCGCGATCGTCCTCGCGGGAGAGGTCCAGGCGCGAGCGCACGCACTGGGCCAGCGCCCCATCGCATCCCGCGCGGCTGAAGATGAAGGTGATGGCGGGCAGCAGCCCCTCGTCGTCGAGCCGGGAGATCACCTCGGGGCGCGGCATGGGCCGGAACGAGCGCCGCGGCCCGCCGCGACCGCGCCCGGGCACGCCCCAATTGTCCATCCGGTCAACGGCTTCGCGGTGCTTGATGTAGCGCTGCAGATCCTGGTCGACGACGACCTTGGCGTCGCTGGACTTGGGATCGAACAGGTCGAACATGCGTTTGCCGACCATGACGTGCTGCCACAGCGGCACCGGCCGGGTCTCGTCGACGATGACCGCGGTGTCGCCGCGCACGGTCTCCATCCACGCGCCGAACTCCTCGGCGTTGGAGACCGTGGCGGACAGGCTGACCAGGCGCACCTCCGGCGGCAGGTGCAGGATGACCTCTTCCCACACCGCGCCGCGGAAGCGGTCGGCCAGGTAGTGCACCTCGTCCATGACGACGTACGAAAGCCCGCGCAGCGCGTCCGATCCCGCGTAGAGCATGTTGCGCAGCACCTCGGTGGTCATCACCACCACCGAGGCGTCCGGATTGATGGACTGGTCACCGGTCAGCAAACCGACCTCGTCGCGCCCGTAGCGGGCGGTGAGGTCGGCGAACTTCTGGTTCGACAGTGCCTTGATGGGCGTCGTGTAGAAGCATTTGCCGCCCGAGGCCAGGGCCAGGTGTACCGCGAACTCGCCGACCACCGTCTTGCCGGCGCCGGTGGGCGCGCAGACGAGCACACTGTGCCCGCCCTCGAGCGCCGCACACGACTGCCGCTGGAACGGATCGAGCTCGAATTTCAGTTCGGCGGTGAATGCCGCCAGTTCGCCAGTGAGCGACCTTGATGCCACGTGTCAGAGGGTATCGGAGTAATCCGACACGACTCCCGTGGTTTTCTCCACCGGTGTCGCGCTCACCGGCTCGGCACTGGGCACCGGGGTCGCGGCGTCCACGCCGCCGGGCGCGGTATCGAGCGGGGAGGCCTCGTCGTCGGCCAGCTTGTCCCAGGCCTGCGCGTTGCGAGCCTTGCGCTTGTCGTTGATCCGCGCGACCTGCACCGCGATCTCGAACAGCAGGGTCAGCGCGAACGCCAGCGCCAGCATGGAGATCGGATCCTGCGGGGTCACGATGGCCGCGAACACGAACAATCCGAAGATCAGCCCGCGCCGCCACTTGGTGAGCCGTTCGTAGGTCAGCACCCCGAGGAAGTTCAAACCGACGATGAGCAAAGGCGTTTCGAAGCTGACGCCGAAGATCACCAGCAGCTTGATGATGAAGCTGAAGTACTGCGCACCCGAGAGCGCCGTGATCTGGACATTGTTGCCGATGGTCATCAGGAAGCTGAGCGCGTGCGCGACCACCCAGTAGGCCAGCACCGCGCCCGCGATGAACAGCGACGCGCCCGCCGCCACGAACGCGATCGCGTACTTGCGTTCCTTCGCGTACAGGCCCGGGGTGATGAACGCCCACAGCTGGTACAGCCAGAACGGGCTGGCCACCACCACGCCGGCCGTGGTGCCGACTTTCAAGCGCAGCGTGAACTGCTCGAACGGCGCGGTCGCCAGCAGTCGGCAGGCGCCGTCGGTGCTGAGATTGGCCCGCGAGGAGGCCGGGAGCGCACAGTAGGGGCCGCGCAGGATCTCACCGAGGCTCTCGATCCCGAACAGGGTGTGCGAGTACCAGAAGAACCCGAACAGGGTGCCGACCGCCACCCACGCCAGCGCGATGAGCAGGCGTTTGCGGAGCTCCGAGAGGTGCTCCACCAGGGACATGGTGCCGTCGGGATTCGTACGGCGCTTGCTGCGCCGCGGATCGAACGGGATGCGAATACGCATGTGAGTGTGACTGCCTCCGCCTTACGGCCACAGAAGACGTGGGCGCGGGTGCGCCCCCGGACCCGGACAACACCACATCCGGGATGAGCCCGCGCTCATCCCGGATGGTGGCCGATTCAGGCCTTCTGCTGGTCGTTCGGCTGTGCCACGTGCTGCTGCACCGGCTGGGCCGGCGGCAGCTGCGCCGGCGGCTGCACCGGCTGGGCCTGGGCCTCGGGAGCGGCCTCGCCCGTCTTGCCCTCGTTCTGCATCTGGCTGACCTCGGTCTTGAAGATGCGCATCGAGCGACCCAGGCTGCGGGCCGCGTCCGGCATGCGCTTCGAGCCGAAGAACAGCAAGAAGATCAGCACAACGATCAGCAAGTGCCACGGGCTGATGGCGCCTGTCATTCCATTACCTCCAAAGACTTGGTGAGTCCGATGCTACCGGACCCGCATACCGCGAACCTCGTTGTCAACCCTCGTTCGCCGCCTCGTCACGCACGGCGCCCTCGAGTTGTGCCAGCAATTCCGCTCCCGACCAGGTGCGCCGGTCGCCGTTCTCCGCGGCTGTCACGAGTTCTATCAGCTTCTGGTTCACCGGCGTGGGTATTCCTACCATGGCACCGAGGCTGACGATTTCTCCGCACAGCCAAGGGATTTCGGTGGCGCGTCCGGCGGCCAGGTCGTCGGCCATGGACGAGCGGGCCACCGGATCGATGGCCAGCACACGTCCGGCAACCCGACGGAAGACGCCGTCTGGCGTGGTCAGCAGACGCGCCATCAACTCCGGCGGCAACGGGGTGAGCCGGGCCGGGCGGATCCGTGCGGCCGCCATGGCGGCCAGCGCCTCGCGCTGGGCCAGGGCCAGGCAGCGCCGGTAGTCGCGGGACGCCAGCTCCTCGCGCAGCGGACGACCCGACAGCGCGTTGATCGGGTTGTTCAGGTTGAGCAGCAGCTTGGCCCATTGGACGGACAGCAGGTCGGCGTGGCGTTTGAAGCCCAGACCCGACCGGGCGAAGACGCCGGTGAACCGCTTCAACACCGCATCGTCGGCGATGTCGACGGTGCCCGCGGTGCCGCGGTGGAAGCGGCCCTCGCCACGGTGGACCACGTTGAACATCACCATGCCGGGCAGCACCACGCAGGTGGGCAGGATCTCGCGGATCACCGCGTCGTTGCCGATGCCGTTCTGCAGGCTGAGCACCACGGTGCCGGGCGCTAGCACCCCGGCCAGTTCGGCGGCGGCGGTGGCGGTGCCCGCGGACTTGACGGTGATCAGCACCAGATCGGCCTCGTCGGTGGGCTCGGTGGCCGTCTCGAACGCGGTCGGCTCGACGGTGACGTTCTTGCCGTCGAGGTCGGTGAGCCGCAGGCCGTGCGTGTTCAGCTCGTCGAGGACGCGCGGGCGGCCCACGAAGGTCACCTCCGCGCCCGCCGCGGCCAGCCGCCCACCCACATAACACCCGATGCTGCCCGCGCCGAGCACCGTCACCCGGAGACTCAAGCGGGACCGACCTCCTCGAGCCCGGCCAGATTCCCGAGCCCGGTGTCGTCGAGTCCGCCGTAGGCGGCCAGCGCCGAACTGGACCGATCCCGCACCGCGGTCACCAGTTCCGCGGGGCCGAGCACGGTGACGCCGGCGCCGAAGCCGAGCAGCAGCCGCGCCATCCAGTCCAGAGTGGCGAAGCGCATGGTGGCCTCGAGGCTGCCGTCGGGGTGGGTGGTGACCTTGTGCATCGGGTACTGCTCGAGCACCCACGCGTAATCGGGGCGAATCAGCAAGCGCGCCAGCGGGACCGCGGGATCGTCGACGAACAGGTCCAGCGCCGCGGACTCGTCGAGGGCAGCCTCGGCGGGCGGGCGCGCGGGCTCGTCGAGGCCGGTGGCCTCCTCGATGCGGTCGAGACGGAACAGGCGCACGCCCTCGGCTTGCCGGCACCACGCCTGCAGGTAGCTGTTGTTGTCCACCAGCACGATGCGGATCGGGTCCACGACGCGTTCGGACACCACATCGCGGCTGGCCGAGTAGTAGACCAGGCGCAGCGCGTGATCGTGCTCGACGGCGGACCGGACGGTCGCCACCGCGGGCGCTTCCACCGGTGCTGGCAGCGCCGGGCCCGCGAATTCCCGTCCGGAGATGGCCGATTCGATCTTCGCGGTGGCCGCGTGCGCGGCGCTCGGATCCACCATGCCCGGCAGATCCGCGATCGAGCGCAGCGCCACCAGCAGCGCGGTCGCCTCCAGGGAGGTCAGCCGCAGCGGGCGGTCGATGCCCGCGCTGAAGGTGACCTCGATGCTCTCCTCGGAGAACGACAGGTCGATCAGGTCACCGGGCCCGTAACCGGGCAGGCCGCACATCCACAGCTGGTTCAGATCGGTCATCAGCTGCTTGGTGGTGACGCCGAGTTCGGCCGCCGCCTCCGCCGCACCGATGCCCGGGTTGGCCTGGAAGTACGGAATCATATTGAGCAGCCGGGCCAGCCGGGTCGACAGGCGGCTGCTCGCCGCCGCGCTGCCCCGCCGGTCCTTCGCACCCTCCGACGCCCGGGCGCCGTCCCCCTTGCGGGCATTGTCGATCACGCTGTCTCCCCGGCGTTTCCGCGACGCGTCCGCACTCACGCCGTCACCTCCGTCCGCTCCAGCACCGACTTCAGGCGCGCGATCACGTTGTCGCGCAGGTCCTCCGGCGCGAGCACCAGCGCGTCCGCGCCGAGTCCGGTGATGAGCCGGGCCAGCCAGTCGCGGGATCGGATCGGCACCTCCACGATCGAGCCGGGCCGCCCGCCCAGCACCCGGTCCTCCATGACCGGTCCGAGGCGGCGGATCTCCTGGCCGCGACCCTGCGCCACCCACACCGTGGCCGATCCGGTGATCGGCGACTGTGCGGTGACCTCGGCGACCACGGCGCGCAGGTCCAGGTCCTCGGGCTTGTGCACGGCATTGGCCGGGCCGTATTCGATGACGTCCTCGTCGATACGGGAGATGCGGAACACCCGCTGTGCGTCACGCACATTGTCGTGCGCGACCAGGTACCAGCGGCCGTGGTGGGTCACCACACCCCAGGGCTGGACGTCGCGTTCGACCGGATCCCCATGCGACTGCCGGTGCCTGAACCGCACCGACCGTCCGGCATCGATCGCGGCGAGCAGCTTGCCCAGCACCGGCTCCGAGCCGCGCGTCCGCGCCGGCACCGCGGGCACCGCCGACACCCCGGCGTCGGGCTCCACGTGAATACCAGCGGCGCGCAGCTTGAGCAGACCGCCCTCGGCGGCCGCCGCCAGCTCCGGCGACTCCCACAACTGCACGGCCACCGCGACCGCGGCCGCTTCCTCACTGGTCAGATCGATGTCCGGGAGCTCATAGGCATCCCGGTTGATGCGGTAGCCCTCGACACTCGACAACCGGCTCACCGGTCCGATCTCGAGGGGTATGCCCAGATCGCGCAGCTCGTTCTTGTCGCGCTCGAACATCCGGCTGAAGGCCTCGTCGCTCGCGGACTCCTCGTACCCGGCGACCGACTCCCGAATCCGCTCCGCGGTCAGGAACTGCCGGGTGGACAGCAGCGCGATAACCAGATTCATCAACCGCTCGACCTTGGATATCGCCACCCCGTAGAGAGTAATGGGAGTGCCGCCGAGGTGGCGCATGGGCGGTCGCGTTTTTTCCCCTGACCGGCCCCATAACCCGCGCAACGGACCGCGAACCGAGTGGTTCACGGCCCGTTGCCGGACGTGTTCCCCGGGATCCAGGAGGCTCGCAGGCGAAGCCCCGGAGAGTCCCGAGAGCTGGGCTGTTCCCTACATGGAGGCGATGAGCCGGTCCACGCGCTCGTCGACCGAGCGGAACGGGTCCTTGCAGAGCACCGTCCGTTGTGCCTGGTCATTGAGCTTGAGGTGGACCCAGTCGACGGTGAAGTCGCGGCCCGCCTCCTGCGCGGCGGTGATGAAATCGCCGCGCAGCTTGGCCCGGGTGGTCTGCGGCGGCGTGGTGACCGCCGCGTCGACCGCGTCGTCCTCGGTGATCCGCTTGGCCAGACCCTTGCGGGCGAGCAGGTCGAAGACGCCGCGTCCGCGCTTGATGTCGTGGTAGGCCAGATCCAGCTGGGCGATCTTGGGATCGGACAGCTCCATGTTGTAGCGGTCCTGGTACCGCTGGAACAGCTTGCGCTTGATCACCCAGTCGATCTCGGTGTCCACCTTGGCGAAGTCCTGCGCCTCGACCGCGTCGAGGGTGCGGCCCCACAGATCCACCACCGCGTCGACCTGCGGGTCGCGGTCGCGGTTGCGCAGATGCTCGACGGCGCGGGCGTAGTACTCGCGCTGGATGTCGAGCGCCGATGCCTGCCGCCCGCCCGCCAGCCGCACGGGCCGACGACCGGTGAGATCGTGCGAGACCTCACGAATGGCGCGAATCGGGTTGTCCAGCGCGAAGTCTCGGAAGGCGACGCCCGCCTCGATCATCTCCAGCACCAGCGACGCCGTGCCCACCTTCAGCATGGTCGTCGGTTCGGCCATGTTCGAGTCGCCCACGATCACGTGCAGGCGCCGGTACTTCTCGGCGTCGGCGTGCGGCTCGTCACGGGTGTTGATGATCGGCCGCGACCGCGTGGTCGCCGACGACACCCCCTCCCAGATGTGCTCGGCCCGCTGCGACAGGCAGAACGTCGCCGCCTTCGGCGTCTGGAGCACCTTCCCGGCCCCGCAGATCAACTGCCGGGTAACCAGGAACGGCAACAGCACGTCGGAGATCCTCGAGAACTCCCCGGCCCGGACCACGAGGAAGTTCTCGTGGCAGCCGTAGGAGTTGCCCGCGGAGTCGGTGTTGTTCTTGAACAGGTAGATATCGCCGCCGATACCCTCCTCCGCGAGCCGCTGCTCGGCGTCTATGAGCAGATCCTCCAGGACCCGCTCGCCGGCGCGGTCGTGAGTGACCAACTGCACCAAGCTGTCACATTCGGCCGTGGCGTACTCCGGATGGGAACCGACATCGAGGTAGAGCCGGGCACCATTACGAAGGAACACGTTCGAGCTACGGCCCCAGGAAACTACCCGGCGGAACAAGTACCGGGCCACCTCGTCAGGACTCAACCGACGGTGACCGTGGAACGTGCACGTCACCCCGAATTCGGTCTCGATCCCCATGATTCGTCGCTGCACCCTATCGACATTACAGCGGAATAGTGCCCGGTAACGGCCTTGTCGGAGCACTGATGCAAACGTATTCACAACGATTTAGCACGGCATGCAACGCGGCACGCGCTCTACCCTGCGAAAAAGCAAGGCTCCTTTGCACTCTGCTATTGAGAGTGCAAAGGAGCCTTATCCCGAATACCGGGATTTGCCGACGTCGCCGGGGCCTTAGGACGGGTCCCCGCCCGACGGCTTGTCGGCCTCGGCGGCCGCTTTCGCGTTCGGCGCCTTGCCGGTGATCAACTCCGACAGCGCGGCGCCGTGGACCCGGCGGAACGCCCGCCGCGGCCGGGACTGCTCGAGGGTTGCCACCTCCAGGGAGGAGACACCCACGGTGCGTTGCTTGTCCTTGTCGCCCTCGGGCACGGCCTTCTGCAGCGCGGCCACCGCCGTGGTGATGGCCGAATGCAGGTCCATGCCCGGCTTGTAGGACGCCTTGAGGGCGGTGGTGATCGGGTCGGTGTTGCCGCCCATCACCACGAATTCCCGTTCGTCGACGATGGATCCGTCGAAGTTGATCCGGTACAGCACCGAGTTCGTGGACTGTTCCGGGTACCCCACCTCGGCGACGCAGATCTCCACCTCGTAGGGCTTGAGCTGGTCGGTGAAGATGGTGCCCAGGCTCTGCGCGTACAGGTTGGCCAGGAACCGGCCGGTCACGTCGCGGCGGTCGAACTGGTAGCCGCGCAGGTCGGCCTGCAGGATGCCCCCGCGGCGCAGCGCCTCGAACTCGTTGTACTTGCCGACCGCGGCGAAACCGACCCGGTCGTAGAGCTCACTGATCTTGTGGAGGGTGGCCGAGGGGTTCTCGGCCACGAACACCACGCCCTTGTCGTAGACCAGCACGATGACCGAGCGGCCGCGCGCGATGCCCTTGCGCGCGAGCTCGGTCTTGTCGCGCATGATCTGTTCGGCCGACGCGTAATACGGCAGTGTCATGCTTCGCCGATCCCCTCTGCCGCCAGCGCGGCCCGCTCCTCCACCATCGCCCGGGTGATCTCCTTCAGGCGCTCGTCGGTGACCTCCACGGTGCCCTCGGAGTCGATGACGATGGCCGTCGGGTAGATGTTGCGCATGGTGTCGGGACCGCCGGTGGCGGTGTCGTCGTCGGCGGCGTCGAAGAGCGATTCGATCGCGATCCGCAGCGCCCGGTCCTGGTCGAGGCCGCGCGCGTAGGTCTTCTTCAGCGACGATTTGGCGAACAGGGAACCCGACCCCACCGCGGTGTACCCGAACCGCTCCTCGCTGCGCCCGCCGACCACGTCGTAGGACACGATCCGCCCGGACTTGTCCGGGTCCTGCGCGTCCGGGTCGAAGCCGACCAGCAGCGGGACCACCGCCAGCCCCTGCAGGGCGGCGGGGAGGTTGTCGCGCACCATCTTCGACAGCTTGTTGGACTTGCCGTCGAAGGTGAGGGGCACGCCCTCGATCTTCTCGTAGTACTCGAGCTCCACCGCGAACAGGCGGATCATCTCGATCGCCATCCCCGCGGTACCGGCGATGCCGGCCGCGGAGTACGTGTCCGTGATGTACACCTTCTCGATGTCACGCTGGGCCAGCAGGTTGCCCTGGGTGGCGCGGCGGTCGCCCGCGATCAGCACACCGCCGCGGTAGCTGACCGCGACGATGGTGGTGCCGTGCGGAGCGATATCCGACGGCACGCCCGGATTCGGGTGCGTGCCGCCGGGTCCGAATCCGTTGCCGGGCAACAGTTCCGGAGCGTGTAAACGCAGGTACTCGGAGAAAGAGGATTGGGCGAACCCCAACTGGAGCCGCAGGGGGTCACCTTGGGTCACTGGCCGCCCTTCTGCACGTATGCGCGGACGAAGTCCTCCGCGTTCTCCTCGAGCACGTCGTCGATCTCGTCGAGCAGGTCGTCGGTTTCCTCCGCCAGCTTCTCGCGACGCTCCTGTCCAGCCCCACCGTCGCCGACCGGGCCCTCGTCCTCGTCGCCGCCACCGGCGCGCTTGGTCTGCTCTTGTGCCATAGCAGCCGACCTCCTCTGTGATCATCGGCGAGCACCGGAGAAGACCCGATGCTCGTGCCGTCAACAGTACCCACCAGCGGGGACAACATGCCGGATTAAACGTCATTGTGCTGTGCCCGCGATCTCCCCGCCGCCATGTCGCGGACACGAAAAAGGGGTACGGGGTTCAGGTCCCGTACCCCCCTCACGTGGGCCTAGTGGGTCAGCTGGCGCACCAGTTCCGAGGCGGTGTGCACCCCGTCCAGGAGTTTGCCGACGTGGGACTTGGTGCCGCGACGCGGTTCCAGGGTGGGGATCCGCACCAGCGAGTCGCCGCCCAGGTCGAAGATCACCGAATCCCAGCTGGCCGCCGCGATATCCGCGCCGAACCGGCGCAGGCACTCGCCGCGGAAGTAGGCGCGGGTGTCGGTGGGCGGGTTGGTCATGGCGTCGGTGACTTGCTGCTCGGTGACCAGGCGCTGCATGGAGCCGCGCGCCACCAGGCGGTTGTAGAGGCCCTTGTCCAGGCGCACGTCGGAGTACTGCAGGTCGACCAGGTGCAGCTTGGGGGCGGCCCAGGACAGGCCCTCACGCGAGCGCATGCCCTCGAGCAGGCGCAGCTTGGCGCACCAGTCCAGCAGGTCGGCGCATTCCATCGGGTCGCGCTCGAGCAGGTCCAGCACGTGGGCCCACTTCTCGATGACGTCCAGCACCCGCGGGTCGTCGTTTCCGGTGCGGTCCATGAACTTCTCGACCCGGTCGAGGTAGATGCGTTGCAGCGCAAGGCCGGTCAGTTCGCGGCCGTCGGAAAGGGCAACGGTGGCACGCAGAGTCGGGTCGTGGCTGATGGTGTGCACGGCGGTGACCGGGCGGGCCAGCTGCAGATCCGAGAAGTCCTCGCCGGCCTCGATCATGTCCAGCACCAGCGCCGCGGTGCCGACCTTGAGGTAGGTCGACCATTCGGCGAGGTTGGCGTCGCCGATGATGACATGCAGGCGGCGGTACTTGTCGGCGTCGGCGTGCGGCTCGTCGCGGGTGTTGATGATGCCGCGCTTGAGGGTGGTCTCGAGACCGACCTCGACCTCGATGTAGTCCGCGCGCTGCGACAGCTGGAAACCGGGGGTGTCACCGGACTGGCCGATGCCCACGCGCCCGGACCCGCACACCACCTGCCGGGAGGCGAAGAACGGGGTCAGGCCCACGATGATCTGATTGAACGGGGTCTCCCGGCTCATCAGGTAGTTCTCGTGGGTGCCGTAGGAGGCGCCCTTGCCGTCCACGTTGTTCTTGTACAGCTGCATGCGGGCCGCGCCCGGCACGCTGGAGGCGTAGCGGGCGGCGGCCTCCATGACCCGTTCACCGGCCTTGTCCCAGATCACGGCATCGAGGGGGTCGGTGACCTCGGGCGCGGAGTACTCCGGGTGGGCATGGTCGACGTAGAGGCGGGCCCCGTTGGTGAGGATCATATTGGCCGCCCCGACCTCGTCGGCGTCGATCACCGGCGCGGGCCCGTTGAGCCTGCCGAGATCGAAACCGCGCGCGTCGCGCAACGGCGATTCCACCTCGTAATCCCAGCGTGTGCGCTTGGCGCGCGGCACGCCCTCCGCCGCGGCGTAGGCGAGCACCGCCTGGGTGGAGGTGAGAATCGGGTTGGCTGACGGCTCGGTCGGCGTCGAAATGCCGTACTCGACCTCGATTCCGATGATGCGCTGCATGGCTTCGAGCCTAGGCGAAAGGCAGGCCCGGACGCGGCCGGACTGTCCGGGTCGGTCTCATTCGCGAGTCGTACGCCGGATCGTCCTCGCGGGTGATCCGCCCGGGACCGGCGCGACGGCACAATCACCCGCATGGTCGAATCGGCTCCCCTCCCCCGCCCGCCGCACCCGGTCACCCCCGTCGCCGACGACCCCGATTCCGCACCCGCCCAGCCTGTTTCGAGCCGGGTGGCCGCGCTCGACGTGCTGCGCGGCATCGCGATCCTGGGCACCCTGGGCACCAATGTCTGGATCTTCACCAATGCCGAAGGGCTGCTCGGCTACATCGCGCGCAGCGACGAGCCGCACGGGGCGTGGCTGTGGATCGAGCGATTCCTGCAGCAGCTCGCGCAGGGCAAGTTCCTGGGGCTGCTGACCATCATGTTCGGCATCGGTCTGGCTATCCAGCAGCGATCGGCGGGGCGGGGCGGGCGCGCCTGGCCGGGCAGCTATCCGGTGCGGGCGGGGCTGCTGTTCCTCGACGGCCTGCTGAACTTCTTCCTCGTCGCCGAGTTCGACGTGCTGATGGGGTACGCGGTCACCGGCCTGGTGGTGGCGTTCATCCTGGCCACCGGCCCGAAGGCGCAGCGGCGCTGGCTCATCGCGCAGGCGAGCGTGCACCTCACCCTGTTGTCGCTGTTCGCGGTGGCGATCGCGGTCGGATCGCCGGACGATTCCGGCCCGCGCCGGACGCTGGATCCGAATCCGTACGCGGACGGCTCGTTCTGGGATCTGGTGGCGTTCCGGTGGGAGCACCTGCTGGTGTTCCGGCTCGAACCGCTGCTCATCTTCCCCATGTCCATCGCCCTGTTCCTGCTGGGTGCGCGCCTGTTCCGGGCCGGGATCTTCGAGCCGGGCGGGGCGCGAATCCGCAAGCGGCTCATGCTGATCGGCTTCGGCATCGCCGCGCCCGTCGACCTGGCGCTGGGCCTGATCGGCGGCGATCTGATCCTGCTGGCCCGCTACGGCACCGCGCCGGTGGTCTCGCTGGGCCTGCTCGCCCTGGTCGCCGAGGTGTACGCGTATCGGCCCCGGCCCGGCTGGGTGGGCCGCCGCTTCGGCGAGGTCGGGCGAATGGCGTTGAGCTGCTACATCCTCCAGAACCTGGTGGCGGGATTCCTGTGCTACGGCTGGGGTCTGGGCCTGGCGAGCCTGGTGTCGGCCAATGCCCGAGTGCCGTTCACGGTGGGGATCTATGTGATGGTGTGTGCGCTCATGCTGGTCTTCGCCCACTTCTGGCTGCGCCGCTTCGAGCGCGGACCGGTCGAGTGGCTGTGGAATCGCAGCTATCCGGCCCTCACCGGCGCGGCGAGGGGCTAGTCGACCTCGTCGATGGAGCGCAGGTAGGGCGCCTGCCCGTCGATGCAGGACGAGAGCCGGTAGAGCGAATGCGCCGGCACGAAATCGACGAACTGCTCGCTGCCGGAGGAGCCCCCGCCGTCCGAGTCGTGGTACTCGCACTGCATGTAGCCGGAGACCACGTATTCGGTGTCGGTGTCGTTGCGGCAGTCCAGGACGTCGCAGTGCAGTCCCGCGGGAAGTTCGGTGTCGGCGCCGGCGGACGCGGCCGGAGCCAGTGCGGCCCCGGCGGCGATTCCGGTGAACACGGCCAGCCGGGCGAGAGTGCGTGCGGCCATCGGAGTCCTCGGGTCGATCGACGTCACGCCCGCGCCGCCTCGGTGCGCGAGAGCAGGTCGGCGACGACGGTGTCGCGGGTCAGCGGCACGTCCAGACTACGGGCATTGCCCTCGAGCAGCGACAGCACCGATTCGGTGAGGATGCCCTCGATGTGGTCCGAGGACAGCCCGGGGGCCGCACGCCAGCTGTTGACCACGCCGTCGACGAAGCCGACCGTGCCGAAGGCCATGGGGCGGGCCCGGTTCCGGTCGATGCCGAATCGGTGCAGGGCGTCGGCGAACAGGTCCGCGAGCCGCCCGCCGATCCGGTCGCGGGCCCCGGCCAGCGCGGTGGAGGATTCGCCGTGCGGGTCGGCGGCGGCGGCGGTGAGGAAGCGGTGCAGGTTGGGGTGGCGTTCCACCCAGCCGACGTAGGTGCCGACGGCTCCGCGCACCAGGTCGCGGACGGTGCCGTCGGGGTGCAGGCGCGGCATGAGTTCGGCGGTGAGGCCGTCGAGGATGTGGCGGCGGATGGCTTCGTCGAGGTCGGTGCGGCCGTCGAAGTGCCGGTAGACGACCGGGCGCGGGACCGCGAGGCGGTCGGCGATCTGCTGGACGGAGATCTCGGTGCCGTGCTCCTCGATCACGGTCAGCGCGGCGTCGAGCATCTCGACGCGGCGGCGGGCCTTGTGGTCGTCCCAGCGGGTACTGCGGCCGTCGGCGCCCGGCGGCGCGGGTTTGCTGCGTCGGGTCCCGGTCACGCGCCTCACGATACCCACCTCCGACATTGACCGTGACGGCATGTACCACTAATCTGAGTGTAACAGCCTGTACCAGTAATAGTCGGGAGCTGTCATGGGCGACAACGCGGTCTCCACTGCTGCGCGCGGCCTCTCCGGGCGCGAATCATTCGCCCAACGTTTGCTGGCCGGATCGGCGAAGAAGTCCTACGACCCGGTCGTCGATCTGGACTGGGACGCCCCGCTGGACCCGGACAAACTGTTCCTGCCACCCGAGGTCATCTCCCTCTACGGCACCCCGCTCTGGGACGCCATGACGCCCGAACAGCGCCGCGAACTCTCCCGGCAGGAACTCGCCAATGTGCTCTCGGTCGGCATCTGGTTCGAGAACCTGCTCAACCGCCTGCTGCTGCGCGAACTCATGGCCGGCGATCCGACCTCGCGGCACGCGCACTACACGCTCACCGAGATGGGCGACGAATGCCGGCACATGATGATGTTCGGCAAGCTCATCGACCGCATCGAGGCGCGGCCCTACTGGCCCAACCGGCTCGAGCGCTGGACCATCAGCGCGCTGCAGCAGGTGCTGCGCGGGTCGATGGTGTGGGTGGGGGCGCTGGTCGGCGAGGAGATCTTCGACGCGTTGCAGCGCCGCACCCTCGACGATCCGCGGTTGCAGCCCCTGGTCGCGCGGGCCATGCGCATCCACGTCACCGAGGAGGCGCGGCACATCGGGTTCGCGCGCGACGCCCTGACACACCGGACGCCGAGCATGTCGAAGGCCGAAACGCTGTACACGCGACTGTGCGTGGCGGTGGCCGCTCCCCTGTTCGTGTACCTGATGACCAACTGGCACATGTACGCCCGCGCGGGCATCGAGGACGGGCGGGCGGCCCGGCGGATGGCCCGCGCCAACCCGCATTCGCGGCGCGCACTGGGGCTGGGCGCGGCGAATCTCGGTGCTTTCCTGGACGAACAGGGACTGATGGGGCCGATCGGCAAGCGCGTGTGGCGACGCCGAGGGCTACTGTGAGGCTACTGTGAGGCTCCGGCGGGCCCGCCGCGCCCCCCGGCCACCGGCCGCCCCGGAGGGCTTCACCGAACCCGAACCGGCGCCGGACTATTCGGGCCCGGCGCTCCTGGACGCGCCGGGCGTCGAGGTGGCGGTGCGGGTCGCGCTGACCGGTCACCTCGATCCGACCGACGGCCAGTTCCATTGGTACGGACGGGTTTCCGCCGACGACGGGGCGGAGCTCCCCGAACCCGGGCGAGGTCAGGTCTTCCTGACAGTCCCGGGCCGGGCCCCGGCGCCCGGCGTGCTCCAGGAGCGTGACCCGTGGGGCAATCTACGCATCGCCGGGATCGGCGCGCCGCCGTTCCCGCTGTAACGCATCGCCGTTCGGGTCGCTAGCGGGTCAGGCCGATGAAGTCGGCCATGGCCTCGACGGAGTACGCGAAGAACGGCCCGGCCGGATCCATGCTGTTGTCGAGCTGCCCGAACAGCTCGAAGGTCACCGTGCCGTAGAGCTGCGTCCACGCCATGACCCCGCGCACCACCGCGACCTCGGGCAGACCGGGCGCGACCTGCTCGGCGATGCCCGCGGACTGGGCGGCCAGTACCGGATCGACCGGTTCGTCGGGCACCGTGAGACTGGCCGACTTCCACGCCCGGTTGACCACGCCCAGCGCGGCCACCGGCACGCGGGAGGCCGGGCCGATCGTGGATTCGGGGGCCCGATAGCCCGGCACGGGCGAGCCGTAGACCAGGGCGTACTCGTGCGGGTGGGCCTTGGCCCAGTCCCGGACCGCGTGGGAGATCGCCCGCCACTGCGCCCGGGGCGTATCCGCGGCGGCGACCGCGTTCTCGACCGCGTCGGCGATGCTGTCGTAGGCCTCGATGATGAGCGTGGTGAGCAGGTCGTCGCGGCTGGGGAAGTAGCGGTACAGCGCCGAGGACACCATGCCCAGCTCGCGGGCGATGGCCCGCAGCGACAGCGCGGGGGCGCCGGATTCGGCTAGCTGCCGGCGCGCGGCGTCGGTGATCTCGCGGGTGATCTCGGCTCTGGCCCGGGCTCGGGCGGTTCGGGGGACGCTCATCCCGATAGTGTGCCACGTTTCGGATCACCCGAATATTTCGAGAGCACTGCTCTTGACATTCCGCGAGGCGTGCATGCACACTGATCTCAACAGAGAGCACCGCTCTCGCAGAGTGAAGGAAGATCCCATGGACGCCCACACCGCCGCCACCCGCTACATCGGCCCCACCGGTCTCGACCCCTACATGAACCGCTTCTTCAACATGCTCCCCAAGCTCGGCATCAGCGTCGCGGGCTCGCGGCTGCTGGCGGTGCGCGGCCGCAAGTCCGGCGAATGGCGCACCACCCTGGTCAATGTCCTGACCATCGACGACACCCGCTACCTGGTCGCCCCGCGCGGCCACACCCAGTGGGTCCGCAACCTGCGCGTCGCCGGGACCGGCGAACTCCGCCTGGGCCGCAAGTCCGAGACCTTCACCGCCACCGAACTCCCCGACGCCGACAAGATCCCCGTCCTGCGCGCCTACCTCGACCGCTGGGGCTGGGAGGTCGGCCGTTTCTTCGAGGGCGTCACCAAGGACGCGACCGACGCCGAATTGACCGACATCGCACCGGGATTCCCCGTCTTCGTCCTGCACTGACCCCTCAGCCCCTGCCCGACGCTGACATCAAGGCCGGGCCACAGTCCACCCGACCGCCACGACGTCCGTCCCGCTGTCGACCGCCTCGAGCTTCGGCCCGAGAACACCTCGCCCCGACAAGGCCTGTGCCTTGCCGGGGCGATTTCGTGCCTGGGCGCGGATGCGCTCGTGCCGGTGACCGGCTTCCACATCGGATTACATGCCGTCCGCCGATGTCAGCGGCCCGCCAGACCGGGGACGCGGTCGGCGCATGAAGTGCGCGGCCGGGCGGCCGCCGAGCAGCGGCGCATCGAGAACGAGCGAAGCTGTTCACGGAGCCCGTACCGGAAGGGCCGAGAGTGGCGCGATCCCGGCGGACCGCCGCCGGGATCCACAGGCCGCCGTACGGAATGTCGCCGCCTGAGGTCAGCGCAGTTCGTCGAGGGTTTCGTTGTCGCGGGCGACGAAGGCGCGGCCGTCGGCGGTGAAGACGATGGGGCGCTGGATGAGGCGGGGGTGGGTGGCCAGGGCTTCGATCCAGCGGTCGCGGTCGGCGGGGGTGCGGCCCCAGGAGGCGACGCCGAGTTCCTTGGCCTGGGCCTCGGCGGTGCGGGTGATGTCCCACGGTTCGAGGCCGAGTTTGGTCAGGGCGGCGCGGATTTCGTCGGCCGAGGGCGGGTTGTCGAGGTAGCGACGCTCGACGTAGTCCGAGCCGGTTTCCTCGAGCACCGCTTTGGCGGTGCGGCTCTTGGAGCACTGCGGGTTGTGCCAGATTTCGGTCGCCATGCCGCCAGCCTAGGCGGCGACGCCGACTCCCCCGGTCACCGGCACGGTCAGGACGTACCGACCGGCACGGTCAGGCACCGGGCAACCGGACGGTCACAGCCAGTCGACGACCCAGCGGTAGGGGCGCATCCAGTACAGGCCGCCGTCGGGAATCGGCGCGCCCCAGCGCTGTTCGGCCTGGGTCAGCTGCCAGCGGTATTCGGGCGCGGGTTCACCGCCGTGGATCTCGAGCAGGTGCCGCCGCCAGCTGCCGATCATGGCGGGGACGACCTGGCGGTCGTTCTCGTAGGCCCACTCCACGTTTCGGGTCATCAGGCTGTCGACCGCGTGGTTGGCGGCGTTCGGGTCGCCGGTGCTCAGCGAGTGCAGGAACGCGGCCACCAGGTTGTAGGCGATGGCGTCGTGCACCGAGGTCTGGCCGTTCTCGAGCGACCAGATACCCAGGTAGGTGGGTCCCTGCTCGTCGATCCACACCGAATGCGCCTCGCCGACCCGATTGTCGAAGATGAGCGCGGTGAGCAGGCCCAGGGTGGCCTTGCCCATGATGAGCGGGTCCGGTCGCCCGGTGCCGACGGCGTCGTCGATCAGCGCCCGGTAAGCGGAGGCGGCGATGCCCGGACGGTTGGCGTCCATCAACGCGTCGGCGGTCGCGCCGCCCGCGAGCTGCTCGGCGGGCGGCTGCGCCGGACCGGCCGCGAGCTGCGGCGCACCGTCGCCGACCCGCAGGTACTGCGTCGCCATGGCGTCGGGCGCGACGGCGGGGTCGAGCGGCGGCAGGCCCGGCACCGGGCCGGACTGCGCGGCACCGAAACCGGCTCCCGGCGCGCCGGGTTCGGGGTGCGCGCCACCGGGTTCCAGCGGCGAGAACGCCTGATCAGGCTGTGCCGAGCCGGGTTCGGGGAAGGCCGCGCCGGGTTCGGGGAACAGTGCGCCGGCTTCGGGGAACGGTGCGCCCGGTTCGGGAAAGGGTGCGCCCGGTTCGGGAAACATGGTACCGGGTTCGACCAGCGGCGCGCCGTTGCGGAGCGGGTCCTCGAGGCCGAGGTCGATGGCGAGCGGGTCGCGCAGGGCGGGGGCGGTCTGCAGATATTCCAATGCCACCCGGGCGAATTCGTTGTCCTGGGTCTCGAGCCATTCGCGCCCGGCCCGCAGGGTGTCGATGAGGTGTCCGCCGACGCCCTGTTCGATGGCGGCGCACAGCGCGTAGTACCCGTAACCGCGGTAGTCGTCGTGGCCGACGCCCTCGGTGATCAGCAGTTGCGCATATCTGCTTGCCAGGTCGTGTCTTTCGATGTCGCCGAGCAGGGTGCAGGCGGTCATGGCCGCCATCAGCACCTCGGCGTGTTCGCCGTGGGCGCGGCGCAGGTCTATGCAGCGGTCGGCCATGAGGACCGCGCTGTCGGGCAGGTCCTGCTGGGTGGCGGCCTCGACGGCCATGGAGTACATGGTGGCGAGGGTGGCGGGCGGGATGTCGGCCGGGTAGCGGGCCGGGCCGTGTTCGGCCAGGTGCAGGGCCTGGGCGTAATCGCCCGCGGCGAAGGCGGATCGGAAGCGGTAGGAGACGATCCAGCCGTATTCCTTGGGATCGGGGACCCCGGCCAGCTCGTCGTCGAACGCCGACAACCGCGCCAGCGCCTCCTCGGCCCGGCCGGTCTCCAGCATGCCGCTCGCCTCGTTCATCACCTCGACGAACGCATTTCGATCCATGGCCTACTCGCCTTCCCGCATATGTCAGCCCCGGATCGTATGACCGCACCATGACCCCGCGTGGTCACTGAGGTCAAGGTCATAGTTTGACGCCACCCCACATGACCACGCGTTGTCATTCGCGTGGCACGTTGTGTCACAACGGTATTCCCGCACCTCGACACGAACCCGCCTCCCTGCGGGCCACTCTCGCGTCGCGATCGATCCGTCCTGCCCCCAATCTAACGACAACACTCCGAACGAACCCGTAACCCGCCTCGGCGCGTCGAGTGTCGTCAGAGCTGGATGATCCGCACCGTGTCACCGCACAGCGCCCCCGAGCCCTGAGGATCCGAGGTCATGAGGACCACCGGCGGGTGTTGCCGCATCGCCATTTCGGCCACGGCGGCATCGATGGCGTACTTGTGACCATGCAATCCGGTCTCGAGTAGGAGGTGTGAGGCCGCGCGGGCGGGCACGTCGTCGACGGGTTCCACCCGGAGGTTGGACAGCAGCCAGGCCAGCCGTGCTCGGTCGATCTTGCGATGGGTCGCTTCGATGATCGTGAGCGCGCCGATCACCACGTCCATCCCGCGGCTGCGAGCCTCCGCGACCAACGCGACGACCGCGTGTTCCTCCGATACCAAGCCGGAGAGCCCTTCACAGTCGACTACGACGGTGCCGGGCGCCGAGGACGCGCCTCGGGCCCGAGTGCTCAGCTTTCGTCCGGCCATGTATCCCCGCCCGTCAGCGCTTGCTCGAATCGATCGAAGGCGTGCCGGCGGTCGGTCTCCGACAACGCCCCGCGGCGGCGCTCGTAATCCTCCGGATACTCGTCCAGCCGCAAGCCTCGCAACTCTCGTTCCACGGCCGAAGTTACGAAGGCGGAGAACTCCCGTGTGCCGACTCGCCGCCGGATCGCTTCGGCGGTCCCCTCGGGTAGCGAGAGGCTCATCCGCGTAGCGGGCCCCTCGCCGATGTCGTATGCGGGCTGAGCCATACCCGAGGTTTGTCAATCCAAGTAGGAAGTGGCGCCGACTTCACAGGACCGGCAGGGTGGTGTCCGGGCCGGGGGTGAAGGTGACGATGCGGCGGCGGGGATCGCCGGGCAGTTCGAGGTTCTCGTAGGCGAAGGTGAGGTCGCCGGAGTGGGGGTGGCGGAGGCGTTTGCCGCCGTGGGTGCGGTGTTCGACGTCGCCGGCAGCCCAGAGGGCGGCGAATGCGGCGCTGCCGGTGGCGAGTTCGTCGATGAGGGCGGTGGTGGCGGGGTCGTCGGGGTAGCGGCCCGCGATGCGGCGCAACTGGGCGACGGTGGCGGCGGCCACGTCGTCCCAGTCGAGGTAGAAGGCGCGGGCGGCGGGGTCGAAGAACAGCGAGCGGGCCATATTGTCGCCGATCAGGTCACCGAAGACGTAGTGCGCCAGCGGGTTCGCGGCGAGCACGTCGAACAGGTCGGTGATGAGCGCGGCGGGGGCCTTGTCGATCAGGTCGAGCATGCGCAGCAGCTCGGGACGCGGCGCGGTGGAAGCGGTTTCGGAGCGCCGGGGTGGGCGGGCGAGAGCGTGCAGGTGCTCGGTTTCGACGGGGTTGAGGCCCAGCGCGGCGGCAAGGGAGTCGAGGACGTCGGCGGAGGGGTTGGCGGCGCGGCCCTGTTCGAGGCGCTGGTAGTACTCGGCGCTGATTCCGGCGAGGTGCGCGAGTTCGGCGCGGCGCAGACCCGGGACTCGGCGCGCCCCCGAGGGTGGTAATCCGGTGTCCCGCGGATCGACGCGCGCCCGCCGGGACTTCAGGAATTCCGCCAGATCCTCGCGCACGGCCATGTCCGCAGTGTGACACAGGACGTGGGTGGCCCTGGGGGTACGAGGCACGGCGTGCACTGTTCGCCGGCGGCGCGGGCGAGCAGGCTCGGTGGCGAGAGTCACCACCGATTCCCTTGCACCGGAGGAGTTTCGCCATGACCGCCACCGCTCAGCAGCGCGCCGACATCATCGAGGCCGTCACCCGCCTGTTCTGGTTCATCGACATTCGCGACTGGGACGCCTTCCCGGGCGTCTTCGCCGACGTGGTCACCCTGGACTACTCGAGCGTGTGGGGTGGTGAGCCCGCGACGGTGAATCCCGGTCGGATCCGGGCGGATTGGGAGAGTTTGATCGGCGCCTTCGACGCCACCCAGCATCTGCTGGGCAATCATCTGGTGACCGTCGACGGTGATCGAGCCGAGCTGACCGCCGTCTTCCAGGCGGTGCATCTGCTGGCCAATCCGCTCGGCTCGCCGCGCTGGACGCTGGGCGGCACCTACCGCATCGGCTTGCGCCTGGTGGCCGGTGTGTGGAAGGTCGAGGCCATGGTGATGACGGCGCAGTGGGCCGACGGCAACAAGGACATCATGAACCTGGCGTCGGGCGGGCAGCGTCCGACCGCCGCGTAGCGGCTGCGAGAAGGGGAATCGGGGAGGGCTGTACCTCTCTCCCCTTTCAACATATATCGCAGTGGGGGGCTTGCGGCAAGGCCCCCGTGATGGCGCACAATCGCTGGCCGAGGGCCGCGGCCTGCGCGGATGGCGCGTGGGCGGCGGCCGGGGACCGGCTGGGCGGAAGGTGTGGTGCTGATGTCTGATCAGGGATACGAGAACGAACTGCGGTCCGAGCGCGACTACGTGGCCGGGCTGTACGCGCGGCTGGACGCCGAGCGGGCGCGGGTGCGCGGCCGGTACGGCGAGACGCTGACGGTGCGGGGCAACGCGACGGTGCTGGTGGAGCGGGATGCCGAGGCGCGGGCGCTGGCCAGGGAGATGAACCGGCTGGGTGTGGCCGACAACGGCCTGTGCTTCGGGCGTCTCGACAGCGAGACCGGTGAGCACGCCTACATCGGCCGGATCGGCATCTACGACGAGACCAACGAATTCGAGCCGCTGCTGCAGGATTGGCGGGCCCCGGCGTCGCAGGCGTTCTACACCGCGACCGCCGCGACCCCGGAGCGCATGCGCCGGCGTCGCCAATTCCACACGCGGGGCCGTGAGGTGGTGGATTTCACCGACGAGGTGTTCGGCCGTCCCGGGGACGGGGAGCGCGGTGACGCGGCCCTGCTGGCGGCGGTCAACGCGCCGCGCGGGGAGGGCATGCGCGACATCGTCGCGACGATCCAGGCCGAGCAGGACCGGATCATCCGGCTCGATCACCCGGGCGTGCTGGTGATCGAGGGCGGGCCGGGCACCGGCAAGACCGTGGTGGCGCTGCACCGGGTGGCGTATCTGCTGTACACGCAGCGCGAGCAGATGGAACGCAACGGCGTGCTCGTGGTGGGCCCGAATACGGCCTTCCTCAGGCACATCGGGCGCGTGCTGCCGTCGCTGGGCGAGACCAACGTGGTGTTCACCACCACCGCGGATCTCATGCCCGGCGTGCACGCGACCGCCGAGGACGTTCCGGAGGTGGCCCGGCTCAAGGGTGCGCTGGGCATCCTCGAGGTGTTGAAGGGGGCCATCGCGGACCGGCAGCGGGTGCCCGCGGAGCCGGTGTCCTTGGAGCTCTCGGATGTGACGGTCCGCATCGGCGCGGACATCGCGGACTGGGCGCGGTCGGAGGCTCGCGAGAGCGGCCTGCCGCACAATCGGGCCCGCGCCACTTTCGTGGAGGTGCTCACCTGGGCGTTGACCGAGCGCGCGATCGCCCGCATCAGTCAAGGCTGGCTCACCCGCGAGGACCGCGAGGCGTGGGAGAACATGCGCTCCGACCTGCGCACCGAACTCGCCGAGCACGAGGGCTTCACCGCCCTGCTCGACGAACTGTGGCCGACGCTCAGGCCGGAACAGCTACTGGCGGAACTGCTGTCGTCGACCGACCGGCTGCGCGCGGCGGGCGCCGACCAGTCGCTCTGGCGGGCCGAGGGCGAGGCCTGGACGGTGTCGGATGTCCCGCTGCTCGACGAGCTGGCCGACCTGCTGGGCCGCGACACCTCCGCCGAGGAGGCCGCGGCCGAGCGGGAACGCAAGGCGCAGGCCGCCTACGCCGAGGGCGTGCTGGATCTGCTGGTGAGCCGCGCCGACCACATGGACGACGAGGACCATCTGTTCGCCACCGACATGCTCTACGGCGAGGACCTGGCCGAGCGCTTCATCGAACGCGACACCCGTGAACTGGCCGAACGCGCTGCCGCGGACCGGGATTGGACCTACCGGCACATCGTGGTCGACGAGGCCCAGGAGCTGTCGGCCATGGACTGGCGGGTGCTGATGCGCCGCTGCCCCGGCCATTCCTTCACCGTGGTGGGCGATCTCGCGCAGCGTCGTTCCGCGGCGGGCGCGACCGCATGGGCCGAGATGCTCGACCCCTACGTTCCGGGCCGCTGGAAGTACCGCTCGCTCACCGTGAACTACCGCACCCCGGCGGAGATCATGGCCGTCGCCGCGGCCGTGCTCGCCGACTTCTCCCCCGACGTCACCCCGCCGGATTCGGTCCGAGCCTGCGGTGTCCAACCCTGGGCCCGGCAGCTCCCCACCGACGAGATGCCCTCGGCTATCGAGGAATTCGTCCGCGATGAGGCCGACCGCGAGGGCACCAGTATCGTGATCGGCCCGCCCGGTATGCCGGGCACGGTCCCCGCCTCGGAGACCAAGGGCCTCGAGTTCGACGCCGTCCTGGTGGTCGAACCCGAGCACATCCTGGCCGACGGACCCCGCGGCGCGGCCGAACTCTACGTCGCCCTCACCCGCGCCACCCAGCGCTTGGGCGTCCTGCACCGGGGCCCACTCCCGCGGTCCCTGGCCGGTCTCGCCACCGCGAAGTAGTACCCGAACCGCGCCCTGCCGGTCGGTGGGTGACGGTCGCGCCGACCGTCTCCGCCGACCGGCATCATCCGGCTCGGGAACCGATGCGGCCGGGAGGTTCGCTGCGCGGATGCTTTGCCGGTACGAATGCTGCACGGTCTCCGTTGACCTGTCCGGCACTCCGTCGTACGGGACGCATCACTCGGCCGATTCCTCACCGCCTCGCGAACAGCCTCTCGGGGCATGAGATGAACATACGACGTGGGCCATCGCATGTCTGCGAGGTTGCCGGCCGCTGTCGGCGCAGCCCCCGCCGATGGCGGGAAAGACCCCCCGAGCACTCTCCCCCGTGCCCATAGGCCGCTGGACTACGACCGGGCCGCGGCGGCCACCCCTGCCAATGCGCGTTCGGTGCTCGGCGTCCGGCCGGTCCACCGCTGGTATGCGCGCCGGAATTCTCGGCTGTCGCTGTAGCCCACCTCGGCGGCGATGGTTCCGATGGGCAGCTTCGATTCCCGTAACAGGGTGGCGGCGCGCTGCAGGCGCACCCTGTCGCGGATCTCGCCGAACTTCTGACCGGCCTCCGTCAGACGTCGCTGCAACGTCCGCTCGCTGATCATCAACCGTCCCGCCACCAGCGTCATCGTCACCGGATGCCGAAGATTCTCGCGCAGCACGCCCTCGACCGCGACGACGATGTCCGCGTGACGGTTGCCCGGGTCCGCGAGTTGGCGCGCCGCCTCCAGCGCGAGGTCGAGCTGACCCGGATTGGCGGTGGGAATCCGGCGATCGAGCAGTTCGGTGGCGAAGTACATCCGCGTCACCGACGTGCCGAAGTGCACGGCACACCGAAAGAAGCGACTGTAGGCGTCCGCGTATTCGGGTCGGGGATAGGCGAACTCGATCCGCGTCGGTGTCACCTGATTGTCCAGCGACAAGCGCAGCAGGGAAACGATGGAAACCGACGTTTCCTCGCACAGGAACGGCAGGATTTCGGGATCGGGGGTTCGTTCGTCGATTCGCAGTGCGAATTCGTCGGGCCCGGGTTCCATTGCGTAGTCCAGCAGGGTGCCGGTCGCCCGATGGAATCGGAGGCCGACACCGAACGCCTCCCCGACCGATCCACAAGAACGCACGGCGACACCGAGCAGACCCCAGGACATGAGAACGTCGCGCGCGCCGACCCGCAAACCCAGCGGACCGGCCGGGAGCGCGCGCAGAGCGCGATGCAGGAACGTCGACACCTGCCGGTACGACAAGCGAGTCTCCAGCAGGTCGAGTTGGCCGAGGGTCAACCCTGTCCCCGACAGCCACGGCTCGGGGTCCACGCCGCGTTCCTCGGCGAACTGGAGTACACCCATGACAATGCCCGCAGGAATAACCGCTTCTTGCAGTGTGGGGTCGTTCGCAATAGCTTGCCGAGGGTCGTTCCTCATTCACGGACCTCAGTGGGTTGGACGGTGGCCATCGGCCAAATATTACCTCGCCATCGGTAATGAACGACCGCATTCGGAGGCTCCTGCGCGTGGGTCGCTACGGGGCGGCAACGCCTTGTGACCGGCGTTGTCGACACGACGTCCGTCCGCGGACGACTCTCGGGCTCCGACCGCAGTTGCCGTCGCGACCCGCTCGCCCACCCGGTCGCGGCCACGCTCGCGCACGACCAGCCCGGCCCAGGGGGGGCATTCACGACAGGAGAGGGTGCCTGTCACGCCACCCCTCGACGGCCAGAGGCTCGGAACCGGCCGATCGTATTAGGTTTCTGGATGAATCCCCGTGGACATGAACATCTGCGCTCACCGCTTGTTCGACGTCCGCTTCCAAGCAGCCGCAGGGCGCGTGAGGAGTTTGCTGTCGTGTTCGATAGGCATTACGTGGTACCGCGAGCGATCTGCGCGCCGATCGATCTACCGGCAAACATCGTGATAAGTAATTGCGCACGCCGAGAATAGCGCTCACAAAATTCCTGATTCGCCACGAATTTTCACAGTGAAACCGCAATTGGGCAGCTAATATTCGGCCCGGCAAATACGACATACGGTCGAAATCTGATCTCTCAAATGTCTCAGTGCGGACGCGGGTGCGGCCTGCCTTGAGAACAGGAATGAAATGATGAGTTACAACACCACGTGCATGCCATTGGCATACGGTTACCTTCGTACGGATCTGCTCTCCCCCCAGCGGCTGGTGGAAACCGTGACGCGTCTGATGGCGGCGGCCACCGAGCACGGGCACGAACTGGCGACAGTCTTCTACGAGGACTCACCGCAGAACGCTGCCCTGCCCGAGGCGTTCGCGGAGCTCGCCATCGAGTGCCGCCGCTCCGGCGCGCACACCGTGTACACCTGCTCCGGTCACCTCGGCGGCATGGCGGTTCCACGAATCTGCCTGCTCGACTATCTGGCTGCGCGCGGCAGCGCCCACGTCCTGGAACTGTCGGCTTGAGGCCCTACGACGGGGGGAGTGACATGCCGACGTCTGTAGAAGTCCAGGAGCGGACCTTCGTGGCCGCGCCCGTCCTGCGCGCGGTGGTCTCGACGGTGGCCGCCAGATCGGCGCCGACGGGTTGGAGCGCAGTGCGCGCCTGGTGGCGCGACCCCCTCGACTACCGGTGGCTCATCCGCACCTTGGAAAAGCGCGGGGCGTTGCCGACGATGAAGGGCATCATCGCGATGACCGGCGGTGCTCTGGCCCTGATCTCCGGACTGACCCTGTTCACCGCCGCCGGTCCGCAAGGCTGGGCCAGGCACGTCACCGTGTTCACCACCGCCATGGCGATGGTCTGGGCGGTGAGCTGGGTCTTCGGGCCGTGGCCGAACGAACGTCGTTCCCTCGTTCTGATGGCCGGTGCGAATGTCCTCATCACCGGCGGCTGCCTTGCGGAGAGTTGCCGGCTGTTCGGTGCGCTGAGCCTGATGCAACTGGTCGTCACCGGCGGATACCTCGCCATGTTCCACGGCCCACGAGTGCTGGCGCTGCATGCCGGGTGGTCGCTGCTGTCGGTGCTGACGCTGACGGGGATGGTGCTCCACCAGCGCATCGGCGATGCCGCCGAGGCCGCGGCGGTGGTGCTGACCATGGCCGCCGTGACGGCCATGCTGATGCCGGCGCTGCATTTCTGCTACTGGGTGCTGCGCATGGACGCCCTGACCGATCCGCTGACCGGCCTGCTCAACCGCCGGGGCCTGGACTACTACGTGTCGTCCTGGTTCCGGCCCGGCGCCCAGGGACCGATCTGCCTGATGGCCATCGACCTGGATCGATTCAAGGACGTGAACGACACCTACGGCCATGCCGTCGGCGACCGGGCGCTGGTTCGGGTCGCGACCTGCCTGCGGGCCACGGTGCCGGCCGGCGCGGTGGTCGCCCGCAGCGGCGGTGAGGAGTTCATCGTTCTCGTTCGCGTCGCCGAGCCCGCCGCGGCGGTCGAGGCCGGGCGGGTGTGCCGGGCCATCGAGTCCGGCGGCGCCCAGGTGACGGCGAGCATCGGTGTCACTGTCGCCGCCACCGCGCCCGCCGGCCTCGAGGACCTGATCCACCGGTCCGATACCGCGATGTACCGCGCGAAGCGCGCGGGCGGGAACCGGGTGTCCATGGCGGGATGACCGAGCACGGCTCCACGAATCCGAATGTCCGTTCTGTCGTCCGAGGTTGCGTGCCATGGAAATTCACACTCGCCAGCTGCACTATTTCATCGCGGTGGCCGAGGAACTCAGTTTCACCCGAGCGGCTCAGCGGCTGCACGTATCGCAGCAGGGGCTGAGCACCCAGATCAAACAGCTCGAACACGGGATGAACGTCGTGTTGTTCTCCCGCACGACCCGCTGTGTCGAATTGACCACCGCCGGTGAGGCATTCCTGCAGGATCTGCGCGGCATGCTGACCGGATTGACCGCCGCGGTCGAGCGGGCGCGGGCGGCGCACCGGGGCGAACAGGATCGGCTGGTCCTGGGCGCACTAGAGGGTGCGGCGCTCACCCTGACCGAACCCATTCTGGCGGCGTTCCGGAAGCGTCACCCCGGAATCACGGTGGAATGGCGGCAGTCCACCTACGAGGACCCGTCGGCGGGCCTGACCGGCGGCCTGGTGGATGTCGCCTTCGTACGCCGTCCGTTCGCCGACGACGGGGTCCGGTTCGAGACGTTGTTCGCCGAACCGCTGGTGGTCATGGTGCCCGCGAATCATCGCCTGGCCGAGCGCGCCGAAGTCTTCGCGCACGAAGTTCTCGACGAACCGCTGCTCGGCGCGGCGACGACCGATCCGGTATGGAATGCCTTCTGGGAGTTGCAGGCTCATCGTGAGGGCCGCAGCGCACCTGTCGTGACCCGATCGAACTCGCTGCTCGGGGAGTTCCACAAGGTCGCCACCGGGTCCGGGGTGGTGCTCACGGTGGCCTGTGCCCGGTGGATCCCGTTCCCGGGCATCCGTCTGGTGCCGATCGCCGACACCCCGCCGAACGAGGTTGCGGTCGGCTGGCGCGGCGATCACGAGACCCCGCTGGTCCGCTCGTTCATCGATATCGCCCGCACGGTGCGCGACTCCCATCCGGAACTGATCGCGCAACTACAGAAGCCCGATTTCGCGGACAGCACGGCGCCGGCGGATCACCGCGTTCGCGCCGGGCGGGATCACACGTCGAAGTAGAGCTCGAATTCGTAGGGGTGGGGGCGGAGGTTGATCTCGGCGATCTCGGTGTCGCGCTTGAGGCGGATCCAGGTGTCGATGAGGTCCTCGGTGAACACCCCGCCCCGGGTGAGGTAGTCGTGGTCGGCCTCGAGGCGGTCGATGACCGCTTCGAGGCCGGCGGGGGTCTGGGTGACCTCGGCGGATTCCTCGGGGGTGAGTTCGTAGAGGTCCTTGTCGACGGGCAGGGCGGGCTCGATCTTGTTGGTGATGCCGTCGAGTCCGGCCATCATCATGGCGGCGAAGGACAGGTACGGGTTGCCCGAGGAGTCGGGGCAGCGGAATTCGAGGCGTTTGGCGCGGGCATTGGTGCCGGTCACCGGGATTCGCACGGCGGCGGAGCGATTGCGCTGGCTGTAGACCAGATTCACCGGGGCCTCGTAGCCGGGGACGAGGCGTTTGTAGGAGTTCACCGTCGGGTTGGTGAACGCCAGCAGTGACGGCGCGTGGTGCAGCAGCCCGCCGATGTAGTGCCGGGCCAGGTCCGACAGTCCGGCGTAGCCCGCCTCGTCGTAGAACAGCGGCGCGCCGTCCTTCCACAGGGATTGGTGCACGTGCATACCGGACCCGTTGTCACCGAAGAGCGGTTTGGGCATGAAGGTGACGGTCTTGCCGCCCGCCCAGGCGGTGTTCTTGATGATGTACTTGTAGAGCATGAGGTCGTCGGCGGCGGCGAGCAGGGTGTTGAACCGGTAGTTGATCTCGGCCTGTCCGGCGGTGCCGACCTCGTGGTGGCCCTTCTCCAGGTCGAATCCGGCCTGTTGCAGGTGTGTGCACATGGCGTCGCGCAGATCGACGTCGGCGTCGTAGGGGGCGACGGGGAAATAGCCGCCCTTGGGCCGGACTTTGTAGCCGCGGTTGGGAGTTCCGTCGGGATTGGTTTTCTCGCCGGTATTCCAGTCCGCCGACGACGAATCCACTTCGTAGAAGGCCCGGTTCATGGTGGTGTCGTAGCGGACCGTGTCGAATATGTAGAACTCGGCCTCGGGGCCGAAATAGGCGGTGTCGGCGATTCCGGTGGAGCGCAGGTATTCCTCGGCCTTGCGGGCCACATTGCGGGGATCACGGCTGTAGGCGGCGCGGGTGTGCGGGTCGTGGACGAAACAACTGATATTGAGGGTCTTGGCGGTGCGGAACGAATCCAGTCGCGCGGTGCGCAGATCCGGCAGCAGCAGCATGTCGGATTCGTGGATGGCCTGGAAGCCGCGCACCGAGGAGCCGTCGAAGGCGATGCCGTCCTCGACCAGATCCGGGCCGAACATGCTGGCCGGGATCGAGAAGTGCTGCTGGATGCCGGGGACGTCGCAGAAGCGGACGTCGACGTACTCGACGCCCTCGGCGTCGATGTAGTCCTGTACTCCATTGGTGGTAGGGGTGATCACCGCTGCCTCCTCGTGGCCGCGCACGCCTACCCGATCGGACGGCCCGGTCGGGATCCGGCGGTCCTGTCGTGCTAGCACGATACGTCGCGCAGACACCCGGACGGACGCGAATGCGCTTGTGCACCAAGATCATTCGCGCCACCGCGGTACCCGCCGCCACCTGAGCGGGGCCCACCGCTCCGACCTACACCCGCCCGCTCCCCCATTTTTGGCACAGTGCACAAATCGCCTGTCACAGTTCTTCTCCATTGCCCCTGGTCCGCCCCGTGCGCTGTGCGATCTGCTGGAACCGTGAGTTCAACATCGGTAGCGGCGACGACCCCGCGCACCATGGTCGAGGCGTTCCAGGCCACCGCCGCCCACTATCCGGACGCGGTCGCGTTGCGCACGCTCGGCGGGGCGGTCTCGATCACCTGGCGCGAGTACGCCGACCGGGTGCGCGCCATCGCCACCGGTCTCGCGGCGCTCGGCGTCGGCCGGGGCGACACGGTGGCGCTGATGATGACCAACCGGCCCGAATTCCACCTGTGCGACACCGCGATCCTGCATACCGGCGCGACCCCGTTCTCGGTGTACAACACCAATCCGGTGGAGGTGCTGGCCTACCAGTTCACCAATGCGGGCAACAGGGCCGTGATCTGCGAGGCGCAGTTCGCCCCGCAGGTCCGCGCCGCGGTGGCACGGGCCGCCGAGCAGGGCGCGGCCGTGGAACACGTGATCTGTGTCGACGAGGCGCTCGCGGGGTGCGTGGCACTGACGGAGATCGAGGCGACCGCACCGGGCGGGTTCGACTTCGAATCCGCCTGGCGCGCCGTGGCTCCCGAGGATCTGCTCACCATCGTCTACACCTCCGGCACCACCGGCCCACCCAAGGGCGTGGAACTCACCCACACCAATTTCCTCGAGAACGCCCGCGTGGTGGACGAGTTCGGCGGCGGCTCCCCCGCCGACCGGGTGATCTCCTATCTGCCCGACGCGCACGCGGCCAATCGCTGGCTCTCGCACTATCTCTCGATCCTGACCGGCGGCCAGATCACCACCTGCCCGGACCTGAAGCAGGTCGCCGCGGCGCTGTGCGAGGTGCATCCGACCGTGTTCATGGGTGTGCCGCGCGTGTGGGTGAAAGTCAAAGCGGCGCTGGAGGAACGCTTCGCCGCCGAGCCGAGCTCGATCAAACGCCGCCTCATCGCCTGGGCGATCGCGAGCGGCCGGGCGCGAGCCCGCGCGGCGTCGGACGGACGCACGCTGAACATCTCCGACACCTGGCGGTTCCGGCTGGCGGATCGCCTGGTGCTGTCGGCCGCGCGGGAGCAGCTGGGCCTGGACCGGATTCGCATCGCCGTCACCGGCTCCGCCCCGATCCCGAAGGACACCCACGAGTTCTTCCTCGGCCTGGGCCTGCCGCTGTGCGAGGGCTACGGCATGACCGAGTGCACCGCGGGCGCGACCATGGACCGCCCGGCCCACATCAAGATCGGCACTGTCGGCACCGCATTCCCCGGCACCGAGGTCGCCATCGCCGAGGACGGCGAGGTGCTGGTGCGCGGCGGCAACGTGATGCGCGGCTATCGCGGCGAGCCCGCCAAGACCGCCGAGACCGTGGACGCCGACGGCTGGCTGCACACCGGCGATATCGGCGAACTCGACGCCGAGGGCTTCCTGCGGATCGTGGACCGCAAGAAGGAACTCATCATCAACGCGGCCGGCAAGAACATGTCGCCGACCAATATCGAGAACACCGTCACCGAGCACACGCCCCTGGCGGGTGCGGTGGTGGCCATCGGTGAGGGCCGCGCCTACAACACCGCGCTGATCTGCCTGGACCCCGACCTGGCCGCCGCGTTCGCCGAGCGCCACCAGCTAACCGAGCGGGACATCACGGCCCTGGCCCGCGATCCGCGCGTGCTCGCCGCCCTCCAGGAGGGCGTGGACGCGGCGAACGGCAAGCTCTCGCGGGTGGAGCAGATCAAGAAGTTCGCGGTGCTGCCGGAGGTGTGGGCCCCGGGCTCCGATCACCTCACGGCGACCGGAAAACTCAGGCGCAAACCAATAGCTATCACCTACGCCGCTACTATCGAGTCGCTGTACGGGTAGTAGGAGAGTTATGCACGCGCGATTACGGGATCGGACGCTCGAGGAGCTGTACCGACGCGCCGTCGTGGCGCGCGCGGAATTCCCCGCCCTCGCACCGCCCTACCCGAAGCTCCCGGAATCCCTGGTGACCAGCGGTTTCGAGCGCGGCACGGCCTTGAACGTGGACCTGTTCTTCGAGTTCCTGCGCACCGGTGTCGCGCCCTCGCCCGAGGACACCGCCGAGGTCGTGCAGATCGCGTTGAGCCGTATCCGCGACGGCGAGACGCTCGAGGAAGTGCTCAACCGCTACAGCCTGGGCGCGGAGCTGATCTGGTCGCGGGTGCGCGAGACCGCTCACGGACCCGAACGCGAACTCCTCGACGACGCCGCGATCTCGCTGCTGCGCTACATCACCCTGCTCACCACCCGCATCGCCACCGCCTGCGTGCAGCGCGCTCACGACCCGCGCTGGGAGTTGCTGGAACGCCGCCGGGCCATTGCCGACGCGCTGCTCACCGGCCGCGACCCGGTCGAGTGGGCGGGCGAACCCGCGGTGGCGGTGCCCGACGCGTTCCTGCTCGCCGCGTTCCGGCTCGGGTCCGCCCACGGCGGCGACACGAGCGAACTGCGCCACCGCGTCGAAGCCATCCCGGGTGTGTTCCTGCGCCTGGACAGCGGCGGCTGGACGGCCCTGCTGCCACTGCATTCCGGCGACGACGGTACGGCGACCCTGGCGGCGCTCACCGCGCGCCTGCCGGGCCGGCTCGCGCTGGGGCGGTCCGCGCCCACCGAGCAGCCGCGCTCGGCCGCGCCCGCCCCGTTCTGGGTCGGCGTCGCCACCGCGGCGAGCCGCGCGGCGATCCCCGAGGTGTTCGCCGAGGCGCGCACGCTGGCCGAGCTCGGCCGCTGCCTGGGCCGCCCGCAGCCGGTGTGCCGCCGCGCGGACCTGATGTTCGAATACACCGTCGCCGCGGGCGATTCCGCGCGCCCCGGGCTGGCGGCCGTGCTCGAGCCGCTCGACAGCCAGGCGGTGCTGACCGACACCCTGGACGTGTTCGTGGACACCGGCTTCAACCAGCTGGCCACGGCCCGGCTGCTCAACGTCCACCGCAATACCGTCACCTATCGCCTGGCCCGGGTGCACGAGCTGACCGGCCTGGATCCGCACCGCCCGACCGACGCCATGACCCTGTCGGCCGCCCGGATCGCGCGGCGGCTCGAAACCGCCTGCTTCGCACCGTAGTTCGCGCCGCCACCGATCCCACGCCGTGCGGCTGCACGTCGCTGGTCCGCACCGCACCCCGCGCATCCCGGTCCGTCGCGCACGGCTCCTCGCCACGGTCCGCCACGCACCTGCGTGGAGACTGTCGCGTTCCTCCTGCCCGTTCCCCCGCGCCCGCGGTTTGGTCGGTTGCACAATGCCCTCGTCCGCACTCTTGGCGATTGCCGGTACCGGCGCGCGGGCACTGTGCGGTGTGCTGAACACCGACGACGAGGTCATGCGGCGCGGCATCCGGTCCGCGCCCGCCGGGACCTCCCGACCATCCGCAGAGGTACTTCGTTGAGCAGCACCTTCCGGCCGCGCCGCTGCCGCCCGGCCCCCTGGGCCGTGGCGGGCTTCTCCGCGCTGGCCATGACCATCGCCGCCACCACGCCGTCGGGGGCCGCGCCCGTGTTCGGGCCGGTGCCCGACGCGCCCGCCAACTTCGGCCTGCCCTCGGACTACCGGCCCACGCCGGAGCGGTACGGGGTGGGTTATCAACTGGGACAGGTGGTTTCACTGTCGGACGGCACCCAGTTGCAGGCCGAGGTGCGGTATCCGACCGATCCGGCGACCGGGCAGCGGGCCGCGGGCGAGTTCCCGGTGGTCGTCAACTTCACCACCTACGGTGCGGTGGCCAGCGCGCTGACCGCCGCCATCACCTCGGTCATCGACGAGCTGCACATCCAGCTGCCCGATCAGTTGAAGGATGCGCGACGGGTCATCAATCAGGCCACCTCCATGCAGGACATGCTGGTCCGGCACGGCTACATCGAGGTGACCGCGGACGTGCGCGGCACCGGCGGCTCCACCGGCGCGTGGAGCCCGGCCTCGCAGCAGGACGGCAAGGACGGTGTGGAGCTGGTGGACTGGGCGGCCGAGCTGCCCGGCTCCAATGGCAAGGTCGGCATGTACGGCTACTCGTTTCCCGGCCTGTCGGCCATGCGCACCGCCGAGACCATCGGACCCGATTCGCCGTTGAAGGCGATCGTGCCGTTCGCGGTGCCCAACAATATCTTCGCCGAGGTGCTCAACCACGACGGCATGATGAGCCCGCTACTGCTGACCGTCATCTCGCTCATGGTCCCGTATCTGAGCCTGATCGGCCCGTTCCTGACCGCGCCGCTGTCACCGCAGACCTTCCTGAAGTCCCTCGGTGATCACCTCGCCGCCCTGGTCGGCCCCGACACCAGCACCGTGAAACTGCTCTTCGACGCCTACACCGGCGGCCCCACCGCCTACGACAACTCCTGGTGGCGCGAGCGGCGTTTCGAAACCGACCTGCACAACCTGGTCGACAACAACATCGCCATGTACCAGGTGGACGGCTGGTGGGACCTGTATCAGGAAGGCGCGGTGCGCAATTACGCGCAGTTGCAGAACCTGGCCGCCGGACGCGACCAGTTCGCTCCGATGGCCGCCGACCAGCAGGCCGACGGACGCTACCAATTGCTCATGGGCCCTTGGTATCACGTCGGCCTCGGCCTGGGCCCGGGCTCGAGGATGGACACCGACCAGATCACCCTGGCCTGGTTCGACCGGTGGCTCAAGGACATTCCCAACGGGATCGACGAGACCCGCACGCCACTGCACGTCATCGACGCGAACAACACCGCCGCCGACACCGCGCGTTACCCGTTCGAGCAGGCCGCCGTCGAGCAGCGCTACTTCGACGGCGACCGCCTCGTCGCGGACCGGCCGACGGCCGTCGACGCCTCGGATCGCCTGAACTACACCGGAATCGACACTATCTGCAACCGTGAGACGCTGGGCCAGTGGGCGGCGGGCCTGTTCGACTTCGTGTTCCGGGTCCTCACCGTCTCCAACCCGTGCACCGAGTGGGTGCGCAACCCGACCGCCGGGCTGCGCTACACCATGGACCCGGTGGCCGAGCCGACCATGCTGGCCGGGCCGTCGGCCGTCACCCTGTACGCCTCCTCGACCGGTTCGGACGCCGCCTTCCAGGTGTGGCTCGACGATGTCGCGCCGGACGGGACGGCCGTGAACATCACCGGCGGTTCGCAATTGGCCAGTCAGCGCACCCTCGACGACGGCAAGACCTGGCGCACCGGCGACGGCACGGTGTACGCGCCCGAGCACACCGTGCTGAAGGAGAACGAGCAGCTGCTCTCCCCCGGCGACGTGGTGCGGATGGAGATCAAGATCCGCCCCGCCTTCCACCGGCTGGAACCCGGCCACGCGCTGCGTCTGCGCATCACCAGCGGCACGTTCCCGTCGACCATCCCGAACCCGGCCGATCTGGGCCGTCTGCTGGGCACCTCGCAGCAGATCCAGCGGACCGCCGCGTATCCGTCGGCGCTGGTGGTGCCGCTCGGTCCGGCCGCGGCGTTCGGGCGCTAGGCCCGGCGCGGTCGCCCGTCCGGTCCTTGCGGTCACCGCCGCCCAGCCGCGAAGATCGACACCGTGACACAGTGAGGCTCTCGACGTTTCGGAGGTTCTCGATGCTCGAACCGCACCAGGGCGGTGTCCGGGGTGCGCGCCGCCGCTCGACCGGCTCGGCCGACGGCCTGCCGACCCGCGCCGCGGCCCGGACCGCCAAGATCAGCGCGCTGCCGGTGGCCTATGCCGCGCGCCGGGTGGGCGGGCTCGGGCGGCGGGCGCTCGGAACACCGTCCCGCGAGGTCGAACTCGATATCCAGGCACGCACCGCCCAGCACATGTTCGAGGTGCTGGGCGAGCTCAAGGGCGTCGCGGCCAAACTGGGTCAGCTGCTGGCGCTCTACGAACTGGCGTTGCCGCCGGAGCTGGGCGAGCCCTATCGGGAGGCGTTGACGCGGCTCCAGGATTCGGTGCCCGCGATGCTGCCCGCCGCGGTCGACCGGGCCATGGCCGCGTCGATGGGCGACCGGTGGCGGGACCGGTTCGCCGAGTTCGATACTCGCGCGGCGGCCGCCGCCTCGGTCGGACAGGTGCATCGCGCGGTGTGGCCGGATGGGCGGCGGGTCGCGGTGAAGCTCATGTATCCCGGGGCGCGGGCGGCGGTGGCGGCGGATCTCGAGCACATGCGCCGGCTCGCGCCGCTGGCCAAGGTCTTCGCCCCGGACCTCGACACCCGGGCGGTGACCGAGGCGTTCGCCGCCTGCATCGGCGCGGAACTCGATTACGCCGAAGAGGCCGCCACGCAACGGATCTTCGCCGCCGCCTTCGCCGACGACCCCGACTTCCACCTCCCGGCGGTGGTGGATCAACAGGGCGACGTGCTGGTCACCGAATGGCTCGACGGCGTCCCGCTGCACCGGGTGATCGCCTCGGGGACGCCCGCCGAGCGCACCCGCGCGGGGTTGCTGGTGACGCGTTTCGTCATGTCCAGCTTCGCCCGGACCGGGCTGCTCTACACCGATCCGCATCCGGGTAATTTCCGGATGCTGCCCGACGGCCGCTTGGGCGTCCTGGACTTCGGCGCGTGCTCACCGTTCCCGGCCGAATTCCCCACGCTGGTCGGCGATATCGGCGAGGCGGCCCTCAACGGCAGCCCCGCCGACCTGGAGGTGGCGTTGCGCGAGCACGGATTCGTGCGCCCGGAACGGGAATTCGCGATCGCCGACCTGGTCGGCATGGTCGACCCGATCGTGGACCTGTACCGGCGCCGTGACGCCCACCTGACCCAGGCGTGGCTGCGCGCCCAGGTGCGGCGCGCCACCGAGCCGAGCCTGTCCAATGTGTCGCGCCACCTCACCACCCCGCCGGAGTACGCGCCGATCGGGCGCACCATCCTGGCCGCCACCGGCGTGCTCTGTCAGCTCGGCCTGCACGGCCCGCTCGGCGACGAACTGGTCGCGCCGCTCCCACGATTGGCGGCGGCGGTACGCACCTGCCGGGAACGCGAAGCGGCCGCGGCGGCGGTGGTCCGGCCGATCACAGGTGCATCCACTGCGGCCACACCTGTGACCACGGCTTCTTCCGGCCCGAGCACTTCCAGATGGTGACGTCCTGGGTATTGCCCTTGAACCCGAGGCGGGTGTCGACCTTGCCGACCGGGTCGACGTGCTCGAACTGGCTGCGCAGCACCGCCTCGTAGCCGCCGACGGCCAGTACCACCGTGGCGTCGTCGGGCGGGGTGCCGAAGTAGCCGAAACCACGGCTGGGACTGTAGAGCGGCGGCAGGTGCGTGCGACCGAACTCGTCGAGAGCGCTGGCCTGCCAATAGGTGTCGGTGATGATGACGGCGCGTTCACGCTCGGCCGGGCTGAGCGCGTCGTGGGCGCGGGTCACCTCGTCGGTGAGTTCGTGCCAGCCGAAGGACCCGTAGACGCCGATATTGATCGCCGCCTCGGCGTCGTCCTTGGGCGGATGCACCTCCTCGGCGGGCCGCCATGGCGTCGAGTACAGCGTGAAAGCCGTTGCGCCCACGGCGAGTACGGCTATGCCCGCGGTCAGCACCCGCCGCCACAGCGGTGCGATGCGCTCGGCGGTGCCGACCACGCCGACCGCGCCCGCCGCGATCATGACCGCGTACATGCCCGCCGCGTAATAGATCCGCCCGCCGGTGATCAGAAACGCCGCGAACAACAGCAGCAGCGTGACGCCCAGGAACCGGTAGGGCCGCAGCACATCCCAGCGCAACAGCACCCACAATCCCCACAACAGCAGCAGCGCCCCGAGGTATCCGGCGAGGCTGATCGACATGGGCAGGAACAGCAGCCGCCCACCCAGGATTCCCTGCTCGGACCCGATCACCCCACCCATCTTCAACTGCGGCCACGAATGGCGTTCCTGCCAGACGAGTTCGGGCACGGTGGCCAGCACCACGATCGCGCCGCCGGTCCACAACAGCGGCCTGCGCACCAATTCCCGCGGCCCGCACAGCATGCTGCTGATCACGACCGCGATCCAGAAGAACGGGATCAGCCACTTCACCTGCATGTCGACGGCGGTGACGAGGGCGGCGGCCAGCAGCAGCCAATCATTGCGGGTCCGCACCCACCGCACCACCAGCCAGGTGATGATGACCCACAGCGCGGTATCGACGGCATTGGTGGTGAGCATGGTGCCCTGTAACAGCAGGAACGGTGAGCTCGCGTAGCCGATGGCCGCGAGCAACTGAGCCCAGCGGCCGCCCTCGAATTCGCGGGCCAGCAGGGCGCACAACACGATCGCGGTCACCGTCAGCGCGACCGCGGGCAGCCGCAGCACGAAGTAGGACTCGGGTGCGATGGTGTCCATCAACCGCGCCAGCAGGGGCAGCACCGGGCCCTGGTCGGCGTAGCCGAACGCCGGGCGGCGGCCCGCGGCCAGGAAGTACAGCTCGTCGCCGAAGTAGCCGTAGCGGCGCGCCGACAGCAGCAGCACCACGGCGGCGGGAACCGCGACCGCGGCCACGGTCAGCCAGGCGAACGGCGGCCGCTCCACGGGCTTGGCATGCCGTCCACCACCGTTCGACCGGGCCGGTCGATCCACCACATCGGTCAACGCGCGCTCCTCGCCACCGGATCATGCTGCGAACACTCGAAATCTACAGCTTCTTTTCAGCAAATTTCGGACGCGGCGCCGCGCCGCTGATTCCGGACCTCCGGCGCTCAGCGCGTGATCACCGCGGCGGGAGGATGGTGAACTCCGGCAGCGGCGTCGCGGCGACACAGCGAGTATCCGGGCGATTCGGGTCGCGGAAGAACGAGGCGATCACCTGTGCGCCACACGGGTTCAGGAACACGCCGTGCCCCCAGCCGGGGACCACCACGACGGTGGATCGGGACAGATCCTCGGCCACGTAGTCACCCCACATCGGTCCGGTGCGGGCGTCGAAACCGCCCGTGAGCACCAGCGTGGGAATCGAACCCCGGGTGACGTCGCGGACCGAGTCGGGAGCTTTCGGCACATTCCACACCGCGCATTCCTCGCGCAGGAACGGCAGTTGCGGCGCTTGCGCCAGCACCGATTCGGGGAAGTCGGGGAATGCCGTGCGGGCCTGGCGCATCTGGTCGTCGAAGGTTTCGAAGGGAACCCATTCGCTGCACCAGATGCTCAGGGTGAGGCCGGTGGCGACGGTCGCGTTGCTCGGCCCGGTGTTCATCCAGCCGGACGCGTACTGCGTGGCGATGGATTGCGGGTTTCCGTGGTCGAGGTCGTCGATCGCGGCGGGTATCCCGGCGGTCAGGCGTCCGGCCGCGCCGACGAACCACGCCAGCAGGGTGCCGCCATCGATGACGACCGTCGTCCCGGGGTGGCCGGGGAGGTCGACGGTGGTGGTGACGGGGTTTCGTTCCAGCTCGCCGACCAGCCGGACGAAGGTCGCGCCGAGGCCGGGATAGCGTTGCGCGCAGGCGGTTTGCGCTTCGCAGGCCCGCATCACGGCATCGAAGGCGCCCCGGGCGCTCGGCCAGGTCCAGCCCAGTCCGGCGGCCGAGGGCGGTGTCACGCCGTCGAGCGCGACCGCGGTGATCGCGGGGCCGTCCAGGTTCATGTACACCAGTGCGAGGTCGGTGCCGTAGGAATGTCCGAACACGCTCCACCGGTCCAGCCGCAGCGCCTTGCGCAGGTCGACGAGGTCCCGGGCGCTTTCGGTGGTGTTGTACGCCGCGAGATCGGTGGTCGCGGCCAGCCGCCGGCGGCATTCGGTGACGGCTCGTATGTCCAGGTCGCCGGTAGCGGGCGCGTCGTACACCAGCCCGACCCGGCGGGCGTAGAACTCGTCGAGCTCGGGGCAGAGCAGCGGTGTGCTCGTGGTCTGGGTGCCGCGCTGGCCGATCAGGATCAGGTCGCGGTTGTGCCCGAGACCGGCGCCGGGCGCGATGGGAGGCGCCGCGATGCCGTCCAGACCGGGACCGCCTTCCAGGAAAACGATCGGCTCGGCGGTGGGCGGCTGGGTCTCCGAGGGAACGATCGCCACGGCCAATCGCAGGGTCGGACCGTCGGACCGGGTGCGGTCGACCGGCACCTCCAGCTCCCCGCAGTGCGCCCCGGCCAGCAGCGAGACCGGTTGCGGCGTTGTCACGCACGAACTTTCGACGTAGTGCGCGGGTTTGCGGGGCGTCGTGGTCGGCGTCGCGCCGGGTGGCGCGTTCGTACCGCCGCACGCCACGCCGACCAGCAGCAGCGCCAAGGCCATCGCGCCGCCCACCACCGACCGACGGGACGCTGCCGTTCCGGGCGACGCCGAAATCACCGCGGTCATGGTCGTGGCGGGTGGATGGCGTACGGCGGCGGTGGATCCTTCGTGCACGCCACGTCCACGGTGTTCGGGTCGGCGAAGAAGGAGGCGATGATCGTGCTCCCGCACGGTTCCGCCCACGAGCCGTGGCCTTCCCCGGGTGCGACGGCGACAGTCGATCGCGAGAGGTTCTTCGCGATGTAATCGCCCCACACCGCGCCGGTCTGGGCGTCGTAACTGCCCGACAGCACGAGCGCGGGCAGGTTGCTCACGGTGATGTCGCGGATGGAGGCCGGGCCGCGCGGCACATTCCAGGCGTCGCAGGCCTCCCGCAGGAAAGGCAGTTGCGGCGCTTGGGCTTTCACCGAGTCCGGGAAGCTCGGGAACGCCTTGTTCGCCATGGCCAGCTGGTCTTCCCGGCTCTCGAACGGTACCCATTCCCGGCACCAGATGCTCAGTGTCAGCCCCCAGGCGAAGACGCCGACGGGTGCGGGGGCCGCGAACGCCCCGGCCATCTGCTCGGCCATCGGCTGCGGATTGCCGTGTGCCAGTTCGTCGATCACGGACGGGAAGTCCGCGGGCAGGTGCGTCGCCACCGGCACGAACCACGCGAGCATCGAGCCCCCGTCGATGACGACGTCGGTGCCGCCGACGGTCGTGGCGACGGGATTCGCCTCGACCTCGCCGACCAGCCGCACGAAGGTGGCCTCCAGGTCGGGATAGCGCTTGGCGCAGCCCGGCTGATCGACACACGCCCGCACCATGGCATCGAGGGCCTGCCGGGCGCTGGCCCACGTCCAGCCCAGGGCCGCCACCGACGGCGGTGTCACACCGTCGAAGGCGACCGCGCTGATCGCCGCCGCGTCCGAGCGCAGGTAGATCAGGGCGAGATCGGTGCCGTAGGAATGGGAGAACACGCTCCACTTCCCGATACCCAGGGCCTTGCGCAAATCGATCAGGTCGGCAGTGCTTTCGGTGGAGTTCATGGCAGTGAGGTCGGTGCCGCGGGCCAGCCGATCCCGGCACTCCCGCACCGCCTGGACGTACGCCTCCCCCGTGGCCGGTGCGTCGTAGCGCATCCCGATCCGGCGGGCGATGAACCGGTCCATCTCCGGGCAGGTCAAGTTCGCACTCGAGGTGATGTCCCCGCGCTGCCCCATCACGATCAGGTCGCGGTCCCGGTTGATGCCCACGTCGGCCGGAACCGGCGGATCGGCGACCGCGTCCTGGCCCGGGCCGCCGGTGAGGAACACGATCGGCTCCTTGGCCGGCGGCTGCGTCCGCGAGGGAACCACCGCGACGGACAGCCGCAGGGTCCGGCCGTCGAATGTCTCGCGATTCAGCGGGACGATCAATTGCCCGCAGCGGGCCCCCGCGAGCAGCGGCACGGGCCGCGGGGTGGGCGCGCAGGGCCCGGCTTCGAATCGTGCGGGGACCTGACCGCCGGTCGCGGGCGGGGACGGCGGGGTGCCGCCACAGGCCGGGAGCGCCAGGGCCACGGCGAGCACGATGATTCGGATCGATTGTCGGCCGCGCATACCCATCACCAACCGTGATCACAGTCGATCGGTTCGGCTATTGCTCAGAGGTCGATCGTCGCACAACGGGCGTCCCCACAAAAGCGAGGACGTCCCCCTGGAAGTGTCGTTCGGCGGCCCGAAGCACACCGCCGACGCGGAGGTGCTCTCCGACGAGGACACGGTCATCCGGCTCTCCGAGGCCATCGCCCGCCACAACAAGCAGTGGGCGAAGTTCAACGGCATCGGATTCGACGCCGCCGGCGCTCCGAACCGGGCCGACGCCTACCAGAGCTGGCAGCAGGGCTGCGTCAGCATCCGGTTCCGGGTGCGCTGAACGGTCGCCGCCCCGGCCCGAACCACCCCCGGCAAATTTCGAGCATTCCGTCGGTCAGCGGTCCACGGGCCGGGCCTGGACGTAATCCGCGGCGTTCAGGCCCACCAGCGCCTGCCGCACCAGCGGCGGCGCCCAGGACGCGCTGGCGTCGTGCCCGAGCACCGGATCGGTGAGGGTGACGGTGCGCCCGCGGGTCTCGAACTCGAAGCTGCCCGCGGCGCGAATATTCTTCAGCCAGTCCACGTCCCGCCCGTAGGTCAGCGCGATCCGGTAGCCGTCCTCGCGCCGGAAGACCATCACCGGGGACCGGTACACCCGCCCCGACTTGCGTCCCCGGTGCACCACGACCCCGCACAGCGGCATGACGCGGGCCGCGATCCCCAACACCGGATTGATCCGGCGATTGATCCTCGCCAGTGTCCGCGGCAGTGGCATGGTCTCGTCCTCCCTGACGAAAACGGTTGCGCCCCTGAGGCTACGCCGCAGCGCGGGCCCCGGCGGCCCCCTCGCGACAGCGGGTGGAACCGCGGCGCGCCGCGATACTCGACCATACCGCTCGCCCGCCCGGCGGCATCACTAAAGTGCTGTTCAGAGCGCCCGGACCGGTGGCGCGGCAGCGAGGAGGGCCCGTATATGCCGGAGATGATCGCGGTGTACGACGCGGTCGGGCGTGAGGTCGGCGCGCAGGAGCGCGCCGTGGTGTACGAGCGGGGCCTCTGGCATGCCAGCGCGGGCGTGCTGGTGCGGTCGCTCGACGGATCGAAGGTGTACGTGCACAAGCGGACCGACACCAAGGCGGTCTTCGCGGGCATGCACGACTGCCTGGCCGGCGGGGTGCTGGGACCGGGCGAGGATCCGGCCGAGGCCGCGGTCCGCGAACTGGGCGAGGAACTGGGCATCGTGCTGGGCCCGCACGACGACCGGCCGCTGCCGCTGGCCGCCGCGGCCTGGGACGGCGAGTGGGAGGGACGGCCCATGCGCTGTCACCTGTTCGCCTACGAGCTGCGCTACGACGGCCCGATCACCCATCAGCCCGAGGAGATCGTGGACGGCTGGTGGTGGAGCGACGAGGAGCTGCGCTCCTACGTGGAGGACCCGCATTGGCCGTTCGTCCCCGACACCCGGGTCCTGATCGGGGATCTGCTGCGCTGAACCGGCGTCACCGGCCGCCGGCGGGCGCGACACAGTTTCCCGAGGCGGGGACGCCGCGCAGGCGTTGGTCCAGCCAGTCCATGGTCGCGCCGTAGGAGCTGACGTAGGCGGCGAGGTGCTCACCCCCGACGATGTTCTTCGTCGCCGCCACCCCCAGCGCGCACTGCGCACGCCACAGTTCCTCGGCCTCCGATACGGGAACCCACGGATCGTGGACGCCGTGGTAGATGAACAGCGGCACACCCGATTTCCGGCCCTGCATGCTCAGCTGCCGGAACACCGACTCGGCCGCCGCGCTGTCCAGGGACTTGTCGACCTTGGCCATGATGTCGACCGGGATGGGCGCGATCCCGAGCGCACCGAAACTCCCGCTGCAGTTGTCCTTGATGGGCGAGGTCGCCAGCCACTGCGCCGCGTGGTTCATCAGGCCGAGGATTTCCGGGTGCTCCCGGCCGAGCGCGAGCACGGTGCTGAGCAGGAACGCGGAGATGTAGGAGCCGTCGAAGGTGTGGGCGAAGCGGCGGTAGTCGTTGACCAGTCCCCCGAAGCTCGCGCCCGCGAAATACGGGAGCAACTCCGGCGCGTAGTCCGACACCAGCATGGCCGCGGCATTGGATGCGATCGCGCCGCCGGAGTAGCCCGTCGAGGCGAACCGACTGTTCCCGAACCGATCCGGGGCGAACTCGCGGACCGCGCGGATCGAGTCCAGCACGTTGTGCCCGGCGACCGTCGGCTCCGAGTAGGCCATCAGCGGCCCCTCGTGGTCGGGAATGATCAGCGCGTACCCGTGCTGGAGCGCCCAGGTGGTCGGTGACGGCGTGAAGTCGTTGCCGGTCGGCACCTCCATGCCGTGGGCCAGCACGTACCCGGGGGTGCAGCGCTTGTTGAGCGAGTTGGTGGCGGGCGCGTTCACCAGCACCGGCTGCGGGCCGGGCCCGGTCCACTCCGCCGGCGGCAGGACCAGGGTCGCGGTCCCGATCGAGGGCTCGCCCGCGGAGTTGGTGGTGCGGAATTTCAGGATCGTGGCCTGCGAGATGCCGGTGAGGTTCAACAGGAACATGGTCGGCCGCGCCGAGTCCGTCACATCACGGGAATCCAGGATCTCACCGGGCGCGTAGCGGTCGAGATCAGCGGGCCAGACGTCGAACAGCGGGTCGCCCGTCGGCGGGGACTGCACGGCATTCCAGAACTCCGTCAGTTCCGGCGGCAGATCGCCCGGCGCCGCCAGCGGCCGCGCCGCGCGCGGGACCATCTTCATCGGCGCGGGCACATGCTCATCGATCCACTGCTGCAGTGGATTCGGCGCCCCGGCGGACGGCGCCACCGTCACCACCCCGGACGCCGGCGGATCCGGCTCGGCTTGCGCGGGGACCTGCCCCAGGGGGATGGAAAGACCCAGAACCAGCAGCGTCGCGGTCAGTTGCCTCACGGTCGTTCAAGCTACGACATGACACCGCGCAAACGCGGGAGGCTGCCGCGGTCGCGTCGTGTCGATCCGACCGTCGTCGGCGTGTCCGCCGGAAACGCCGACGGCCCACCGAATCCCGCGCGATTCGATGGGCCGTCGGTTTCTTGCTACGTTCAGGCGGTCGGCTGGGTGCTACCACCGGCGCTGCCGCTGAACAGACCCGTGATGGTCTTGATCAGAACTGCAGCCAGGAAATCCTCAGCGGATCCGGTCACTTGCTACTCCTCATCTATCCATAACATGTCGGGTATGTGAATCATCCACGGTTCACAATCAAAGGGAAGGCCTTTGCCCGGAGAACTTTCAGCAACCCGACCGGAACTACACGGTAGAACGCGTTCCATCTGCATTTATATCGATTTGATAAAAATGTGATCTACATCACAGCGACTGGTGGACTGTGGCATCGGTCGCGGGCGTGAGACGCGGCAGGACCGATTCGCCGTACGCGTCGAGGGTCGCGGTCTTGGCGTCGTGTTGCAGGTAGACCGCGAACTGGTCGACGCCCAGGGCCTCGAGTTCGCGCAGCCGGGCCAGGTGCTGGTCGGGGGTGCCGAGCACGCAGAACCGGTCCACGATCTCGTCGGGCACGAAGTCCGCGTGCGGGTTCCCGGCCCGGCCGTGCTCGTTGTAGTCGTACCCCCGGCGGCCCGCGACGTAGTCGGTCAGCGCGTCGGGCACCTCGGAGTGCGTGCCGTAGCGGGCCACGATCTCGGCAACATGGTTGCCGACCATCCCGCCGAACCAGCGGCACTGCTCGCGCGCGTGGGCCAGGGCCTCCGGCGTGCCGTCGGTGACGTAGGCCGGCGCGGCCACGCAGATGGTGATCGCACCCGGATCGCGGCCCGCGCGTTCGGCGGCCGCGCGCACACGGGCGATGGTCCAGGCGGTGATGTCGGGATCGGCGAGCTGCAGGATGAACCCGTCGCCCACCTCCCCGGTGAGCTCCAGGGCGCGCGGCCCGTATCCGGCCACCCACACCGGCAGCCGCGACTCGCTCGCCCACGGGAAGTGGATCACCGTGTCCCCGATCCGCGCGCTGCGGCCATTGCCCAATTCCCGGATGACGCCGATGGATTCGCGCAGCGTGGCCAGGTTCACGGGCCGGCCGCCCAGGGTGCGCACAGCCGAATCGCCGCGGCCGATCCCGCAGATGGTGCGATTGCCGAACATGTCGTTGAGGGTGGCGAAGGTGGACGCGGTGACCGTCCAGTCGCGGGTGGCGGGATTGGTCACCATGGGCCCGACCACGACCCGCCGGGTCGCGGCGAGGATCTGGCTGTGGATGACGTACGGCTCCTGCCACAGCAGGTGCGAATCGAAGGTCCACACGTGCGAGAACCCGTGCGTCTCGGCGATTCTGGCCAGTTCGATCACCCGGGAGGCGGGCGGGTTGCACTGCAACACCACACCGATGTCCATACCGGAACTCTCCCCTCGAAGCCGATGGGTCAGATGAGACTCTGCGACAGACCGCGTTTCAGGAATCGGCCGTGCCCGGCGCTGCCCAGGTACTGCCCGCCGTCGACGATCACCCGGCCGCGCGCCAGCACCGTGTCCACGTGGCCGTCGATCTCGAAGCCCTCGTAGGCCGAGTGGTCCATGTTCATGTGGTGGGTCTTGCCGACCCCGATACCGGTGTGCCCGTTCGGGTCGTATATCACCACATCGGCGTCGGCGCCGGGGCTGATCACGCCCTTGCGGGGGTACAGCCCGAACATCCGCGCCGGGGCGGTGCAGCACACCTCCACCCATTTCTCGAGTGAGATACGACCGTCCTTCACGCCCTGGAACATCAGGTCGAGGCGGTGTTCGACGCCGCCGATCCCGTTGGGGATCTTGCTGAAATCGCCGAGCCCGAGTTCCTTCTGGTCCTTCATGCAGAACGGGCAGTGGTCGGTGGCCACGGTGGAGACGTCACCGGTGCGGATGTAGCGCCACAGCTCGTCCTGATGCCCCTCGGCGCGGGCGCGCAGCGGGGTCGAGCACACCCATTTGGCGCCCTCGAAGCCCGGTGCGGCCAGGTTCTCCTCCAGCGAGAGGTACAGGTACTGTGGGCAGGTCTCGCCGAACACGTTCTGCCCCTTGCCCCGCGCCTCGGCGATCTGTTCCAGGGCCTGCTTGGCGGAGACGTGCACGACGTAGAGCGGCGCACCGGTCAACTGCGCCAGCATGATCGCGCGGTGCGTCGCCTCTTCCTCCATCTGCCACGGACGGGTCAGACCGTGATACATCGGGGCGGTCTCGCCGCGGGCCAGGGCCTGCGCGACGAGCACATCGATGGCGATCCCGTTCTCGGCGTGCATCATCAGCATCGCGCCCAGGTCACCGGCGGTCTGCATGGCGCGCAGGATCTGCCCGTCGTCGGAGTAGAAGACGCCCGGGTAGGCCATGAAGAGTTTGAAGCTGGTGACGCCCTCGGCCACCAATTCGCTCATGCCCTTCAGGGATTCGGCGTCGACCGAGCCGACGATCTGGTGGAAACCGTAGTCGATGGCGCAGCGCCCGTCCGCCTTCTCGTGCCACAGCGTCAGGCTGTCCTGCACCCGCTCCCCCGGTTTCTGCACGGCGAAGTCGACGATGGTGGTGGTGCCGCCCCACGCCGCGGCGCGGGTCCCGGTCTCGAAGGTGTCGGAGGCCTCGGTGCCACCGAAGGGCAGCTGCATGTGGGTGTGCGGGTCGACGCCGCCGGGGATCACGTACTTGCCGGTGGCGTCGATGACGGTGTCGGCGGTCGCGGCCAGGTCGGCGCCCAGCGCGGTGGAGCCCGGCTGGACCACCGCGGCAATGGTCTCACCGTCGATGAGGACGTCGAGGGGTTGGGTTCCGGTGGCGGACACCACGGTTCCGCCGTGGATGAAGGTGATGCTCACGGCTCCACCAGCTTTCCGTAGGCGTCGGGGCGGCGGTCGCGGTAAAAGGCCCAGCGATCGCGCACCACCTTGATCAGGTCCATGTTCAGGTCGCGCACGACGAGTTCGGGCGCGGTGTCGGAGGCCACCTCCCCCACGAACTGCCCCTCCGGGTCGACGAAATAGCTGGTGCCGTAGAAATCGTCGTCACCGTACTCCTCGACGCCCACCCGGTTGATGGCCCCGATGAAGTATTCGTTGGCCACCGCCGAGGCGGGCTGCTCGAGCTTCCACAGATAACTCGACAATCCGCGCGAGGTGGCCGAGGGGTTGAACACGATCTCGGCTCCCGCCAGGCCCAGCGCGCGCCAGCCCTCGGGAAAATGCCGGTCGTAGCAGATGTAGACGCCGATGCGGCCGACCGCGGTATCGAAGACCGGCCAGCCCAGATTCCCGGGCCGGAAGTAGAACTTCTCCCAGAACCCGTTCACGTGTGGAATGTGATGTTTGCGGTATTTGCCGAGATAGCGGCCGTCGGCGTCGACCACCGCCGCGGTGTTGTAGAGCAGGCCCGGCTGTTCCTGCTCGTACACCGGCAGCACCATGACCAGGCCGAGTTCGCGAGCCAGCGCCGCGAATCGCTCCACGGTCGGGCCCGGGACCGATTCGGCGTAGTCGTAGAACGTGGTGTCCTGCAACTGGCAGAAGTACGGCCCGTAGAACAGCTCCTGGAAACAGATCACCTTCGCCCCGGCCGCGGCCGCCTGACGCGCGTAATCCTCGTGCGCCTTGATCATCGACTCTTTGTCGCCGGTCCAGCTCGTCTGCACCAGCGCCGCTCGCACATTCGCCATCTCCTGATGTTCCACCTCCCGCGATGGCGGGCAGGTAAAACACGGCGACATTTGGGGAACAGTTTCCCGGCCAGTGGGCCGGATCGAATACCGGGCAACCGAGCGGGCGTTAGGAAGGGATATGGACAATCTGCCCGACCGCCTCGCCCTGCGCGAACTGACCGAGCGTTATGCGGCCCATGCCGATCGCCGCCGCGACGCCGCCATCGCCGAACTCTTCACCGCGGACGGCACATTGGTCATCGACTGGGGATCCGGCCGGCCCGTCACCACGGTCCGCGGGCGCGCCGAGATCGAGGCGGCCATGAAACCCCTCGACCGCTACCGCGTCACCCAGCACCTCATCGCCAACCAACTGCTGGACTTCTCCGGCGACGCGGTCCACGGCGAGACGTATTGCACCGCCTCCCATGTCTACGACGACGCCGCCGGTCCCAGGATCTTCGTCATGCACATCCGGTACGCCGACACCTTCGCCCGCGACGGCGATCGGTGGCTGTTCCGGGAACGCCGCCTCCTTGTGGACTGGACCGAGGATCGCGCGCTGGTGTGATACTGATGCGCGCAGTGTCTATCGACGTTCCATGGAGGGGTACATGAACACGATCACCCGCAGCGTCACCCGGCTGGCCGCGGCCGCCGTCGTCACCGGGGCCGCCTTCACCCTCGGCGCCGGTACCGCCTCGGCCGATGACTGGCCGGTCCAGCAGCCGAACAGCCCGATCTACGTCTTCGAAGCCAAGGGCTTCCTGACCCCCAGCGACCTCGACTACTGGAATCCCTTGGTCGACCGCGCCCGTCTGACCTCGCCATTCGGCAACTCCACCCGGATCGTGTGCTCCGGCTTCCACGGCGTCACCACCAGCTGCTTCCAGGCCGACGCCGACGGCAACCCGCACCAGCTCAAGCGACTGGCGATGAACTACCCCAATGTCACCGGCTACCTGGCCCCCGGCGGCGGGGTCAGCCACTGGGTCTACCCGGGCTTCGTCCCCGGAAGCTGAGTCCCGGCTCCGGCTTCCGCGCAGACGAAGAGGCCCGCCTCCGAAAGGAGACGGGCCTCTTGGCTTTTCCGAACCTTACAGGTACTGACCCGTGTTGGACTCGGTGTCGATGGCGCGGCTGGCGCTGGCGTTCTTCCCCGTCACCAAGGTGCGGATGTAGACGATGCGCTCGCCCTTCTTACCCGAGATGCGAGCCCAGTCATCGGGATTCGTGGTGTTGGGCAGGTCCTCGTTCTCGGAGAACTCGTCCACGATCGAATCGTAGAGATGCTGGATGCTCAGACCCGGGTTGCCGGTTTCCAGGACCGACTTGATGGCGTACTTCTTGGCCCGGTCCACGATGTTCTGGATCATGGCGCCGGAGTTGAAGTCCTTGAAGTACAGGACTTCCTTGTCACCGTTGGCATAGGTGACCTCCAGGAAGCGGTTGTCGTCGCTCTCGGCGTACATGCGGTCCACCACGCGTTCGATGGTGGCCTGCACGCACTTGCCGCGGTCGCCGTCGAACTCGTTGAGATCGTCGGAGCGCAGCGGGAGCGTCTCGGTCAGGTACTTGGAGAAGATGTCCTGCGCCGCTTCGGCATCGGGCCGCTCGATCTTGATCTTCACGTCCAGGCGGCCGGGCCGCAGGATCGCGGGGTCGATCATGTCCTCGCGGTTGGAGGCGCCGATCACGATGACGTTCTCCAGGCCCTCGACACCGTCGATCTCCGAGAGCAACTGCGGCACAACGGTGGTCTCCACGTCGGAGGAGACGCCCGAACCGCGGGTGCGGAAGATGGAGTCCATCTCGTCGAAGAACACGATCACCGGGGTACCCTCGGACGCCTTCTCGCGGGCCCGCTGGAAGATGATCCGGATGTGGCGCTCGGTCTCACCCACGAACTTGTTGAGCAGCTCGGGGCCCTTGATGTTGAGGAAGAACGACTTGGCTTCCTTGGCGTCCTCACCGCGGGCCTCGGCGATCTTCTTGGCGAGCGAGTTGGCGACGGCCTTGGCGATCAGCGTCTTACCGCAACCGGGAGGACCGTAGAGCAGCACGCCCTTGGGCGGGCGCAGGGCGTACTCGCGGAACAGATCCTTGTGCAGGAACGGCAATTCGACGGCGTCGCGGATCTGCTCGATCTGGCGGGACAGGCCACCGATGTCCTCGTAGTTGACATCCGGGACCTCTTCCAGCACCAGGTCCTCGACCTCGGCCTTGGGGATCCGCTCGAAGGCGAAGCCGGCCTTGGTGTCGACCAGCAGCGAATCACCCGGGCGCAGTTTGCGAATCGGGCGATCCGGGTCCTCGAGGTCGTCCACGTCCACCAGTGCGGACAGCGGACCGGAGAGCCAGACCACGCGCTCCTCGTCGGCGTGCCCGACGACCAGGGCCCGGCGCCCGTCGTCGAGAATCTCACGCAGCGTGCCGATTTCGCCGATGGCGTCGAAGTTCCCGGCCTCCACCACGGTCAGCGCCTCGTTCAAGCGAACGGTCTGGCCGTAGGTGAGGGTGGTGGTGTCGATGTTCGGCGAACAGGTCAGCCGCATCTTGCGTCCGGAGGTGAACACATCGACCGTCTGATCGTCGTACACACCGATGAGAACGCCGTAGCCCGAGGGTGGCTGGCCGAGGCGATCCACTTCCTCACGGAGAGCGACCAGTTGCTGGCGCGCTTCCTTGAGGGTGTCCATCAACTTGGTGTTGCGAATCGTCAGCGAATCAACACGCGCTTCCAATTCCCGTGTGCGATCGGGCGTGTCGGCGAGTTGCCTCCGGAGTGCAGCTGCCTCGGCACGTACGGCCTCGAGTTCCCTCCAGGCTGCCGAATCCGAATGTTCGATGGGGCTCATGATGCTGCTCCTCCCAGTCCCGGTCTATCAACGCTACCGGGCTCTAACCGTTCCCGCTTTCCGACATGGTTTCGTCGTGATCACATCTAGGCTGCGGCCCACGGGCCGAACAGGCATGTTAGCCTGCCCTAACCTGTTTCCGGCGAGTTAACGCCGGCCCGAGCCGAAAGGTGCCGTTGATGCTCCTTCCCACCAGTCGTACTCCTGGTATGCGCAACGTCTCCCGGACGCTTCGTGTTTCCCTGGCTACCGTGGCGGCCCTCGCGGCCGTTACCGCAACTGTGACCGCATGTAGCTCCGACGACAAGGGTTCTTCGTCCACGAATACGTCCGTGTCGTCGGCCGCCGCCGCGCCCACGCCGACCGCGGAGAGCCTGCAGAGCGTCCTCACGGCCTTCGCCGACCCGGCAAAACCGGCCGCCGACAAAGCCAAACTAGTCGTCGACGGGGACAAGCGTCTCGGAAATATCGAGACCATGAACCAGGGACTCGCGCATTACCAGGTCAGTTTCGCCGTGGGCGAGATCAAACAGGACGGCACCAAGGCCGATGCCAAGGTCAGCGTGACCTCCCCGCACGGCACCATGCCCGACGTTCCGATGGCGTTCCAGTACGCCGACGGCACCTGGAAGCTGTCCGACGCCGGCGCCTGCACCGTCCTAGGAATGGCCCGCGCGGCCTGTGCTTGATCGCCCCTCCGCTTCGCTCCGGGGCGGGTTCGCGGCGCAGGCGGTCTCGTTCTTCCCTCCCTCCGCTCAGCCCAGAACGAGACGCGCCGCGAACTTCTGGCTGAGCCAAGGAACATGGCACCTCAGCAGCATCCCGCCGCTGAGGTGCCATTTCGGATTTCGGGTCAGCCCTTGGAGGGGCGGCGCTGCGGGCGCGGCGCGGTGACGCCGTCGGCCAGGCGGCGGGCCTTCACCAGGAAGGCGGTGTGGCCCTGCATGCGGTGCTCGGGGCGCACGGCCAGGCCGACCACGTGCCACGGGCGGACCATGGACTCCCACGCGGTGGGCTCGGTCCAGCAGCCCTGGCGGCGCAGTCCCTCGACCACCTCCGACAGCTGCGTGGTGGTGGCCACGTAGGCCAGGAAGACGCCGCCGGGGATCAGCGCCTTGGAAACCGCCTCGAGCGCCTCCCACGGCTTGAGCATGTCCAGGACCACCCGGTCGACCTGCTCGCCGGCGTACTCGGTCACATCGCCCAGGGTCAGTTCCCAGTTCTCGGGACGTTCGCCGAAGAATCGCTCGACATTCTTGACGGCGTGCTCGGCGTGGTCCTCGCGGATCTCCCAGGAGATGACCTTGCCCTCGGGGCCGACCGCGCGCAGCAGCGAGCAGGTCAGCGCGCCCGACCCCGCCCCGGCCTCGAGCACCTTCGCGCCGGGGAACATGTCGCCCTCGTGCACGATCTGGGCGGAGTCCTTGGGGTAGATGACCGCCGCGCCGCGCGGCATGGACAGCACGTAGTCGGTGAGCAGGGGGCGCAGCGCCAGGTAGGGGGTGCCCTTGGCGGAGTTCACCACGCAGCCCTCGTCGGCTCCGATGAGGTCGTCGTGGTTGATGTGGCCGGCGTGGGTGTGGAACTCCTTGCCCACCTCCAGGATCACCGTGAACTTGCGCCCCTTGGCGTCGGTCAGCTGTACCCGGTCACCGATCTGGAAAGGGCCGGTCCGTCTGGCCGTCATGAAACTCCGTTCTGCGTGTTGTCGTGAAACGTGCGTCGCTGCGATTGTGCTGCGGCGAGTTCGTGCGCACCTTGTCGGTGCCTGCGTTTAGCCTGCCAGGTATGTCGGTCGACGCGATCAGTACCCCGGAGACAGAGCGGTTCGCGCCGCGGGGGCCCGCGCTGTCCCCTTCGCGCGCAATCGATTTCAAGCAGTGCCCGCTCAAGTACCGGCTGCGGGTGATCGACCAGATCCCGGAGCCGCCCTCGCGGGCGGCGGTGCGCGGCACGGTGGTGCACGCCGTGCTGGAGGCGCTGTTCGGGCTGCCCGCCACCGAGCGGGATGTGGCGGCCGCGGCCGCGCTCATCGAACCCGCCTGGACCGGGGTGCGCGAGTCCCGGCCCGAGGTGGAGTCGCTGATCCCGGACGAGGAACTGCCCGAGTTCCTGGCCGAGGTGCGCAAGCTGGTGGACGTGTACTTCCGGCTCGAGGATCCGGCCGGGTTCGAGCCCGAGTCGTGCGAGACCTTCATCGAGGCCGATCTGCCCGACGGCACCCCGCTGCGCGGCATCGTGGACCGCATCGACCGCTCGGCCGACGGGAACCTGCACGTCATCGACTACAAGACCGGCCGCGCCCCGGGCCTGGCGTACGAGACCCGGGCGCTGTTCCAGCTGAAGTTCTACGCCCTGGTCCTGCTCCGCACCCAGGGCCGGGCCCCGGCGCAGCTGCGGCTGATGTACCTGGCCGACGGCGTCACCCTGACCTACGCCCCGGATCCGGAGGAGCTGCTGCGCTTCGAGCGGATCCTGTCGGCGCTGTGGGCGGCCATCGTCACCGCCGCCGAGACCGGCGAGTTCCCGCCCAGCCCGGGCTGGATGTGCCAGTACTGCGATTTCAAGCGACTATGCCCCGAATTCGGCGGCACGCCACCGCCTTTCCCGTCCGGTCAGGACGAGCCGGAGCCCGGCCCGGCCTGACCCGGCAGCGGGATCAGAAGGCGCGGCAGGACCGGATGTCGGTGGCCAGGATGGCCTTGGCGCCCAGGTCGGCGAGCTGGTCCATGAGCTCGTTGCCATTCTTGCGCGGCACCAGCGCGCGCACCGCGACCCAGTCGGGATCGGTGAGCGGGGACACGGTCGGCGACTCCAGGCCGGGGGTGATCTCGACGGCCCGCTCCAGCAGCGCCTTGGGGCAGTCGTAGTCCAGCATCAGGTACTGCTGGGCGAAGACCACGCCCTGGATGCGGGCGACGAGCTGATTGCGGGCCTTGTCGTTCTGGTCCGCGCCCTTGGCCTCGATGAGCACGCCTTCGGAGTCGCACAGCGACTCGCCGAAGGCGACCAGATTGTGCTGGCGCAGGGTGCGGCCGGAGCCGACGACGTCGGCGATGGCGTCGGCGACACCGAGCTGGATGGAGATCTCGACCGCGCCGTCGAGGCGGATGACCTCGGCCTCGAGGCCGCGCGCCTTGAGGTCGCCCCGGACCAGGTTCGGGTAGGAAGCGGCGATGCGCTTGCCCTGCAGGTCCTCGACCTTCCATTCGCGCCCGGCGGGGGCGGCGTAGCGGAAGGTGGAGCGGCCGAAGCCCAGGGCGAGCCGCTCCTGCACCGGCGCACCGGAATCCAGGGCCAGGTCGCGGCCGGTGATGCCGAGGTCGAGCTCGCCGGAGCCGACGTAGATGGCGATGTCCTTGGGCCGCAGGAAGTAGAACTCGACCTGGTTGACCGGGTCGAGCACGCTCAATTCACGGGAGTCGGTGCGCTTGCGGTAGCCCGCCTCGGTGAGGATGCCGACGGCGGATTCGGACAGGGCGCCCTTGTTCGGGACTGCGACGCGAAGCATGGGAGGTCCTTTCGGAATGGGAAGGGAAGACGTGGCCGACGGGGGACGGAACGGTCGCTCCGCACAGTGTGTGCGGAGCGACCCGGTGCGTCACAGATGTCGGTACACGTCCTCGAGCCGCAGCCCGCGGCCCACCATCAGCACCTGCACCCAATACAGCAGCTGCGAGATCTCCTCGGAGAGCTCGTCGTCGCTCTGGTACTCGGCCGCGATCCAGACCTCGCCGGCTTCCTCGAGCACCTTCTTGCCCTGCGCATGCACGCCGGCGTCCAGGGCGGCGACGGTGCCCGACCCCTCGGGGCGGTTGGCGGCACGATCCTGCAGCTCGGCGAACAGGGCTTCGAAAGATTTCACGGGGAGTGATTCTCTCAGACGGGCGCACACTCCCCGCAATCGGTTATACGGTGAGCAGATCGGTGAGTTCGGCCACGGCCACCCGCAGCTGGTCGGCGAACTCGTGCATCTGCCGCGCGACGTGCTTGGGCGTGGCCAGGTAGAGGTTCCAGCGGTCGGGCAGCAGCACGTAGGCGATGCCGATGCACTTGGGGCTGGTGGAGCCGAAACCGAAGTACTGGATGTTCACCGACGGCGCGGAGCTGGTGCTCAGGTAGTCGTCACGGGTGATGATCCAGCCGGGGCTGTCGAAGAACGGCATCGCCTCGGTCGCGCCGAGCTGTTCGCCGCGGCGGCGCTGGATCCACTGCAGCTCCCACAGGTGCTGTTCGGGAGCCTCGCCGCGCTGGCATTCCTGGGCGCGGCGCACGTGCGCCTCGGCGGCGGTGCGCAGGGCCACCAGTTTGCGGTCCCGGTCCACGGCCGGATCCTCCATGGCGGCAACGAAATCCAGCATCTCGTGGGTGATGACGCGCATGGCCTCGGTGCGGCCGTTGCGGAACTGGCGGGTGGCGATGGATTCGTAGGTCGCCCCGTTGAGGCCCTTGCTGCGGCGGTGCGCGAGCTGGTAGCTCAGCTGGGCCAGCGCGTCCGGGGAGATGCCGAGCTGCTTGGCGCGCTGGGTGCCGAAGTCGAACGACACCGTGGAGGTGGCGGTGTCGGCGGCGAACTGGGCGAACGAGGCGGCGGCCGAGGCGATCTCGGTGCGGGCCTCGGGACCGAAGGTGAACTCGACGGGTTCGACGGCGGGCAGGCCCTGCGCCTGCGCGCCGGATTGCGCGGCGTGGTCGCCGACCGGCGCTTCGAGCAGGGTGTCGACGAAGGACAGGATGGTGGTGCCGTCCAGACCGCAGTGCTCGACATTGATGCCGGCCTCGCCGTCGGCGAACACGACGAACGACACCGCCTTGTCGAACCAGCGGTTGCCGCTGTCGCCGTGCAGCAGCTGGTCGCAGGCGTGCAGGGTGTCGCGGGGCGCGAAGTCCTCGAGGCAGACGCAGAACAGCGCGGTCTCGATGGTCTCGAAGGCGGCGGCGTTGGCGGGCCGCAGCGCGGCGTACAGCGGGGCCCAGTCGGCGCGAGCCATGGTGGTGAGGTGCCCGGCGGCGGAATTGGTGGCGGCCCGGCGCGCCCCGGCCTTCATGACCGCACGCAGGCCGTCGGTAAGGTCCTCGGGGGTGTGCGGGACGCCGCCGGCGCCGATGACGTCCATCCGGAACATGTTGCCGCGGTAGAAGACCACGATGTGGCGGGCTTCGGAGTGCCCGGGCCATTCCTCGCTGTAGGGCACGCGCACGGTGTCCTGCGGTGCGCCGGGAATGCGTGTCTCGGAGAACAGGAACTTGTTCTGCGCCATATTGAGTCGCGTGCCGCGCTGGGTGGCGGGCGGGATCTCCTCGGCGTCCAGGCGCAGCTTGTAGTTCACCGCCGCCGAGATCAGGGCCGCGGCGCGTTCGCTCTGGTCGGAGCCGGTGGAGCCGGCCAGGGCGGTGTCATCGCGGAACAGGAAGAAGAAGTTGGCGTTCAACGCGATTCGGTCGCGACGGCCCAGGTAGCGGGAGGGCCAGAACTCGTCGAGCCAGCTGCCGACGCCCGGGGTGGCGTCGAAGCGCTCCAGGTCCGCGTGCAGGGTGCGGGCGGGGCCCTCGGGGCGCAGCAGGTCCTCGACGGTGGCGGCGGTGGCCGCGTACTCGTCGGAGGTCAGCAGCGGCGCGCACCAGTGCAGGAAGCGGGTGCAGCTCTCCTCCAGGGTGGGCAGCGGGACGCGGGGCAGCTGCTCGTCGAAGGCGAAGGTGCTGTCGCTCAAGGGGTGTCCTCATGGTCGATGGGGTTGGGGCAGCCTGGCTGTGCACACGTGTCACCGTCCCCCGGCGGTCACGCCACCATTCTTGCCATCGTTACCGTCCGGGCGCCACATTTTCGCGCGAAACCGCCACGGACCGACCAGGATGTGGTTTTACTGCGCGACAACAGTTTTCATGCGGCTATCCGGTTTATCCCGAACCGACCGGTTTGTTCACTCCGGGTCGCCGAGTTCCTTCACCACCCGCGGCACCTCGTCGGCGGGCAAGTAGCAGCCGGATTGTTCGAAGCCGCCGATGGTATGGACCTTGTGGTCGGCGTACCCGATGCGCAGGAAGTCGTCACCGGCCAGGCCGTGCACGGCCCAGTCGAAGGCCACCCGGGCGCGGGCGACGATGGTGCGCAGCGCTATGAGGTGGTAGCCGCGAGCCACGAATTGCGCCGGCACGCCCCGCAATCCGACGCCGAGCGGCCGGGCCAGCGCGTCACGCCCGCCCAGGTCGACCACCATGCCCAGGTCCGGATGCCGGTAGGGCGCGGGCGTTTCGCCGCGCAGCGTCGCGACCAGGTTCTTGCCCAGGTGCCGTCCTTGGCGCATGGCGTGCTGCGCGGTGGGCGCGCAGACCTGGCCGTCGCCTTCGGCAGTGTCGGGGACCGCGGCCGCGTCGCCCATCGCCCACACCCCCGGCAGGCCCGGGACCGACAGGTCGGCCTGGGCGATGATGCGCCCCTTGTCGGTTTCCGCGCCCAGATGCGCTGCCAGGGGGCTGGGGGCGACCCCGGCGGTCCACAACACCGTGCGGGACGGGATGAATCGACCGTTGGTGAGTTTCACGCCGTTGGCGGTGACCTCCGCGGCGGAGGCGCCGGTGATGAGTTCGATGCCGCGTTCGGCCAGAATCCTTTTCGCCTCGGCACCGAGCTTGTCGCCGAGTTCGGGCATGATGCGGTCGCCGCGGGTGACCAGGTGCCAGCGCACCATGCCGGACTCGACCTCGGGGAAGAACCGTCCGGCGGCGGCGCGGCAGACCTTGTTGAGGACGGCGGCGGTCTCGGTTCCGGCGTAGCCCGCGCCGATGGTGACGAAGTTCAGTCGTGCCTGGTCCTCGTCGAGGCCGCCGCGCACGGCGGCGATATCCAGCTGCCGCAGCACGTGGTCGCGCAGGTACATGGCCTCGGCCAGGGTCTTCATGCCGAATCCGTGCTCCTGCAAGCCCGGAACGTCCATGATGCGGGTGATGGAGCCGGGCGCCAGGACGAGCTGGTCGTATTCGAGGGCGGTTTCGCGGCCGGAGGTGCGGGTGCGGCGCACCACCACCCGCCGGGTGCCGGGCTCCACGCCGACGGCCATGCCGGGCACCACCTCGGTGCGGCGCAGCAGCCGGCGCAGCGGCACCGACACCGAGCGCGGGTTGAGGGTGCCGGAGGCGACCTGCGGCAGCAGCGGCAGATACAGCAGTCCGGCGTCCGGGGATACGAGTTGGATGAACGCCTCCTCGGGGCGGAGGCGTCGCTCCAGATAGCGGGCGCATTCCACGCCCGCGAATCCACCGCCGATGATCACGATCTTCGCTGGTGCCACGACTTCACCGTAGCTCGTACCGCCCGATTCGACGTGAATCCAGCGATTTCCGGGTCCGCGGAATCAGTGTTCGCGCTCGGTACCGGGTTTCGGGCGCGACAGGTACAGCTGGGCGTAGAGCCAGCCGTCGGATTCGGCGTCGGTGGTGTCGATTCCCTTGCCCGCCAGGGCGTTCAGCACCCGCGCCTGTTCGTCCGGGGAGGCGAAGCGGCGCTGCCGGTACACGCCTGGAGCGCGTTCGGTGTGGTAGCCGAGGGTCTCCAGGTGCACCGCGATGGGGTCGAAGGCGAACATGCGGAGCACGAAATGCGCCATCCACGGGAGCTTCCCGCCGTGTGCGCGGGCCACCCGCAGCAGGGTGTGTTCGGTGATGTAGCCGACGCAGCCGGTGGAGATGATCAGGTCGGCCCCGGCCAGCGTCTGCCGCTGGTCTTCGGTGGGTTCGGCCGATTCCAGGTCGGCGTGCACGACTTCGTCGAGGAAGCCCGCGGCGTGGCCGTAGTCGAGGGCGGGGCGGGAGGCGTCCATGCCGATGAAGCGGACTCCGGGCAGCCGGTCGCCGGAGCGCAGCAGGGCGCGGTCGCGGTCGAGCAGGGCGGCGGTGTCGTCACCGTCGCGGCCGCGGTAGTGCCCGGACAGTTCGGTCATGGTGGTGTCGAGGCGCAGCAGGGCCGCGTTGACGCCGTAGGAGCAGCCGAGGTCGAGGACCGCGGGGGCGGCGATGCCGGTGGCGGACCGGTATTCGTCGAGCAGTTTCTGGAAGTGCGGCTTCGCCAATTCCGGTATCTGGTAGTCCAATTCGGCCATGCGGGCGTAGTACTGGCGGGGATCGGGCCGATCGTAGATGTCGTCGAAGGAGGCTTTTCCGGTGGAACTGTGCAACGAAACCGGCACGCGCTGGTCCCCTCTCAGTCGAGCAATCGGTCGCCGCGGATCTCGCCGACCGCCAGATGATCCGGCGTCACCCGCCCGAACAGCTGCCGGGTCCGCTCGGCGGTGCCGATCAGTCCCGGACTGTCGCTGTAGGCGAAGATCGCCGAATGCCGTTGCACCGCACCGTGTACCGGTGCGACCCGGTGCAACGAGAACCTTCCCTGGAACAACTGCAGGTCTCCGGGCCGCAGGGCCAGCCGGCGGATGAACCGTTCCCCGTCGCCGGTGAGCACGGCGCGCACGTCGGCGAAGTTCTCCGCCTCCCGCGACCGGATCCCCGGGCAATACTCGAACACCCCACCGTCTTCCGGCTCCTGGGTGAGCATGCTGACGGTGAATTCGTTGGTGTCGAAGTGCCAGGGATGCGACTGCCCCGGCGTGACCACATTGAGGCACAGTCCGGCCAGCGGATCGCTGTACTCGTGCAGTTCGGCGAGCCCGAAGCAGTCGGCCACGAACCGCTGGAACCGGGTGTCGATGTAGAGCCGGTGGATCAGCGCCGCACGCGGAATGAGATCCCGTGCGACGAAAGCGTTTCCACGCTGCAGCACGATCCGCCCCGGATGATCGGTGGGCAGCCCCGCGTCGAAGGGAATGTTGTACGCGTTGACGTTCTCGACGGTGTAGTGCGCCCGCGGAGCCAGCTCCTCGCCCTCGCTCCGCAGCGTCTCCACCAGCTCGGGCCGGATGAACCCCCGCAGGACGCAACATCCCCCCGCCGCCAGCTCGGTCCGCGCCCCCTCCACCGCCCGCAGCCACCCGTCACTCCCCGGCGAATCCAGTGGATACCGCCCGACATCCACCCCCGGAACGCTCCCCTGCCCAACCGCAACCATGGGCCCATTCTTGCGAACCGACCGCCCGACACGCCCGAAAAGCTCCCCGATTGTGAATTGCCACTTTTCCTGCGCCCCACCAGTTTTGATGTGGTATTGGCACCGCGGAGCAACGTGTCGCACGCCGTTTGAACAACCGCGTTCAGAGGAGTACACCGGTAGTGAGAGGACCGGTCGGATGGGCAGTCACGGATCGTGGGAGACCGTCAACCGGGCACTGAATCGCGTGTCCGGGCCGGGGAGGCGCGGGACCGAGTGGACGACCTATCTGTGTCCGGTGCACGAGGCGGATGGGCGACGGCATCGGGCCTCGCTGGGGGTGGTCTACAACCCGTCGCGGCAGCGGACCGTGGTGCGATGCTTCGCCGGATGCTCGGATGTGGAGGTGTTGGAGCGCGTCGGATTGCGGGTGCGGGATCTATTCGACGCGCCCCCGGAGCCGAGGACGGGACACCGGCGGAGCGCGCGGGAACCAGCGGTGGCGGATCGGGCGATTCTCGCGGCGGGGCTGGCGCTTTCGGTGCATCGGAAGGATGTCGGGCCGCGGATCGGGAGGCCGCGCCGAATGGCGGCGTACGTGTACCGGTGGCCGGACGGGGGCGTTGCCGGGTGTGTGGTGCGGGTGCGGACGTTGCATCGGCAGGGATATGTGAAGTCGTTCTATCAGCGGCGGCTGACCGAGAACGGCTGGGAATCCGGGGGTTTCGCGCGGGTGCCGTTCCATCTGCCGGAGGTGATCGAGGCGGTGGCGGAGGGGCGCGACATCTTCGTGTGCGAGGGCGAGGCGGATGTGCTGACGGCGACGCGGGCCGGGTTGACCGCCACCTGCAATGCCGGGGGTGCCAGCGGGTGGTATCGGGAGCACGCGGAGTGGCTGCGGGGCGCGCGGCGGGTGTGGGTGGTGGCGGATCGGGACGCACCGGGGTATCGGCACGCGGCGCGCGTGGCGGAGTCGCTGGTCGATGCGGTGGCCCAGGTGCGGGTGGTGCAGGCGCGGGACGGGAAGGATCTGACCGATCACTGCAATGCGGGGCATCTGGTGTCGGAGTTGGATCCGGTTCCGGTGCTGGACGCGCATTTTCGCGGGGGGTGAGTCAGCCGGCAGTGGTGACGGCGCGCTGGTAGCGGGTGATGAGGGTGCGCAGGGCGGTGACCAGTTCCGGGGAGTCGACGATGTCGAAGTCGGCGTCCAGGGTGCCCAGGCCCGCTGGGCCGCCCAGCTGCCAGGCACCGGCTGGGAGCGTGGCATCCCCGAGGCCCGACTCCGCGAGCTCGCCCGGTATTGGCGCACCGAATTCGATTGGCGGGCACAGGAAGCGAAGCTCAACGCCTTCCCTCAGTTCGCCACCGAGATCGACCGCCAGACCATCCACTTCCTGCATGTCCGCTCGACGCGACCGGACGCACGGCCACTGCTGATCACCCACGGATTCCCGAGCTCGGTCGCCGAATTCCTGGGCCTGATCGGCCTGCTCACCGATCCGGACGAGGGCCCGGCCTTCCACGTGATCGCGCCCTCCCTGCCCGGATACGCCCTGTCGACTCCGCTGTCGGGAACCAGCTGGACCATGGCGCGAACCGCCCGCGCTTGGATCGAGCTGATGGCCCGCCTGGGTTACGACCGCTACGGCGTGCACGGCGGCGATGTCGGCAGCGGGGTCTCGGGTCTGGTCGCGGCGCTGGACGGCGAGCATGTGACCGGCGTGCACGTGGTCACCGATCCGCTCACCGCCGCGAATGTCGCCACCTTCCTGCCGGGCATGGCCGAGGGCCTGGATCCGAACGATCCGGTGGACAAGGTGATCCTGGACCGGATGGACGCCTTCCGCCGGGAGGGCTCGGGCTATCTGGCGATCCAGAACTCCCGACCACAGACCATCGGGTACGGCCTGGTCGATTCGCCACTGCTGCAATTGGCCTGGATCGCCGAGAAGTTCGAGGCGTGGACCGATCTGCCGATCGACCGCGATCAGCTGCTGACCACGATCAGCCTGTACTGGTTCACCGGGTCGGGCGTCTCGGCCGCGCACACGCTCTACGAGCAGGCGCATTCCTCGGAGTGGGGTGCGCCGCCCACGGTGCCGCAGGGTTTCGCGATCTTCGGCGCGGACGAGACCGTGCGCCGGGTCGTCCCGGCGCCGGCCGGTGCCCACTGGTCGGAATTCGAACGCGGCCTGCACTTCCCGGCCATGGAGGACCCGGCCGGCCTGGCCACCGATCTCCAGGCCTTCTTCGGCCCCCCGCACTGAGCCCGGTCAGGTGGCGGCGATGCGCCGATCCAGTTCCGCGATCAGGCGTTTCGCCGCCACCGTCCGGTAGGCGTCCTCGACGATCTCGGTGATCTCGTCCCAGTCCACGTCCACATCCAGGTACACCCCGAGCCAGCCGCGATGCCCCACATACGGAGGCCGGTAGAACCGCCCGGGCTCGGCTGACACCAGTTCGGCCTGTACCCCGGCCGGTGCCGCGCACCAGAATCCGACCCGTTCGTCGTGGTGGTGGTCGGCGAACATGACGAACATCTTCTTCCCGCCCGCGAACCACGCGGGCTCGCCGTGGCTGACGCGTTCACTCACCTCGGGCAGCCGGGCGCACACGCCGCGCAGCGATTCCAGCACCCTGTCCATACCCGCAGGGTAGGCGACCCGGACCGGCCCGCCTTGGACGAATGGGAACGGGTCAGGAATTCGCGCGCACGAGGTCGTGCAGGTGCGCGAGTTCGAGCCCGACCAGACTGTCGCGGAAGGTGCGTCCGGGCGCGTCCGGCACCGGGACCTCGCACGGCACGACCAGCAGCGCGCATCCGGCTTCCTGCGCCGCGATCGAGCCGGTCGGCGAATCCTCGACGGCCACGGTGAATTCCGGTACGACACCGAGCAGTCGCGCGGCCCGCAGGTACACGTCCGGCGCGGGTTTGCCCTGCGGCACCTCGTCGGCGCACACGGTGGCCCCGAAATACTCACGCCCGATGGTGTCGAGCCCGTACTCGGCCAGCGACCGCTTGGTATTGGTCACCAGCGCCATCGGCACCCCGGCCGACCGCAGCAGATCGAGTGCTTCCCGCGCGCCCGGCCGCCACGGGACCGGCCCCTGGAACAGCTCGGTCACCCGCGCTTCCATCCACTCCGAGGCCCGCTCGACCGCCTCGGGGGTGTGCTCGATGTCGAGGCCCTCGAACAAGATGCGATACGCGTTCGGACCGGAAGCCCCGATCAGCGCGTGCCGCACCGCGTCGGTCAGCTCGCGCCCGTACTCCCCCGCCAGCTCCCGCAGTGCCATGTCCCAGAGCTTCTCCGAGTCCAGCAGCGTCCCGTCCATATCCCACAACACCGCGTCCAACCGCGCCACCGACCCGAGCTCCTTCCGCACACCCTCATCCAGGAGCGACCGCGAAACGCGGCGCACCGGCCCCGCCGCGCGCGGAGCCGGTCCAGCCTATCGGGGCGCGAACACCGGCCCCGGGCTCGCGGTCTACAGCCCCGACGCCGCGATCATCAGACGCCCGCCCGCGGAGTCGGTCTGGATCCAGCGATTCTCGGAGGACACCTGCCCGGACTTGGACACATAGGTGAGCGCGACCACCGCGCGATTGTCGCCCTGCGGCGTCACCGCGCCCACGCTCACCGACCGAATACCGCCCCAGAACTGCGCGTAACTGTTGTAGCCGCCGGTCGACGCCTGATAGCCGGGCGACAGCATCGCCCACGCGCCGCCGACATTGCCGGGCAGCATGCCGTAGTAGCCCTGGATGAACGAGGCGACCGAGGCGGCGGACGGCGGACCGGCCGGAGTCGTGGTGGGCGGGGTCGTTGTCGGATGCGCCGAGGAACTCGCGCCCGCCGACGAGGACGGGGCGGGCGTGGCGGTCGGGGCCTGGGTGGCCGCGCCCGCGCCGCTGTTGCGCGTGGGCTGCTGCCCGCCGTCGGCCGGGCCCAGGTTCTCCGGCGAGGTGGCCGGGATCGACGCCGGGGCCGAACCGCCCTGGTCCGCCTGCGGCGTGCCGCCGCCATCGCCGTTGCCGTTGACCGCCAGGGCGATCACGACGGCCAGCACGATCGCGCCGACGACGCCGCCCGCCACCAGCACCAGCTGACGCGGAGTGCGTTCCCCGCCACCGGTTCGCACACCCGAGCCGATTCCCGGCGACGGCACGGTGCCACGCCCGCCGGTCGACATGTCGACGTGCATGGTGGGGTCGGCCGCATTGCTCGGCGCACCCGTCCGCGACCCCGGCAGCACGGTCGTGGCCGCTGAAGCATCCACGGCGGCAACGGCATTCACCGGCGGCAGCACCTTGGTCGGCTGGACCGCAACCGCCGGAGCCCGCCCCTCGGCGACCGCGTGCAGACGTTCGGCGGCCTGTTCCATGGTGGGCCGGTCCGCCCCCTCGGCGGCGAGCAGATCCATCAGCACCGGCGCGAGGGTCGCGGCGTGCGCGGGCCGCGGCACCTGTGCGCGCGCCACCGAATGCAGTACGGCCAGCGGGTTGTCGCCCTCCCCGAAGGGCGGCTTGCCTTCCACGGCCGCGTACAGCGTCGAGCCCAGAGCGAAGACGTCGGAGGTCGGTTCCGGGTTCTCTCCGCGCGCCACCTCGGGCGAGAGGTAGGCGGGAGTGCCCGCCAGGAACCCCGTGGAGGTGACGGTCACGTCGCCGGTGGCCCGGGAGATGCCGAAGTCGGTGATCTTCACCGTCCCGTCGTCGGCGACAAGGATATTGGCGGGCTTCACATCGCGGTGCACGATGCCGGCCTTGTGGGCCGCGGCCAGCGCCTCGGCGACCTTGGCGCCGATCCGCGCCACCTCGACCGGCGGCAGCTGCCCCTTCTCCCGCATGAGCGCGGCCAGACTGACCGCGTTCACGTACTCCATGACCAGCCAGGGCTGGCCGTCCTCCTCGGCCACGTCGAACACGGTGACGGCATTGGGATGGTGCAGGCGCGCGGCGATGCGTCCCTCACGCATCGCCCGCATCCTGGCCTCCACGGCCTGCGACCGGGTCAGGCCCGGCGTCAGCAGCAGCTGCTTGACCGCGACGGTGCGTCGCAGCCGCACATCGGTCGCGCGCCACACGACCCCCATCGCACCGGTGCCGATCGGTTCCGTCAGCCGGTACCGCCCCGCAATCAGCCGGTCTGAGCTCATGTGGTTGTACCCCTCCTGCTGGCTTTCGCGCCGGGCGCCCTGCCACCCTGCGCGAAAGCCCGAAACCTGGTGAAGATATTAAGCGTTGAAGTACTTGGCTTCCGGGTGCAGCAGCACGAACGCGTCGGTCGACTGCTCCGGATGCAGCTGCAGCTCCTCGGAGAGAATCACGCCGATTCGGTTGGCGTCCAACAACTCCACGAGCTTGGCCCGATCCTCCAAGTCCGGGCAGGCCCCGTAACCGAACGAGTACCGTGCGCCACGGTAGCCGAGTTTGAAGTAGTCGAGCACATCGGCGGGGTCCTCGTCGGCGACGGAATGTCCGTCCAGAGTCAGTTCTTCCCGGATGCGGCGGTGCCAAAACTCCGCGAGCGCCTCGGTGAGCTGCACGCCGATGCCGTGCACCTCGAGGTAGTCGCGGTAGTTGTCCTCCTTGAACAGGACGTTGGCGAAATCCGCGATGGGCTGGCCCATGGTGACCAGCTGGAACGGCATCACATCCACCTGACCGGTCTCCAGCGCGCGCTCACGCGAGCGGATGAAGTCGGCGATGCAGAGGAAACGGTCGCGCTGCTGACGCGGGAATGTGAAGCGGAAGCGTTCCGGCGCATCGGGTTTCGGCTCGGTGAGAACAATCACATCGTCGCCCTCGGACACCGCCGGGAAGTACCCGTACACCACCGCGGCGTGCTGCAGCACACCCTCGGCGATCAGCCGGTCCAGCCAATACCGCAGGCGCGGACGGCCTTCGGTCTCGACCAGGTCCTCGTAGGACTGCCCCTCGACGCCGCGCTGCCCGCGCAGGCCCCACTGCCCCAGGAACAGCGCCCGCTCGTCGAGCAGCCCGGAGTACTCGCTCAGAGACAGACCCTTGATGATGCGCGAGCCCCAGAACGGCGGCGTCGGCACCGGCAGGTCCGCGGCCACATCGGAGCGCTCGGGCACCACGACCGGCGCCTCGGCGGCCTTGCGTTCGGCGGCGATGCGCTTGGAACGCTCGTGGCGCGCCTTGCGTTCGGCGGCCTTCTCCCGTTCGGCGATAGCCTCGGGCGAGTTCGGATCCAGCCCGCCGCCCCGCTTACGAGTCATGATCTCGTCCATCAGGTGCAGGCCCTCGAAGGCGTCACGCGCGTAGTGCACGTCGCCGGCGTAGACCTCGGTGAGATCGTTCTCCACGTAGGCGCGGGTCAGCGCCGCACCGCCGAGAAGCACCGGGAACTGTTCGGCGACCCCGCGCGAGTTGAGCTCCTCGAGGTTCTCCTTCATCACCACGGTGGACTTCACCAGCAGCCCGGACATGCCGATCACATCGGCCTTCTTGTCCACGGCGGCGTCGAGGATGGTCGAGATCGGCTGCTTGATACCGAGGTTGACGACCTCATAGCCATTGTTGGACAGGATGATGTCGACCAGGTTCTTGCCGATGTCGTGCACGTCGCCCTTGACGGTGGCCAGCACGATGCGGCCCTTGCCCGAATCGTCGGTGGCCTCCATGTGCGGTTCCAGGTAGGCGACCGCGGTCTTCATGGTCTCCGCCGACTGCAGCACGAACGGCAGCTGCATCTGGCCCGAACCGAACAGCTCACCGACGGTCTTCATGCCCGACAGCAGCGTCTCGTTGATGATCTGCAGCGGCGGCACCTGCTGCATGGCCTCGTCGAGATCGGCTTCCATCCCGGCCTTCTCACCGTCGACGATGCGCCGCGCGAGCCGTTCGAACAGCGGCAGCGCCGCCAACTCCTCGGCGCGCGACGCCTTGGAGGAGGCGGTCGAGACGCCTTCGAACAGCGCCATCAGCTTCTGCAGCGGGTCGTAGTCGGCGGTGCGGCGGTCGTAGACCAGATCGAGCGCGGTCTGGCGCTGCTCCTCGGGAATCCGCGCCATCGGCAGGATCTTGGAGGCGTGCACGATCGCCGAATCCAGACCGGCCTCGACGCACTCGTGCATGAACACCGAGTTCAGCACCTGCCGCGCGGCCGGGTTCAGGCCGAAGGAGATGTTCGAAAGTCCCAGTGTGGTCTGCACTTCCGGGTGCCGCTTCTTGAGTTCGCGGATGGCCTCGATGGTTTCGATCCCGTCGCGGCGCGACTCCTCCTGGCCGGTGCCCAGGGTGAAGGTCAGAGTGTCGATGATGATGTCGGACTCTTCGAGCCCCCAGTTGCCGGTGATGTCGGCGATCAGCCGCTCGGCGATGGCCACCTTGTGCTCGGCGGTGCGAGCCTGGCCCTCCTCGTCGATGGTCAGCGCGACCACGGCCGCGCCGTGCTCGGCGACCAGCGCCATGGTCTGCTGGAACCGCGAATCCGGGCCCGCGCCGTCCTCGTAGTTGACCGAGTTGATGGCGCAGCGCCCACCCAGGTGCTCCAGACCGGCCTTCAGCACCGGGGTTTCGGTGGAGTCCAGCATGATCGGCAGCGTCGACGCCGTGGCCAGGCGCGAGGCCAGCTCGGTCATGTCGGCGGTGCCGTCGCGGCCCACGTAGTCGACGCACAGGTCGAGCATGTGCGCGCCGTCGCGGGTCTGGTCCTTGGCGATGTCGAGGCACTTCTGCCAGTCGCCGGCCAGCATGGCGTCACGGAAGGCCTTGGAGCCGTTGGCATTGGTGCGCTCACCGATCATCAGGATCGAGGCGTCCTGCTCGAACGGGACCGAGGAGTAGATCGAGGACACGCTCGGCTCGTGCACCGGATTGCGCTTGCCCTGCTCGGTCTCGCGCACCGCCTCGGCGACCTGGCGGATGTGCTCGGGGGTGGTGCCGCAGCAGCCGCCCACCAGCGACAGCCCGAACTCGGACACGAACTGGCTCATGGAGACGGCCAGCTCCTCGGCGGTCAGCGGGTACTCCGCGCCCTTGGCGCCCAGCACCGGCAGACCGGCGTTCGGCATCACCGACACCGGCAGCTGCGCGTGCTTGGACAGATGGCGCAGGTGCTCGCTCATCTCGTCCGGGCCGGTGGCGCAGTTCAGCCCGATCATGTCGATGCCGAGCGTCTCCAGCGCGGTCAGCGCGGCGCCGATCTCGGAGCCGACCAGCATGGTGCCGGTGGTCTCCATGGTGACGTGGGTGATGATCGGGATCCGGCGGCCCGCCTTCAGCATGGCGTTGTGGCTGCCGGTGACCGCGGCCTTGACCTGCAGCAGGTCCTGGCAGGTCTCGATGAGGATGGCGTCGGCGCCGCCGTCGAGCATGCCGAGCGCGGCCTCGGTGTAGGCGTCGCGCAGTGAGACGTAGGGCGCGTGACCCAGGGTGGGCAGCTTGGTGCCCGGGCCCATCGAGCCCAGCACGTAGCGCGGGGTGCCGTCGGCGGAGCGGCCCATCTCGTCGGCGACCTCGCGGGCCAGGCGGGTGCCGCGCTCGGACAGATCGCGGATCCGGTCGGCGATGTCGTAGTCGGCGAGGTTGGGCAGATTGCAGCCGAAGGTGTTCGTCTCGACGGCGTCGGCGCCGGCCTCGAAGTAGGCGCGGTGGATGTGTCGCAGCACGTCGGGGCGGGTTTCGTTGAGAATCTCGTTGCAACCCTCGAGGCCGCGGAAATCGTCGAGGGTGAGATCCGCGGCCTGTAGCATCGTGCCCATCGCACCGTCCCCGATAACGACACGCCGTCTGAGCGTGTCCAAGAAGGTGGTGTCGAATTCGGCGCGGCTGCGTACAGACATGTACTCAAGAGTAGTGGGAAGCAGCGACAAGCTGAATTTGACTGCCTCCGCTCCGCTCCGGCGGGTTCGCGGCCCTGGAGGTCTCGTTCTTCCCTCCCTCCGCTCCTCCGCTTCGCTCCCCCCGCTCCACTCAGTCCAGAACGAGACGGGCCGCGAACCACCGGGCGATCATGCACACGGCGCTCATTGTGCGATTGCGCGTCGCATGCACACGGGGGTTGCGTACACCGTAGGCTGACCGGGTGAACGCCAGTGAATCCCCGGTGCCACCCGAATCGGACCTGCCCACGCTGCGGGATCCGGTGCTCGTGGCCGCCTTCGAAGGCTGGAACGATGCCGCCGACGCCGCCAGTGGCGCGGTCGAACATCTGGAACTGATCTGGGACTCCCAGCCGCTGGCCGAGCTCGATTCCGAGGACTACTACGACTATCAGGTCAACCGCCCGACCGTGCGCCAGGTCGACGGTGTGACGCGCGAGATCGTCTGGCCCTCGGCCATGCTCTCGGTCTGCTCTCCCCCCGGCAGCGACCGGGACGTGGTGTTGCTGCGCGGGGTGGAACCGAATATGCGGTGGCGCAGCTTCTGCAATGACATTCTCGAGTTCGTCGAACAGCTCGGGGTGTCCACGGTGGTGATCCTCGGCGCGTTACTGGCCGATACCCCGCACACGCGCCCGGTTCCCGTCACGGGTACCGCCTATAACAAGGAAGCCGCGGAGCGCTTCAACCTCGAGCAGACCCGCTACGAGGGACCGACCGGTATCACCGGGGTGCTACAGGACGCGTGCGTGCGCGCGGGTGTGCCGGCCATCTCCTTCTGGGCCGCGGTGCCGCACTATGTGTCGCAGCCGCCCAACCCCAAGGCCATCATCGCCCTGCTGCACCGGGTCGAGGACGTGCTCGATGTGGAGGTGCCGCTGGGCGCGCTGCCCGAGCAGTCCGAGGAGTGGGAGGTCGCGGTCAACGAGATGACCGCGGGCGACGAGGAGATCGCGGAGTACGTGCGCTCGCTCGAGGAGCGCGGCGACGCCGAGGTCGACATCAACGACGCCATGGCCAAGATCGACGGCGATGCCATCGCCGCCGAGTTCGAGAAGTACCTGCGCCGTCGTGGTCGGGGTGGCTTCGGCCTCTGACCCCCTGCATCCCACCGTGCCCGTTTCAGGCCGAATGGTCCGCTTCAAGGTGAATGTCCCGAATTAGCTCGAAAATCATTGCCGCACCCGCGTTCTCGACGCGGGTGCGGCTGCGTTTCGGGCGCGTGTCGAGCTAGTGCTCGACGGTCCAGACCTGAGCGGAAGCCTCGTGAGCCAGTTTCGCGATCAGCAGGTCGCGCGGAATGGTCTGGCCCGCAAGGTGTTCGAGCGACGGCACCACCACGTGGTGCGCGTCGGCGCGCTTGAGTTCGGCGGTCAGCTCCGCGAACGCGGTGCCATCGCCGGCGGTCGATTCATGGAAGGTGGCGGCGAAGCAGAGGCCCGCGGACTGAGCGAGCCCGCACATGGCGTTCTCCAGCTCGTCGCTGCGGCCGTCGGCCAAATCGTCACGCACGTACCCATAGATCAACGCTTCCACCCGAACCTCCGTTGGATTGGGGATCGCTGTCCTGACGTGTGCCCTGGTAAACAGTTTGGCGTTTTTGCGAATGCAATTGCAGATGTCAACCCACTGACATCCAGATGCCCTATCCGGGTCCATCCGACGTTAACTGGTGAGATACTACAACTCGTGTCCGCCGGTGACGATCGACCTGTCTGGGCTGTCCGAATGCGTGCCGAACGTGATGCTCGGGGGTGGTCACAAGCCGACGCGGTGCGCGCGATGCGTGCCAAGTCGAGCCACAATCTCCCCACCGACAGCACACTGTTACGTAACTGGCGGCGTTGGGAATCCGGGGAATCGCGGCCCGACGATTTCTACGCCCCGATCATCGCCGCGTCTTTCGACACTGTGACGGCGGCGTTCTTCCCCAAGACCCGGCCCAATCGGGACGACGAGATGCTCTCGGCAACCGGACTGGACACCCTGGAATTCATTGGGCGACTACGAATGTCCGATGTGTCGGCTTCCACGCTGGACGCCATCCGCATCACCGCCGACCGGCTCTGCTCGGACTACCCGTGCGCCGATCCGCACGAACTGCATGCCGAGGGCACCGCCTGGCTGCGCCGCATCACCTCGCTACTGGACGGCAGACTCACACTGGCCCAACATCGCGAGGTGCTGGTGCTGGCCGGATGGGTCGCCCTGCTGGTCGGCTGCGTCGACTACGACCTGGGCTGGCGTACCGCCGCCGAGGCCACCCGCCGCGCGGCGCTGTCCCTGGGCCAGGAGGCCGACCACGCCGAAATCATCGGCTGGGGAGCGGAAATGGCCGCCTGGTTCGCCCTCACCCAGGCCAACTACAGGGGCGCCATCGATGCCGCGGAGGCCGCGCACGCCACCACCGGCCGCCTGGGCGTGGGCGTCCAGCTGGCCGCCCAGCGCGCCAAGGCCTGGGCCCGCCTGGGCGACCGCCACGAGGTGGAAAAGGCACTCACCCAGGGCCGTTCGATCCTCGAGGCGATCGAGCACCCGACCAATCTGGACAACCACTTCGTGGTGGATCCGCAGAAGTTCGACTTCTACGCCATGGACTGCTGCCGGGTCGCCGGGGACGACCGGCTCGCGGAAACCTATGCCCGCCAGGTGATCGCGACCTCCACCCGCCCCGACGGCAGCATCCGCAAACCCATGCGGGTGTCCGAGGCGCATCTGACCCTGGCCGTGGTCGCGGTGCGCGATCGCAATCTGGAGCTCGCGGTGGAGGAAGGCATGCGCGCGTTCGCGGGCAAGCGGCGTTCGCTGCCCTCGCTCATGTGGGTCGCGGGCGAGGCGGCCCGGGAGATGGTCGCGCGCTTCCCCGGAGATCCGCGCACCAGAACCTATCTCGACCAGCTGCGCTCGCTCGCCGGCTGAAGGCGCGCGACCCGGCCGTGTTCCACGGCGGCTGTCGCGGGGCCTGGGTACGCTCCAGCCCATGGACTTCAGTCTCTGGACCTGCGCTGCCCGAGGGCACGAGACCTACGCCCCGACCGAGCCCGAGCTGAAGGCACGACTGCACGTCGCCACCCCGGCGGGCGAATCCTGGCGCTGTCTGCGCTGCGGCGATTTCGTGCCGGGCGAGCCGCGCCGCAGCGGTCCCGCGGACGACGCCCCGGAGGTGCCGCGCGGGCATCTGCTGCGCGACCGCATCATCATGCGGCTGCTGGCGGCCGAGCGGGTCGGCCGCGCGCTGGTGCTGATCCTGCTCGGCGCGGGCGTGCTGAAGCTGCGCGGTTCGCGCGAGCACTGGAAGGCCAGCTGGGACAAGGATCTTCCGCTCATTCGCCAGCTGGCCGACCAGATCGGTTTCAACCCCGACCATTCCAAGATCATCCGGGGCATCGACACGGCGTTCACGCTCTCGCCGACGATTCTGGTCTGGATCGCGGTCGCGCTGTTCGCCTACGCCACCATCCAGCTCGTCGAGGCCGTGGGCCTGTGGCTGGTCAAGCGCTGGGGCGAGTATTTCGCGGTGGTGGCCACCAGCCTGTTCCTGCCGCTCGAGGTGTACGAGTTGACCGAGAAGGTCACCTTCCTGCGGGTGGCCGCGCTGGTGGTGAACCTGGCAGCGGTGATCTGGCTGCTGTGGAGCAAGTCCCTGTTCGGTCTGAACGGCGGCGCGGCCAAGTACTACGCCGAGCACCACTCCGAGAGTCTGATGACCGTCGAACGCGCCGCCGTCGCAGCCGAATCCGACCTGCTCGCCGCGAAGGATGGTGCCCAGCACCAGTCCTGATCAGGCGGGCAGGTCCAGTCCCTTGGCCAGCACCGGCCAGGACTTCAGCAACTCGTCGCGGAACACGCCCCAGGAGTGGGTGCCGTTGGCCGGCAGGTCCACGGTGGCCGGAATACCGAGTTCGGTGAGCTTGGCGGCGAGATTGCGGGTGCAGTAACCGGTGGCGGCCTCGATGGTGCCGTCGTAGATCATGTGCACCATGAAGCCGAGCGCGCCCGGAAAGATGACGTACTTGCCGTCGACCACGTCGTACTGCCCGGGCAGGCCGTTGCCCGCGGACAGGTAGAGCTCCATGCCGCGCAGCCGCTCGGCGTGCAGGTAGGGGTCGTTGTCCGCCCACATCGGGTCGTCGGACGGGCCGTACATATTGTCGGCGTCGCCGCCCTCACTGGCGACGACGATCCGCGCGAACGCCTGGCCGATCGGGTCACTGGTCTGCACGCAGCCGCTGTAGGTGGCCGCGGCCCGGAACAGGCCCGGCTTGGCGAGGGCGAGATTCAGCGCCGGGGTCGCCGACATCGACACCGCCGCAATGGCATTGCGGCCGTTGGTGCGCAGGCCCGCGTCGATCAGCGGGGGCAGCTCCTCGGTGAAGAAGGTCTTCCACTTGTTGAGGCCCAGCTGCGGATCCAGTGCGCGCCAGTCGGTGTAGTAGCTGGCGAGGCCGCCGGTGGGGACCACGACATTGACGTCCTTGGCGCCGAGGAAGTCGAAGACCTCCGGCACCTGGGTCTTCCAGTTCTTCACGCCGTAGCCGGCGTCGGTGCCGTTGAACAGGTACAGGGTGGGCCGCGGCTTCGAGGTGTCGCCGGGGCGCAGCACGTCCAGGTGCACCGTCTTGTCCATGGCCGCCGAGTACACCTCGAGCGACAGGTTGCGGCCGTCGACGATGTCCGCGCTCACCACTTTCGACGCGTCGACGGTGGTGGCGGCGGTCAGCTGCGCCGCGGTGTCGGCGATGGCGGCATCGGGCGCGCCCCCGGCCGCATCGGGCGCCGCGCCCGCCGTTCCCGGCACGGCCGCGGCGATCGCCAGACACCCGACGACCACCGCGTTCCGTAGTCGATTCCGCACAGCCACTCCCACTCTCGTCGAACAAGTGACAGGGACTCTGCCATATCCACCCCGCGATCAGGGTGTGACGATGTTGAAGTTGGGGTCGGGCTTGTCCATCACGTCCTGGAGCTGCTTCAACTTTGCCGGATCGCCGGTGGCCTTGATCGCCCCGGAGGCGACCTCCTTCACGAAGTCCTTGCCGCGCGTCATCACCGCGATGAGCTCGAGGCGCGGCAGGGTGAAGGTGGCGTCGGCGGCCGGGCCCTTGAAGTCCGGCGGCACCACGTAGTGGATGAGCACGCCGTTGCGCAGTTCGGTGCGGTAGGTCTTGTTCTCCTCGGGGATCACCCAGTCGTTGACCAGGTGCAGGTCCCACGCCTTGGGCCCGTTGATCTGGAAGGCCGCCGCGTCGAAGACCTGGTCCACGCTCAGCGCGCTGATCATGGACGCCGAGTTGGCCTTCGTCGGGGTGCCGAAGTTGCCGTTGCGCAACTCGTAGGCGCCGGAGAGGAAGAAGTTGCGCCAGGTGCCGTTCTCGGAACCGTAGCCGAGCTGTTCGAAGGCGCTGGCCTGCAACATCTTCGCCTTCTCGTTGTCCGGGTCGGCGAAGATCAGGTAGTTGAGCACCTGCACGCACCAGCGGTAGTCGCCGTCGGAGTAGGCCTTGCGGGCCACCTTCAGCACGCCGCTCGCGCCGCCCATGGCGTCCACGTGCCGCTTGCCCGACTCGACGGGCGGATGCTCCCACAGGTGCGCGGGATTGCCGTCGAACCAGCCCATGTAGCGCTGGTACACGGCTTTCACGTCGTGGCTGACCGACCCGTAGTAGCCGTGGTTGTACCACTTCTGCTCGATGGCGGGCGGCATCTGGATCTGCTCGGCGATCTCGATGCCGGTGTAGCCCTGATTGAGCATGCGCAGGGTCTGGTCGTGCAGGTAGGCGTAGGTATCGCGTTGCAGCGACAGCCATTCGGTGAGCTTGTCCGAACCCCAGGTGGGCCAGTGGTGCGAGGCGAACGCGACATCGGAGACGCCGGCGAACATGGTGATGGTCTCGGTCAGGTACTGCGACCAGACGTGCGCGTCGCGGACCAGCGCGCCGCGCAGGGTGAGCAGGTTGTGCAGGGTGTGGGTGGCGTTCTCGGCCATGCACATGGCGCGGAAGTCCGGGAAGTAGAAGTTCATCTCCGAGGGCGCCTCGGTGCCGGGCGTGATCTGGAAGACCATGCGTACCCCGTCGATCGTCTCCTCCTGCCCGGTGCGGGTGATGTCGCGGTTGGGCGGGATGAGGCTCACCGTGCCGGTGGAGGTGGTCATGCCCAGGCCCGCGCCGACCTGCCCCTTGTCCCCGCGCGGCAGGGCGGCGCCGTACATGTAGGCCGAGCGGCGCGCCATGGCGGTGCCGGCGAAGATGTTCTCGGCGACCGCGTGTTCGGTGAAGCCCTGCGGTGCGAGCACCGGAATGCGGCCCGAGGCAGCGTCTTCGGCGGTGATGACGCCCGCCGCGCCACCGAAGTGGTCGACGTGGGAGTGGGTGTAGATCATGCCCGTCACCGGCTTCTGCCCGCGCTGGGCGAAGTACAGATCCATGCCCGCCTTGGCGGTCTCGGTGGAGATCAGCGGGTCGATGACGACGACGCCGGTCCTGCCTTCGATGATCGTCATGTTCGACAGGTCCAGGCCGCGGATCTGGTAGATGCCCGGAACCACTTCGTAGAGGCCCTGTTTCACCACCAGCTGCGACTGCCGCCACAGCGACGGGTGCACCGAGTTGGGACAGCTGCCCTGCAGGAAACCGTAGGAGTCGTTGTCCCAGATGACATTGCCCTTGGCGTCCTTGACCTGATCGGGTTCCAGCTTGGCGATGAAACCCTTGTCGGTGTCGGCGAAGTCCTGGGTGTCGGAGAACGGCAGCGAGGACTTCACCGTCGCCTGCTGATCAGTGATGTGGCCGCTGGGGTCGACCGGATTCTTGGAGGTCTGCTCCGCGGCGGACCCGTTGCCGGCGTTGCTGTCGCAGCCGCTGACGGCCGCGCCGACCCCGACCGCCGCGAGGGCTGCCGCGCCCACCCCGAATACTCCGCGTCGCGACACCGTGAATCGGCCCTGCCCGGGGTTGTTCGCGTGATCGGTGCGGTTGTCGTCGGTCATCGGCGCTCCTGTCTCCATCTGGCTGATGCGAGTGGCAGGATCGTTAGCTGAATATTCGCCAACTCTCCGGCCCCACCCCAGCCTACCTCGCTATTGCAGCGTTACTGCAATAACATGGCCGTGTGGCCTCACCCATACGCCGGGACCTGCGCGTCGGGGTTCCGGCTCGATGTGATCGGATTCCTGGCATGAGCGAGGGCAAAGGCGACAGCCCGCGGCGGCGGCGCAATCCGCCGCAGACCCGCAAGGCCATCATCGAGGGATTGCTGTCGGCGGTGCACGAGGGCGAGTTCGACCCCACCACCCGCGATATCGCGGAACGGGCCGGGGTGTCCGAACGCAGCATCTTCGTGCACTTCCCGTCGCGCACCGCGCTGCTGACCGCGGCGGTGGACCAGCAGTCCGAACAGGTCGAGGCGCTCATCGCCGAGATCGACCCGGCGCAGCCGCTGGACAAGCGCATCGAGGCGGTGGTGCGCCAGGGTGAGGCGATCTTCCGGCTGCAGCGTGAGCCGCGGGTGCTGGGCCTGGTCGAATCGCTGCGCTCGCCCGCGGTGGACGAGCGGATGCGGCTGACCGACAAGCGGATTCGCGAGGCCCTGGCTCGCGGCTTCGCCCCGGAGCTGGCCGGCGACTCCGGCGAGCAGTTGCTCGACCTGGTCGACGCCACCGTCGGCTGGCCCTACCGCCACCATCTGATCGACCGCCGCGGGCTCTCGGCGCGGTCCGCGTCCGAGGCGGTCCGCCGCGCTCTCACCACCCTGCTCACGCCCGCGAAATGAACCGACCGTCCGGATTACGCGGCGGCCGAACGGATTCCCGCCCCGCCTGAGTCGTCTCCAACCCGCCCGCTAGGTGGTAGCGGGAGGTGCGCCAGGGACGAAGAACGCGATGAACAGCGCCACCGCGCACACGGCCAGGACCACCGCCGTGGCCATGGCGATGGCGCGCGGCCCGTGCGCTCGATGCCCGTGGTGCAGGGAGTTGTTGCGCGCGAAGCTGATCCCCGCGAGGAGCAGCAGCCCGGCCGCGGCCAGCGCGGGCCCGATGGCGGCCGGATGCCAGCCGCTGGCCGCCGCGTGATTCACGAACAGCGCCGACGTGCCCATGGCGGCGATGGCGGTGCGCCGCCACGCCAGCGCGGTGCGCTCGGAGTAGAGGGTGGGCGCCTCGGTCATGCCGGCACCATCGATGCCGTGCCGGTCATGTCCACACCGTCGCGACGGCCGCGAAGATCGACACGATGGCGATGCCGCCCGCCAGGATCGGGACCAGCAGCGTGTTCCCCAGCACGTCGCCGCGGGTCATGCGGGCCTGCACGTCCCGCCAGTGCGTGTACGCCCCGACCGCGAGCGTGACCGCCAGCACGATGCAGCTCAGTGAGAGCGCGCGCCGAATTCCGGCGTGGTGGAACGGCTGCACCAGGGTGTGCACCGCGACGCCGGCGGCGAGCAGCCCGAGCGAGGTGCGGATCCACGCGAGGTAGGTGCGTTCGTTGGCGAGCGTGAAGCGGTAGTCGAGCGGCTGTTCCGCCTCATTCGCCGGCTGACCCTGGTCTTCCACCCTCACCACCTGTCCGATAGCGCTGTCGCGATCGCGGCCCGCGAGCCCGCCGCCGCCCCGATCATGACACGAATCGGCCCGAAAACGCCGACGGCGCAACTGCGGGCACCGGGGCCTCCGAGCGCTACTTCAGCAGCCGTTGCTCGTTGGCGACCGCGACCGCCGCCGCCCGGGTGTCGACACCGAGCTTGTCGTAGATGCGGCCCAGGTGGGTCTTCACCGTCGCCTCGCTGACATGCAGGGCGCGCGCGATCTCGCGATTGCCCAGGCCCTGGGACAGCTGGCCGAGGATGTCGAGTTCGCGGGCGGTCAATGCGGGCTGCGGGTTGCGCATGCGGTTGAGGACGCGGTCGGCGATCGGCGGGGAAAGGGCGGTGCGGCCCTGGGCGGCGGCGTGGATGGCGGCGAAGAGTTCTTCGGGCCGTTCGGCTTTGAGCAGGTAGCCGGTCGCGCCCGCGGCGATCGCGCGGGTGATGTCGGCGTCGGTGTCGAAGGTGGTGAGGACCAGGATGTGGGGGGCGGGCCGCACGGTGGTGGTGATGCGGCGGGTGGCCTCGATGCCGTCCATGTCACCGCCGAGCTGCAGGTCCATCAGGACGACATCGGGGTGCAGGCGTTCGGCGAGGGCGACGGCCTCGGGGCCGCTGCCCGCCTCGCCGACCACCTCGATGTCGGGGGCGCTGCCCAGCAGCGCGCGCAGACCCGCCCGGACCACCGCGTGGTCGTCGCAGAGCACCAGGCGGACAAGGGTTTTCGCGTCGGTCACGGCCGCTCCAAAGGGACTTCGGCGGAGACGACGGTGCCGTCCCCGGGGGCGGATTCGACGGTGAGGGCACCGCCGAGCTGGCGCAGGCGGGCGCGCATGGCGGGCAGGCCGTGCCCGCGGTCGGCGGCCGTGGCCAGCGTCGCGGGGTCGAAACCCGTTCCGTCGTCGGCGATGTCGAGGACCAGGTGGTCGCCGAGATCGGTCAGGGTGATGGTGACGGTGTTCGCCTCCGCGTGCTCACGCGCATTGGCCAGCGCACCCTGCGCGATCCGCAGCAGCGCGGCCTCCACCCCCGCGGGCAGGCCCGCCGCCGCACCCTCCACGTGCACGCGCACGGTGAGAGTGTCCCCGCCCTCCCGCCGCGCCATCGCCTCCAGTGCCGCGACCAGGGAACCGCCCGCGGCCAGGTCGGTCGGCGCGAGGTCGTGGACGAAGCGGCGGGCCTCGGCCAGATTGTGTTCGGCCACCCCGGCCGCGCCGCGCACGTGCTCCCGCGCCGCACCCGGATCGCTGTCCCAGATCCGGTCTGCGGCCTGCAACAGCATGCGCTGACTCGACAGGCCTTGCGCGAGGGTGTCGTGGATCTCCATGGCCAGGCGCTGGCGTTCGGCGAGGGTGCCCGCGCGGCGTTCGGTGGCGGCCAGTTCGCGGCGGGTGGCGCGCAGATCGTCGATGAGGGCGGCCTGCCGTTCGGTGGTGCGCAGCAGGCCCAGGAACAGCGCGGTGCTCAGGGCGGCGACCGCGGGCGGGGCCAGCAGCAGGTTCGGGTCGATCCAGCCCGCGAGCTTCAACTGCGCCCACACGACGAACGCGGTCAGCCCGGCGACCAGAGCCAGCGCCACCCGGACCGGCAGGATTCGCAGCCCCGTATAGAGCAGCGGGACCGCGCACCACGCGAAACTCGGTGCGAGCACGACCAGTACCGCCCAGCCCGACACCAGCAGCGCGAACCACACCAGCCGTTCGGAGGCGCGCAGTTCGCTCACCACGTAGAGCACGGCCAGCGCCAGCGAGAGCCCGATCACCCACGGCGTGCGCGGACTCTCGGGATGCCGCAGCAGGAATCGCAGCAGCGACGCCGCCAGCAGGACGTAGAAAGCGCTGTGCACGATGGTGCCCAGCAGCCGGGTGTCGTCACGGGACGACGGCATGCGAACACCTCCTCGGCGACGACGACGGGCAAACACCCTCATTCTGCCGTGCGCGCACCGCCGCCCGGGTCATCCGATCGGCTGATACGGGGTTCGGCCGTACCGCGCGCCGAATCCCAGCCACTGCGCCGATGTGCCGGGGCGTTCCGGACCGCACGCTGGATTACGAACCGAGCGAACAGCTTTCACCGCAATCCCAGGAGGATGTCATGACCCCCGAGCAGCCCGCGAACCCCACCCGCAAGCGCCTGATCATCGGCGGCGCGGTCGCGGCCGTCGCGGCGGCCGGGGTGATCGGCGTGGTGTCGGTCAACGCCCAGGATCCCGACCCGGGCACCAAGACCCCCGTCGCGGCCGATGTGGCCAACGGCAACCTGGCGCAGAGCACCCACCTGACCATCGCCGCCGCCACCAAGGCCGCGCAGGCCGCCCTGGACGCCGCGGTCAAGGAGAACCAGCACGTGACGGTCGCGGTGGTGGACCGCGACGGCAATACCGTCGTCACCCTGCGCGGCGACGGCGCGGGCCCGCAGTCCTACACCTCCGCCCAGCAGAAGGCGTTCACCGCGGTGTCGTGGAACGCGCCGACCTCGGTGCTGGCCAAGCGTCTCGACAGCGCGCCGCACCTGGCCGACATCGACGGCACCCTGTTCCTGGGCGGCGGCGCCCCGGTGACGGCCAAGGGCGGCGCTCCGATCGCGGGCATCGGTGTCGCGGGCGCGCCGAGCGGGGATCTGGACGAGAGGTTCGCGCAGGCGGGTGTCGCCGCGCTGGGCAACTGATCGTCCGTTCACGCCGCGTCATCAGGACCGTGAGTAGCGGAACCGGTCACCCCGGCCGGATCGGGCGCGCCGACACTCGGCACGATTCCGAACCGGTCGGCAGGGGGTACTAACCTTCTCCCGGTGACCGAGTCCGCTGACGGATTGCTGCCCGACCCGAGGGGGGTCGGGTCCGAGGAGTTTCCGCGCACCGACCGGCTGCGCCTGTTCTCCTTCGCCACCGCCGAGAAGCGGGCCGACTACCTGTGGGTATTACGGGCATTCGATACCGCCCGCGCCGCCTACGTGGTGCTGCTGCACGCCTCCGACGTGGCCGACACGCTCGAACGTTGCCCGGGCGCGCCCGCTCTCACCGCCACCGAGATCGGGCCGCTGCTCGAACAGCTGCATCACTGGGGCGTGCTGGAACGCAGTTACGACGGCACCCGCGCGGCCACGCTGGCCGAGTACCGGAACCGGCACTTCGTCTACCAGTTCTCGCAGGCCGGATACCAGGCCTTCCGCGCGGTGTCCGATGTGCTCGAGGCCCGGCTCGACGAGGCCGCGCTCTCGCGGCTGGTGCTGCCGGAACTGCTGGCCGATCTGCACACCCTGGCCGAGGCCAACAAGAGCGCCGACGCCCCGCGCGTCTACCGCGTGCTGAACCGGCTCGACCGGGCGCTCACCGATCTGGCCGAACGCGCCGCGCACTTCTATCTGACCCTGGGCGATCTGGTCCGCACCACCGAGGCCACCCCGGAGGCGTTCCTCGCGCACAAGGACGCGCTGCTGGCGCACATGCGCGAATTCTCCATGGACCTGGCGCGTTTCGCGCCCCGGCTGGCCACCGCCATCCGCGAGGTCGAGGACACCGGCGTCGAGGACCTCATCGAACGCGCCGCCCGCTGCGACGAACGGGTGCTCCTCAACCCTGAAGAGCGCCAAGCGGATTGGCGGGCTCGCTGGCAGGGCCTGCGCGGCTGGTTCATCGGCGACGACGACGGCGGGCTCACCGAATGCGAGCGGCTGCGCGAGGCCACCATGAGCGCCATCGCCGCCGTACTCTCGTTGCTGCGCCGGGTGACCGAGACCCGCAAGGGCGGCGTCAGCCGCGAATCCGCGCTGCGGCACCTGGCGGGCTGGTTCACCGCCGCCCCCAGCGCGGACGCCGCGCACGCCCTCTACGACGCGGTCTTCGGCCTCGGGCGGCCGCGGCACCTGGCCATGCAACATCCCGACGCCGACGTGATCCCGGCCATCCGATCCTGGTGGGACGCACCGCCATTGGAGATCGCCCGCACCCTCGCCGAGACCGGGCGGCCGCCCACGCCGGGCGCGCCCGCCCGGCTGCAACGCAATGACGCCGGCATCCGGCGGCTGCGCCAGGCCCAGCTGGACGCCCAGCGCGCCCGCGCCGAGGCCGCGCGCTCACTGGCCACCGCCGACCTCTACGACCGCGAACTCGACGAGGGCGAGACCGAGGTCCTGCTGAAACTGCTCGACGCCGCCTCCACCGCGTGGGTGCCGGTGAGCGGGCGGGTGCCCGGCACCTCCGGTTCCGACAACGGCGTCACCCTCACCGTCTCCGAACACGAGGGGTCCACGCTGGTCCGCACCTCCAAGGGCGTGCTGTACCTGAACAACCGACGCCTGGAAGTGCGCGAGACGGCCTCCTTGCGGCGACGCAAATCCCCTGTGGCGCGGCCGGATCGGACCGACTCACCGCCGCCGGGCGACGAGCCCGGCAGCCAGGGCGGGGAGGTCCGCTGATGCACGCGCGCACCGTCGATGCACTGGCCCTGGACAGCTACCAGCGCGCCGCCCGGGTCATCCTGGCCAACCATCTGGTCACCCGCACCTACCCCGATCGGATCGCGCTGCCGCTGTTGCGGCGGTGGGCGACCGAACTGCGCGAGGATCTGGCCGAACTGTTCGGCTATCGCCTGGAGGTCACCGAGACCACCGCGCGACTGTTCCCGATCCTCGACGAGCTCGACGCGGGCCGTCCCGCACGCACCACCGGCGACCGCGTCTTCGACCGCCGCCGCTACGCGTACCTGGCGCTGGCGCTGGCCGCGCTGGGCCGGGCCGGGGACCAGATCACGTTGTCGGAGTTGGCCGATCAGGTGGCCGCCTACACCGAACGGGTCGACGGGCTCGAGCTCGCGCCGGACCGGGCCGCCGATCGCGACGCCTTCGTCGACGCGGTGGGCTGGCTGGCGGCGCGCGGCGCGGTCACCCTCGCCGACGGTGACGCGGGCGGCTGGGCCAGCGACCCCGAAGCCGGGGAGGCGCTCTACGACATCGACCGGTCCATCGTGTTCGCCCTGTTCCGGCCGCCGCGCGCGCTCCAGCACCTGCAGAGCGTGACCGGGCTGCTGTCGGAGGCGGCGGGCGGCGGGGCCGAAACCCGTTCCCCCGCACAGGCCGCCGCGGCCCGCAAAGTACGCCGGGCGCTGGTCGAGAAGCCGGTGGTCTACGCCGATGAACTCGACGAACCCGAACGGTCGCTGCTGGCGCAGGAGAAACTGGTCACCGAGGTCGAGTATCTGACCGGGCTGCGGGCCGAGCGGCGCGCGGAAGGCGTTGCGCTGATCGACAGTTCGGGCCGGCTCTCCGACGTGCGGTTCCCGGGCACCGGCACGCTCGCCCAGGTGGCGCTGCTGCTGGCGGGTGAGATCGCGGACCTGGTCCTCGATATCGACAATCCGGTCGAGCGCAGACCGCGCCCGGAGCGTCCGTACACCGATCTGGTGGAACAGCTCGACAGCGCCATCCCCACCACCACGGTCTTCGCGCCGCTCGCCGATCCCCTGGATGTGTTCGGCGGCCACGAGGATTCGGACGAGCCCGCCGAGGAGCCCGAGATCGCGGAGTTCCCGTTCCTGGAATCCTCGTGGATCCGCGACACCGTGAAGATGCTCACCGACCGCTACGGCAATACCTTCGCCGCGCAGTGGCAGGCCGATGTCGCGGGCCTCACCGGCGAAGTGGTGGCGCTGCTGGAACGGCTACGCCTGGTGGAACTGGTCGACGGCGGGCTGCTCATCCTGCCCGCGCTGGCCCGCTACCGGGGCGCGATCGTGACCATCCGCACCCGCGCGGAGTCCGAATTGTTCCTCTCCCCCACCGAACTCGGCGCGGACGACGCGCCGGCCGACAGCACCGCGGGCACTGCGTCCGACAGCACAGCGAAGGGATCGGGGAACTGATGGCCGACCACATTCACGGTGGAGTGCGCTTCGTCCCGACCCGGGCGGGCATCATCAACCTCTGGGACTACCGCGACCAGGAATTCTGCTTCGCCGACGGCCGTCTGGTGCTGCGCGGCCCCAACGGCTCCGGCAAGACCAAGGCCCTCGAGGTGCTGTTCCCGTTCGTGCTGGACGGCCGCATCGAGCCGCGCCGCCTCAACCCGTTCGCGGGTGAGGAACGCACGATGAAGTCGAACCTGCTGTACCGCAAGCAGGAATCGGCGTACTCGTACGTGTGGATGGAGTTCGCGCGCGGCGACTGGGACTCTCCGGAGACCGTCACCATCGGCATCGGCATGCGCGCCACCCGCTCCAACGACAAGGTGACCCGCTGGTACTTCGTCGCCGACGGCCGGGTCGGCGTGGACTTCTCACTGCTGGGCCCCGACGATCGGCCGCTGACCCGCAAGCAGCTGGCCGAGCAGATCGGCTCCGACACCATCGTGGACCGGCCGGTCGAGTACCGGGCGGCCATCGACGCCCGCATGTTCGGGCTCGGGCAGCAGCGCTACGACCAGCTGATCAATCTGATCCTGACGCTGCGCCGCCCGCAGCTGGCCAAGAACCTGGACCCGCGCGGACTCTCACAGGCCCTCACCGATGGCCTGCGCCCCCTCGACGAACAGCTGATCCTCGACGCCGCGCGCTCCTTCAGCGATATGGAGGAGGTCGGGCGCACCCTCGAGGGGCTGGTGCAGGCCGACACCGCGACCCGCGATTTCGTCACCGTCTACCGGAAATACCTGGCCGTCCAGGCGAAGACGGACGTCGACCAGGTGCGGACGCGCCTGGACACGGTCACCCACGCGGGCACCGCCCTGCACGCCGCGGCCGCCCTGCGCACCCGCCGCGACACCGAACGCGCCGCCGCCGAGACCCGCGCCGAGGACGCCGACCGCGCCTACGAACAGGCCCTGGCCGACCGTGAGACCCTGCAGCGCTCCAGCGCCTACGAGGGCAAACAGCAGCTCGACGACCTCGCCGACGCGGTGCGCCGCCTGGAGACCTCCGCGGCTGTCCACCACGACAAGGCGCTGAAATCCCGTCAGACCGTGGACCAGCGGCTCGAGGAAGCCGAGCGCGCGCAGGCCGCGGTCGCCCATGCCGCCTCGGCGCTGTCGCGCGGCGAGGACGAATTGCGTTCGGTCGCCGAGGAAGCCGGTATTCCCTGGACCACGCTGCCGGAATCGGCGCGCGCCGACCAGCTCACCACCACGGTCCGCTCGCACGCCGAGGAACGCGACGGCGATGTCCGCGCGGTCCGGCGGGCGCTGACCCTGGTCGACCAGGCGGCCGCCGAACGCACCCGCGCCGAACGCGCCTCCGGCCGCGCGGTGGAACTGCGCGATGCCGCCGCCGCCGAGCTCGCCGAGGCCGAAGCCGCTGTCGCGCTGGCCCGTTCGAACACCGCCATCACCCTGCGCGACTGGTGGGACACGCACCGCGAGGTGTACACCCCCATCCGCGCCGGGCTGTTCGAGGCGCTCGACGAGGCCCTCGGTGAGGTCGGCACCGAACCGTTCGCCCGCGGTGGCGGCACGCCGAACGGCCGCGCCGGGAAGGCCAGGGGCGCGTCCGGCACCGAGACCCCCGCGACCGGCGAATCCGCCGGGGCCGCACCGGGTACCGAGGCCGCGCCGGAGGATCTGCCCGTCCCCGCCACCCCCGCCGAGGTGCTGGCCGAGCGCACCGAACCGCTCACCGAGGAGATCCGCGGCCGCCGCCAGGAGGCGCGCGCCCGCGCCGCCCAGGCCACCGCCCGCGCGAGCGAACTGCGGGCCGAGCGGGAGCGGGTCGCGGCCGAACGCGACGACGCGCCACCGGCCTTCGCCGCCCGGACGGACGCGCGAGCAGCGCGTCCCGGCGCGCCGCTGTGGCGTTTGGTCCGCTTCGCCGACGGTGTCGCGCCGCAGCAGGCCGCCGGACTCGAGGCGGCGCTGCAGGCCGCCAACCTGCTCGACGCGTGGGTCTGCGCCGAGACCGAGCTCCCGCCGCACGCGTCGGACCAATTCCTGGTTCCGCTGCCGCCCCAGCATCGGCCCAGCGGGCGCACGCTCGCGGACGTGCTGGTCGTGGAGGACGATTCACCGTCACTGACGGTTCCCCGGGAGACCGTCGCCGGGGTGCTCGCCTCCATCGCCCTCTACAAGTCACCGCACGCGACGGCCACCGGCGCGGGAGCGGACAAGGCGCACATCGTCTCCGGGGCCGCCGCACAGCCGGTCGGGGCCGAGGGCGGGCTGACCATCGCCACCGACGGCCGCTATCGCCAGGGCGTCCAGTCGGGTCGGCACGTCAAGACCGACGCCGAATTCGTCGGCACCACCGCCCGCGCCCGCCGCCGCGAATTGCGGCTGGCGGAATTGGCCGCTGCCATCGAAACGGCCGTCGCCGAGGCCGAGACCGCCCAGACCGACGAGCAGGCCGCCACGGCCGAGCTGGGCCGGATTTCGGCCGCCGCCAAAGCGCTTCCGCGCACCACCGCGGTCACCGCCGCCCTGCGCGGGGTGGCCGAGGCCGCGGGCATGCTGCGCTCGCGCTCGGAGGCGGCCGCGCAGGCCGAGCGGGAACTCGATCAGGCGGTGGCCGAATACACCAACGCGGACAAGAAGGTCCGCGCCATCGCCGCCGACCACCGCGCCCCCCGCGATCCGGTCGAGCTGGACGCGCTGGCGGCCGCGGTCCGGCACTTCGAGAACGCCGGAACAGCGCTGCTGCGCCTGCGCGGCGACCATCAGCGCGAACACGAGCGGGCCCGCGAGGCCGGGGACCGCCTCGATGAATCCAAGGATCTGGCCGAGGCGTTCGCCGAGGAGGCCGAGGCCGCCCGCTCGGGATACGAAGAGCAGCTGCGCAAACTGGAGACCCTGCGCGAGGCGCTGGGCGCCGGAGCCGCCGACATCGATCGCGAACTGGAACTGGCCCGCGAACGCATCGACGCCGCCCGCGCCGAGCAGAAGGCCGCCCGCAAGGCCGCCGCCGAGGCCATCGAAGCGGTCGGCGCGGCCGAGGGCGCGCACCGCGCCGCCCACGACACCCTGGGCACCGCGCTCACCGAATTGCTCGCCGACGTCCGCCATCTCGCCCCCTACGCGCGCCCGGACCTGCTCAGCCTGCTGGGCGCGCCCGCCGACAGCCGCTGGCCCGCCGGCGACGCCGCCTGGTCCACCCCCGAGCAGCTGCTGTACCGCATCGAGAACGGCGATCCCGAGCAGGAACCGGCCGTGCTGCCCGCCGAAGTGGCCGCCCTGTTCGAGAACCTCGCCACCGCAACCGCTTCGGTGCGCGCGGGTGAGGCGGCCCGCAAGGCCACCCGCAGCTCCGTCACCACCGCCCTGCAGGAATTCGACGCCGCGCTCGCCGCGGCCCGCCAGGACTACCGCCTGCACTGGGACGCCGCCGACGGCCTCACCGTGGTGCAGGTGCACGACGACCACGGGCTGTCCTCGCTGGCCGACTTCGCCGAGCGCATCGGCGCGGCCCGGCGCGATCAGGAACTGCTGCTCACCGACGCCGAGCGCCGCATCCTCGAGGACGCGTTGCTGACCGGGCTGGCCCAGCAGATCCACGAACGCACCTCCGACGCCCGCGATCTCATCTCCCGCATGGGCGCGGAGATGAAGCAGCGCCGCATGTCCTCGGGCAACACCATCGGCGTGCACTGGGTGCTGGCCGACAACCTCTCCGAACCGGCGCGCGCGGTGTGCAAGCTGCTCGACCGCGACTCCGCCGACCTCACCCCGGAGGACCTGTCGACCGTCCGCGCCTACTTCGCGGCCGAGATCCGCACCGCCCGCGCCGCGCACCCGGAGCGCTCGTTCCCCGAAATCCTCGCGGCCACCCTCGATTACCGCACCTGGCGGGTGTTCTCGTTCACCATTCTCACCGCCGACGGCACCGAGGACCGCCTCACCGTGGCCCGCCACAGCGCGCTCTCGGGCGGCGAACAGTCGGTCTCGCTGCACCTTCCGCTGTTCGCGGCCGCGCATGTGATGCTCGACTCCGCCGACCCGCAGGCGCCGCGCCTGCTGGCGCTGGACGAGGCGTTCGCGGGCGTCGACGACAACGGGCGCAGCGAACTGCTCGGGCTCTCGGTGCAATTCGACCTCGACCTGTTCATGACCGGCTACGACCTCTGGATCACCTACCCGCACGTGCCCGCCTGCGCGCACTACGATCTGGCGCACTCGGCGGCGGAGAACACCGTCAGCGCGACACTGCTGGTGTGGGATTCGGACGACCTGCTGGCCGAGCACGACGGCACCGATCTCACCTCCGCCCTCGGCTCCCCCAACCGGCGGCGCCTTCCGCACGGGCTCGAGGGCGCGATCCCGATGGACGAGGAACTCGAGCTGACCGATTGACCCGATCCGGGCATCGGCAACCCCACTGGACACCGGCCGGAGCGGCGGGTTCTTACTGCCCGGACGGACACCCCAATCCGCGTGTCGCAGTGCGGCGCGCCGTAAGGATTGGACCAACGGCAAACCAACAGTTTCGCGGTTGGCCGTGTATCGACTAGAAATGTCTTCCGTGCCTACCGGAATCACGTGCCAGCCATCGGGAGTCCCTGGACGGGGGACCAATTGACGATCGACAACCCGCGCGAGGACGACGTCACCCAGCTGGCGCTACGGGTCGAAAAGGCCCGCGGCCGGCTGGCGTACCAATACGATCCCGCGCTGACCGACGCGCTGTCGGAGAACGAGCTCGTCGCCGAGCGCGATCTCGCCGAGCGCATTCGCGAGCAGGAGCGCGCGCAGCGCTGGAAGTACGCCGAAGCCACGGCGGCTGCGGCGGATCGTGCCCGCCAGACCTCCGAAGAGATTGAGAAGGCCGACATTCGCGACTTGCTGCTCGCCCGCAAGGCGATCGCCGCGCAGCGGCGGGAATCGAGCCCCCACGCCAAACTGGCGTCGCTGTACAAGCATCGGGCGTGGAGCCAGCGGGCGCTCGCCGGTGTCGTCGCGGCCGGCATGCTCTGGTCCGCGGTCAACGTGCAGCACAATATCGCGCCCGGCGGCCCCTCCGATCCGCTCTACTGGTTCAGCTACCTGCTCGAAGGCATGATCAGCGTCTGCCTCGTGATCATCATGATCGGCACCAACAAGGTCGCCGAGTGGGGTGTGATCGACAGCCGTCGTCAGGTCGTGGTGGCCGAGATGGCGCTGCTGAGCCTGACCGTCATCCTCAACACCTACCCGTACCTGAAGAACGGCAGCTGGTACGACGTGGCGGTGCACGCCATCGCGCCGGTGATGATCGGTGTGGCGCTGCTGATCCACAATGCCGCTGCCTCCCGGTACGGCTTGGCCATCGTGCGCGCCACCGACCAGATCCGGGACCTGCCCGACCCGGGTGAGCAGATCCGCCGCTCCATGCCGACGGTCGTGGCCTGGCCCACCCGCCCGACGCCGCCGTCGGCCGGGGGCACCGCCACCGCCACCGGACCCGCCGCGCTGACCGCGGGGCCCGCCGAGGCCGAGAAAACCGTTGACGCAGAAGCACAAGTGGTCGAACCTCGGCCCACCGCCAAGGCCGAAAGCCAGGCGGAACCCGCGAAGTCCGCGGACAAGGAGCGTCGCTCGGCGACGGGCAAAAGTCGCAAGTCCGACGAGGACGAACGGTCTCCGCTCGCCGATCTGACCGATCCCGTCCCTCCGCTGAATGTCTATGACACCGGCCAGTTCCGGATCGCCGAGACCCTCGAGCAGGAACTCGCCGAACTGCAGGCCGCCCGCCGTCGCGCCCGCGCCGCGTCGCGGCCGCGCAATGGCACCGCTGTCGACGACTGAGACGCGAACGACCCACTCATGACCTGACGAACGACATCGACCCCGGTACCGCTGGTGCGGCACCGGGGTCAATTCGTCTGCGGATCAGGTGGATCGGATTATCGGACCCGGCCGATCGGGTCAGTGCCCGCCCGGCCGGGCCGGGTCGACCGGCACCACGACCGCCGAACGCGGCTGGGCCGGAGTGCCCACGTGCTGGAGATACCCGAGCCAGCCGGTGCCCACGAAGACCGCGAGCAGCACTGCGGTGGGCAGTTCGAAGAACAGCCAGCTGGTGGCGCAGAAGATGTCTCTCCAGGGGTGAGCGGGCCGCTGAGCGATGCGGACGGGCGGGCGCTGGTGCCGGAGTGTGCCGTGATTCGAACGGTACTGCCTGCCCTGCCTGCCCACCATGCCTCCGTTGCTGAAGAAGTGCCGAACCAGGATGTCGAGCCCGCGTCGTGCGCACACCGGTGAACGAGCCGTCGCCGCGCGCACTCGCACCAGGCAGTATGCCGAACAGAACGAACATTCGGGTCGTATTGACCGAACATTCCGGTGCGTCGGCCGGATTGCTCCCGACTAACCGGACAATCCCGAAAAATCGCGCAGGACAACGTGATTACGATCGGCGCAACTGCCCAGCGCGTGATCCGGGTGCAGACCAAGATATTGGCTGCGCGTGCGGGTGCTCCAGCGCCGCGCCGCCTCGGACCGCGTCTTGTAAAAGTTGATCGTGTAGCCGCCCTCGTAGACGCGGATCAGGGTGTACCCGCCTGGATACTCCTTCACCGCACCCACTTCCAGGAATTCCACGCCGATCCCGGAATCGGGGCGGGTGCGCCGATTCCGATGGGTGTGCCCGCTGTGGTGCAGGAACACCCCGGGCGCGCTCGCGTACAGGGCGTGCAGCGCGGCCGCGTTGGAACGGTCCAGCACGAACCCGGGCCCGCCCGGATTGCTCACGGCCGCATGCCGGGTGACCGGGTGGTGGCCGAAGACCAGTGTCGGCCGGTCGGGTTCGCCCCGCAGCAGTTCGCGCAGGTGGGCCAGCTGGGGCGCGGCGAGGGTGCCGCCCGCGCCGCGGACCCGGGTGGTGTCGAGGCCGAGGAGGCGCAGTCCGCCGGCGTAATACTCGAGCAAGCGGTCGCGCGGGTGGAAGATCGCACCCCAGTGATCGGGCTCCTCCGGGGGACGAACGTCGTGGTTTCCCCGGCACACGAAGTAGTCCCGGCCCAGCTCGCCCCAGTCGTCGAGCTGGGCGCGGACGCCGAGGGCCTGCGCGGCCGTTCCCGAATCCGTCAGATCGCCCGCGACGATCAGGTGGTCCGCCGCCCGGTCCGGCAGGCGCAGATCCTCGAGCAGCGCGCTGAGCATGAATTCCGGGTATTCCTCGGTGCCGTGGCGCAGGCCCTCGAACAGGCCCGCGAACAGCCCGCTGGCCGGTTCGCCGTAGTGCAGATCGTTGGCGAGGGCGATGGTGCGGATCAGCCGCCCGGGCGGCGGGGTGGCCGTGGTGAAAACACCGGTGGATTCGGGTGTTCCGGAACGCCGTGTCACCAGGGTGCGGGCGGGCACGGCCCGGCGGCCGTCGGAGTACGCCTCGAATCGATAGGCGCGGCCGGGTTCCAGCCCCCGGATCTCCGCGTAGTGGTAGGGAGTCCGGCGCCCCTCGGAGAACCAGGTGCGCGGTTGTCCGCGTCCGGCGGCGGGGGCCAGGCGCACCTCGGTGTCGGCGGGGACCGGCCGCAGCCGCCCGGCTCGGTTGCGGGCTCGGGTGGTCCAGGTCAGGATGGCCGAATCAGCGGTCACCGTCACCAGTTCCAGATCCGAGGCCACCACCGTCTCCTGCGGTGTCCGGGTCCAGTCGGTGAAGATCGGGCGCGGCGTGCGCACCGCGACAGCCGCCGCCCCGCTCGCCGCATTGGCCAGCCACATGGTTCGAAGTCGCGGTTCCAGCATCACATCTCCGTCCGCTGTGCTCCCCCACGGACGAGGGTAGGACGGCCAGTTGAACCGCCAGATGCCCGGACATGACCGAACGGCTTCTGATTCCGGACATTCAGGCCATGCCCCGGCAACGGGACCTCGAGCCTCAGAACGGCTTGGTCGGCAGGTACTTTCCGTCCAGGGTGATGACCGCGCGCTCGCCGCCCTCGGGGTCGGCGACCTTCTTGACGTCCAGGCGGAAGTTGATGGCGGAGATGATGCCGTCACCGAACTGCTCGTGCACCAGGGCCTTCAGCGTGGTGCCGTAGACCTGCAGCATCTCGTAGAAGCGGTAGATGGTCGGGTCGGTGGGGACACCGCCCGGAATCGAGCCGCGCAGCGGGATGGTCTGCAGCAGGCGGGCCGCGTCGGCGTCCAGGTCGAGCAGCTCGGCCACGGCCAGCGCCGACTTCTCCGGCAGCGGGTGCTGGCCCAGGATGGCGGCGGTGGTGAAGGCGGGCGAGAGTCCGGCGGCGTCGGCGATCTGCTGCCAGGTCAGGTCCTTGGCGATCTTGGCGGCGACGGCGGCGTCGGCCAGGGCTTCGCGGGCGGTGGGATCGAACTGTGCGTGCACCATGGGAGGTTTCCTTTCGTAGGGAGGGGAATCAGGCGGCGAGGGTGGAGAATTCGCCGTCGGCATCGAGCGCCTCGACGCGCCCGGAACCGATGTCGTACACCCAGCCGTGCAGGGTGAGGGTGCGCCGGGCCAGGGCCCGGGCCACGGCGGGATGGGTAGCGAGATTGGCCAGCTGCGCCACCACGTTGTGTCGAACCAGCGCGGATACCGCTGCGGCGCCGGTGATCTCGGGATCGACGGCCGCGCGGGCGGCGTCGGCGTGCCGCAGCCAGCCCGCCACCGCGGGCAGACCGGACAGGTCCTGCCCCTCGGCGAGCGCGGTCATCGCCCCGCACGCCGAGTGGCCGCACACCACGATGTCGCTGACCCCGAGCACGCCCAGCGCGTACTCGATGCTGGCGACCACGCCGCTGGCCGCGCCGGGGGTGTGCGGCGGGACCAGGTTGCCCGCGTTGCGGATGACGAACAGCTCCCCCGCTTCGGCGGAGGTGATGAGTTCGGGCACCACGCGGGCGTCGGAGCAGCCGATGAACAGCGCACCCGGGCGGTGGTCGCCGGCCAGGCGGGCGAACAGCCCCGCCTTGCCGGGGAAGACATCGCGCTGGAACCGTCCGAGACCGTCTGCGAGGTTCGGCATGGGAACTCCTTCCGAGTGCGGCGGCCCCGTTCGGGCCGATGCCATTCACCCTGCCCGAGCAGTGGCTATAGAGTCCAAGACTTGATATCGATCGTCCCCATTGCTGTCATCTATAGTCGTGCTGTGACCCCGGAACTCCGGCATCTGCGCTACCTGCTCGCCGTCGCCGAACACGGCAACTTCACCCGCGCCGCCGAGGACCTGCACCTGTCCCAGCCAACCCTGTCCCAGCAGATTCGTCAGCTCGAACGCCTGGTGGGGGTACCGCTGCTCGACCGCACCGGCCGGTCGGTCCGCCTCACCGACGCGGGCGCGGTGTACGCCGAGCACGCCCGCCGGGCGCTGCGCGAACTGACCGCCGCCGACCGCGCCGTCCAGGACGTCGAGGACCTCGCCCGCGGCACCCTGCGCCTCGCGGTCACCCCGACCTTCACCCCTTACCTGGTCGGTCCCCTCATCGCCGAATTCCGCGCCGTCCACCCCGGCATCACCCTGGAGGTGAGCGAAAACGCCCAGGAGGCCATGGAATCCGCCATCCTCGCCGACGACCTCGACCTCGGCATCGCGTTCCTGGGCACGACCGCACTCGGCGTCGAGGCCACCCCGCTCTTCGAGGAGAACCTGAGCCTGGTGGTCGGCGAGCACAGCACCGCCTGTTCCCCCTTGCCGATCTCCGACCTCGCCGACGCCGAATTGGCGCTGCTGAGTCGCGATTTCGCCACCCGCGGCCACATCGACGATTACCTGCGTGCCCACGCCGTGACACCGCGCATCGCGGTGCAGGCCAATGCCGTCCAGTCCGTGATCGAGATCGTCCGCCGGACGACACTGGCCACGGTGCTGCCACCCGCCATCGCCGCGGCCTACCCCGGCCTGCGCGCGATCGATCTCGATCCCCCGATGCCGACGCGCACCGTCGCCCTGCTTCGCCGCGACCACGCCTACCGGACGGCCGCGACGCGCGCGTTCACCCAGCTGACCACCAGGTGGGTCCGCGACCGGCTGCCACCGCCGCGAATTCCGCGGCAGCAGAACGAAACCCAGCCCTGAGGGAAGCCTCGCTCAGCGCTGACTGGCGTCGGGCAGGCGGGCCGGGCAGGGGCCATCGGGGACGGTGGCGAGTTCGAAGTGCCACCACTCGTTGTCGTACATGCGGCACAGGCCCCAATGGGAGCCGTTGGCCTCCAGCCATTGCGCGCCCTCGATGGGGCCCACATCGATGGCCTGGCCGGTGACGTGGGTGGATTCGCCGGGCGGCAGCACCCAGCGGCGAGCCGCCTCCGGGCTGCCGTAGGTCTGTAAACCGTCCTCCCAGAGGGCTTCCTGCTCGCCGGGCGTGCGGTAGCCGGAGGTAATCCAGAGAGTGACACCGGCGACGTCGGCATGGCTCGCGGCGGCGGCGAAGGCGGCGGCCAGCCGGGGGTCCAGGCCCTCGGTGCCCGCGGCGACGGCCTTGGCGGACGGGATGCGGTCGTCGACCTGGCCCGGAAGCTGCTCGGCGGCCGCGCGGGTCGCGGTCACCGCGGTGACCGAGCCGCCGACCAGTCCCGCGCCGGCGAGCACGGCCAGGGCCGCCGCCCGGCGGGTTCCGGCGGGCCGCCGCCGCCGCTCGACCAGGTCAGGACCGGCCACTCGCATTCACACGCCTCCAGATTCGATGTTCAGCCTCGGGTATACCCGAACCGGCCATCCGGCCCGACCGGTTCGCGAATTTTCCTACGCGTCAGTCGATTCCGCGATTCAGCGTTGACTCGCGTCGGGCAGCCGCGCGGGGCAGCCGAAGCCGGGCACGGTCGCCAGTTCGACGTGCCACCACTCGTTGTCGTACATCCGGCACAGTCCCCACCGGTTCCCGTTGGCTTCCAACCACGCCGCGCCCTCGCGCGGCCCGACATCGATGGCCTGCCCGCTCACGTGCGTGGACTCGTTCGGCGGCAGCACCCACCGCCGTGCGGCCTCCGGACTGCCGTAGGTCCGAATTCCGTCCTCCCACAACGCTTCCTGCTCGGCGGGCGTCCGGTATCCCGACACGATCCACAACGGCACGCCTTGCGCCTGTGCCTCGCCCAGGGCCATCCGGTAGGCGAACGCCAGCAGCGGATCGAGACCGTCGGTCTCCGCCGCTACCGGAGCGATCGTTCCCGCGGACGACGCGACAACGCCCGCCGGAGCGGTCATGTCGTCCGGGGCGGCGTGGGCGACCGCCGGAGTCAGCGCCGCCACCGTCAGCGCGGCCGCGCAACCGAGGAGGGTGGCCCCGCGCCGGAAGGATCGGGGCCCGGCGGCGGCGGGTGCGGTGGACGTGCGCCCGGCGGTATTCCACCGGAGCGCGAGGTTGTCCGAATACCGCATCCGCCTGCCTCCTGCTGGTTAGACGCGCTCCTTGGAGCGCTCGCGCACACGCAGCGCGATCGGCTTCGAGGTCTCGGCGAAGAAGTCGTTGCCCTTGTCGTCGACGACGATGAAGGCGGGGAAGTCCTCGACCTCGATTTTCCACACGGCTTCCATGCCGAGCTCAGGGTATTCGAGGACCTCGACGGACTTGATGCAGTCCAGTGCCAGTCGCGCGGCGGGGCCGCCGATGGAGCCGAGGTAGAAGCCGCCGTGCTCCTTGCACGCCTTGGTGACCTGCGCGGAGCGGTTGCCCTTGGCCAGCATGACGTGCGAGCCGCCCGCGGCCTGGAACTGGTCGACGTAGGAGTCCATGCGGCCCGCGGTGGTGGGGCCGAAGGAACCCGACGCGTAACCGTCGGGGGTCTTCGCCGGACCGGCGTAGTAGACGGCCATGTCACGCATGTACTGCGGCATGGGCTCGCCCGCGTCCAGGCGCTCCTTGATCTTGGCGTGCGCGATGTCGCGGGCCACGACCAGCGGGCCGGTCAGCGACAGGCGGGTCTTGACCGGGTACTTGGAGAGCTCGTCGCGGATCTCCGACATCGGCCGGTTCAGGTCGATCTTGACGACGTCGCCGCCGAGGATGGCGTCGGTCTGCTCCGGAAGGTACTGCGCCGGTTCACGTTCCAGCTGCTCCAGGAACACGCCCTCGGGGGTGATCTTGGCCAGCGCCTGACGGTCCGCCGAGCAGGACACGGCGATGGCGACCGGGCAGGAGGCGCCGTGGCGGGGCAGGCGGATGACACGCACGTCGTGGCAGAAGTACTTGCCGCCGAACTGCGCGCCGATGCCGAAGGACTGGGTCAGCTTGAAGACCTGCTCCTCGAGCTCGAGATCACGGAAGCCGTGCGCGGCCATCGAGCCCTCGGTCGGCATGTTGTCCAGGTAGTGCGCCGAGGCGTACTTGGCCGTCTTCAGCGCGAATTCGGCCGAGGTGCCGCCGATCACGACCGCCAGGTGGTACGGCGGGCAGGCCGCGGTGCCCAGCGAGCGGATCTTCTCGTCCAGGAACTCCAGCATGCGGTCGGGGTTCAGGATCGCCTTGGTCTCCTGGTACAGGAACGACTTGTTGGCCGAGCCGCCACCCTTGGCCATGTACAGGAACTTGTACGACGGCTGCGCGGGATCGCCCTGGTTGGAGTACAACTCGATCTGCGCGGGCAGGTTGTTGCCGGTGTTCTTCTCGTCCCACATATTGATGGGCGCGAGCTGCGAATAGCGCAGGTTCAGCTTGGTGTAGGCGTCGAACACGCCGCGCGAAATCCATTCCGCGTCATCGACTCCGGTGAGCACGCCCTCGGACTTCTTGCCCATCACGATGGCGGTGCCGGTGTCCTGGCACATGGGCAGGATCCCGCCCGCGGAGATATTGACGTTCTTCAGCAGATCCAGGGCCACGAACCGGTCGTTGCCGCTGGACTCCGGATCGTCGATGATCTTGCGCAGCTGCGCGAGGTGCGCGGGCCGCAGGTAGTGGCTGATGTCGTGCATTGCCTCCGCGGTCAGCATCCGCAGCACCTCGGGCTCGACCTGCAGGAAGGTGCGCCCGTTCGCCTCGAACGTGCTCACGCCCTCGGTGGTGAGCAGCCGGTACGGCGTGTCGTCCTTGCCGATGGGCAGCAGATCCGAGTACAGGAAATCAGGCGCGGTCACGAATCGGACTCCTCGAGCAGGGCTGGGGCTGGTCAGCCGACGGTTCAAGCACAGTGACTCTATCCAGCACCCGCCGCGGCCCCGCCGACAGGTACGGGTTGCGGACCCCGCACGGTACAGGTTGCACCTTCAACCGAGCGGGTGTTACCTGTCCATGATGTGCTTGTCGGTGGCGGGGAGGTTGGCATGGTGGCGGAACCCGGGAGTGGAACAGTGGCGCAGACCCGTTGGCTCGATGATGTCGAGATGCGCGCGTGGCTCGGATTCGTGTTCACCCGTGATCTGATCGCCGCCGCGGTCGGGCGCGATTCCCTACGTGAATCCAATCTGACCTATGTGGAGTACACCGTGCTGGCCCGGCTGGCCGATGCTCCGGATCATCGGCGGTCCTTCGCCGAGCTGGCGGCGGTGCTGGAGTGGTCGCAGAGCCGGTTGTCGCATCAGATCACGCGGATGGAGAAGCGCGGGCTGGTGGCGCGGGAGTCGATACCCGACGACGCGCGCCGCACCGCGGCGGTGCTCACCGACAAGGGCGTGCACGTGCTCGATTCGGCGGCGCCTGCGCATGTGGACAGTGTTCGCCGCCACATGGTGGATGTGCTCGATCGTGGCCAGCTGGCCGCGCTGGCCGACATCTACGACACCCTGCTGGCCCATCATCGCGGCACCGAACCCTCACTCGGCCGGGCCGAGACCCGTGCGCAGCACACCTGACACGAAATCGCCTGCCCACCTCGGTTTGGTTTGGCACCCATCGGGTAGTGGGTAAGACTAGGCTCGGCACCGGCTTCCCATGTGGGTCGGCACCGAGCACACGGCTGGCTACGGTCGTGGAAGTGAGCACCCGACCTGGCCTTAGCGAAAGGGGCAGGAGTTTCCATGTCCGACGTGTCCATCGGTCTCTCGGCGGATTCGCTGCCCGCGAATTCCGTCGACAATCTGCTCCCGCAGCTCGTCGAGCACTTGCGGCAGAACCGCACCGAACTGCGCGAGGAGTGGGCCCGTCGCATCACCGATGCCCAGCTGCTCACCGCCATGACCCCCGAGGAGATCTTCTCGGAAGCGACCTCGGTCTACGACAACTACGTCGAGGTGCTCGAGACCGGTAGCGTCGAGGCGCTGCAGGCCTACGCGCGCGACCTGTCCGAACGCATCATCCCCCGAGGCGTCGAGACCGACGAGGTCGTCGGCATCGTGCTCCTGCTGCGAGACGTGCTGGCGCGCAGCCTCTTCGAGAAGTACCAGTCCGACTTCGAGCTGCTCAAGCTGGTTCTCGACGCGTACGAACCGGCCGCGAACCGGATCGCCAACACCGTGGCCGTGTCCTTCGTGCAGGAGCGCGAGCGCGTCATCCGCCAGCAGCAGGAAGCGATTCGCGAGCTGTCCACCCCGGTGCTCCAGGTGCGTGAGCAGCTGCTCATCCTCCCCATCATCGGTGTGCTGGACTCGCAGCGCGCCCGTCAGCTCACCGAGCAGCTGCTGCGCGCCATTCGCGCCAACCGCGCCAAGGTCGTCGTCATCGACATCACCGGTGTGCCCGCGATCGACTCCACGGTGGCCAACCACCTGGTGCAGACCGTGGACGCGTCAGGCCTGATGGGCGCCAATGTCATCATTACCGGCCTGTCGTCGGAGATCGCGCTTACCCTGGTCACCATCGGCCTGGATCTGTCGAAGATGAACGCCGTCGGTGACCTCCAGGGTGGCATCGAGGAAGCGGAGCGGCTGCTCGGCTACGAGGTGTCGCGCGTCACCGATCGCGACGGAAGGTAACCCGGGCGGGGCTCATGCCGGTACCCATTCTGAAGCAGGGCACCTATCTCATCGCGTCGGTGCAGTCAGCGCTCACCGACGCCGATACCGAACGCCTGCAAGACGATCTGATGACCTACGTCAGCAGATATCGCGCCCAGGGCATCATCGTCGATGTCACCGCAATCGACGTAATGGACTCCTTTGCCGCCAGATCGCTGCGTACCATCGCCCACATGACCAAGCTGCGGGGCGCGGAAACGGTCATCGTGGGTCTACAACCCGAAGTCGCTTTCGCCATGGTGCAATTGGGACTCACCTTCGAGGGTATGCATACGGCGCTGGACCTCGAGGAGGGCCTGTCGTGGCTGAACAAGAAGATCCATAGTCGCAGCCAAAAAGATGGTCGTGATCGTGGCCGCTGACGACGTGGTGATCGCGGTTACCGTGTCCAACGACATCGTGACCGCACGGCAAGCGGGGCTGGAGTTGGCTGCCAAACTCGGCTTCTCGCTTTCTGACCGCACCATGATCGCTACGGCCATTTCCGAAGTGGCACGCAATATCACGAGTTACGCGGGCACCGGCGAGATCCGGCTGGGCGTGCAGGATCGTGACGGCCGGCGCTCGATGGTGGTGCAGGCCAAGGACAACGGGCCGGGCATTCCAGACATCCCACGGGCCATGGAGGACGGGTACTCCACGGGACGCGGTCTGGGCCTGGGTCTTCCGGGCTCGCGGCGGCTGATGGACGGCATGGTCATCAATTCCGAGCCCGGCCAGGGCACCCTCGTCGAAATGTGGAAGTGGGTCCCCAGCGGTGCGTGAGGACGGCAACATCGGCGCGGTCGAATGGGCCGTCGCCGGACGCGCCCTACCCGGGCAACGGGTTTCGGGCGACCGCTCGGTGGTGCTCGACGCGGGCGGCGGTTCCGTGCTTTTCGCCGTGCTGGACGGTCTGGGTCATGGCGCGGCCGCGGCGGACGCCTCCGATCGCGCCGCGCAGGTGCTCGCCGAGAACCGCGCCGAGCCCTTGGACGTGCTGATGCTGCTGTGTCACCGGGCCATGAGCGACACCCGCGGCGCGGCGGTCTCGCTGGCGCTGTTCGATTCTCGCGAGCGGGTGCACTGGCTCGGGGTCGGCAATGTCGAATCCCGCATCGTGGCGGCGGCTCCCGGCAAGCCCGCGATCCGGGCGACGGTCCTGCTCTCGGGCGGCATCGTCGGTTATCTGCTGCCGCCGAACCTGCAACCGCAGACGGTGCCGGTGCGGCCGGGCGATCTGCTGCTGATGTCGACCGACGGCATCACCTCGAGCTTCGCCGACGCCGTCGACCTGTCCAAGCCGACCTCGGAGATCACCGCCGAGATCCTGGCCCGCCACGCCAAGGACACCGACGACGCGCTGGTGCTGGCGGCCCGCCACCGCGGGCAATCCCATTCCTCCCAACCCATTCCGAGTGTGAAGCCATGAGGCCGTAGTGAGCGCGGTACTGGCCGCTTTCCGCGAGGCGTACGCCGCCGCGCTGCGACTGCACCTGCGCGCCCCCGATCAGAACACCCTGGCCGAGGGCTACGAGCTCGGCCGCCGCGCACTGGTGGAGGGGGTGAGCATCCTCGATCTCACCGAGCACCACTACCGGCTGCTCGAACAGGAGGGGCTGGGTCCGGCGCCGGACGGCACCGATCGCGGTGAGGCCGCCCTGGAGTTCCTGCTCCAGACCATGGCGGCGCTCGACGTGGCCACCCGCGGCTTCCTCGACGGCACCCGCCGCTACGAGCAACAGCGTTCGCGCGCAGACGATCTCGCGGGCCGCGACGCCTTCCGGACCGCGCTGGTGGAGTCGCTGCAGGACGGGTTCTTCGTCGTCGACGCCGAAGGCACGCTGATCGAGGTCAATTCGGCGTTCGGCGCGCTCACCGGCTACGGCCCCGACGGCATCCCGTATCCGCTCCCCCATCCCTGGACCGTCCCCGAGTCACCGCGCTACCCGGACCTGGGCACCGAGGCCGCCCGGTTCGTGATGCCCATCCGGCATCGGGACGGGCGGCAGCTGTGGCTGGCGGTGTCGACGTCCTCGCTGGTGAAACCCGAGAACGGCGAACGGGTTTTCGTCGGCACACTGCGTGACGTCACCGCCGAGCACGATGCCCAGGCCCGCGATCAGGCGGTGTCGCGGCTGGCCACGGCGGTCGGCGCGGCCACCAGCGTGGTCGAGGTGCTCACCGTCGGACTGGAGGAGCTCCGCCGCGCGGTCGGCGCGGAGGCCGCGGTGGTCTCGGTGTGGCCCAATCACCACACCGGCCCGGAACTGTATGTGTCCGAGGACAATCAGTACACCGCCGCGGGCCTGGCCCCGCACATCACCCAGCCCATCCGGCGGCGCGGCAGTGGCGACGCGGATCTGATCGGCGGCGCCGAGTCGCGCCGTGTGCTCGATGCCCGCGCCCGCGCCCTGCTCGACCGCGCCCGATTGCAGCCCGGCCGCAGCATGTTCGCGATCCCGGAGGGTGTGTCGAGTTCCGAGGGCATCGTCGCGCCGCTGGGCGAGAGCGGGGATTCGGCGCTGTGGCTGCGCTTCTCCGCGCCGCGAGTGATCACGTCCGGCGACTGGGCGCTGTTCTCGCTGCTGATCGGGCATCTGAGCCTGGCGGTGCAGCGGGCCCGCAACTTCGACCAGGCCCGTTCCACGTCGCTGACCCTGCAACGCGCCATGCTCGGCCCGATCGAACTGCCGCCGCGGTTCTCGGTGCACTACGAGCCCGCGCTGCCGCCGCTGGAGATCGGCGGCGACTGGTACGACGTGGTGCGCCTGGAGGACGGCGCGATCGGCGTGGTGGTCGGCGACTGTGTCGGGCGTGGCCTGTCGGCGGCGGTGGTGATGGGCCAATTGCGCACGGCCGCACGAGCCCTGCTCCTGCGCGGCGCGGGCCCGGCGCAGCTGCTGGCCGAACTCGACACCGTGGCCGCCCGGATTCCCGGGGCCATGTGCACGACGGTGTGCGCGGCGATCCTGGATCCGGTGCGCGGGCTGGTGCGCTACTCCAATGCCGGGCACATGCCCCCGGTGCTGGCCGAGCCCGGCAAACAGGGCCGACTGCTGGAGGGCGGGCGCGCGTTCCCGTTGGCCACCTTCGACATTCCGCGCCGCCCGGAAGCCACCACCGCTATGGCGCCCGGCGCGACACTGGTGCTGTTCACCGACGGCCTGGTGGAGCAGCGCGGCGTCGACATCGACGACCGCTTCGTGGAACTGGCCGACGAATTGTCGCGCGTGGCAGTGCAATTGCCGCGCGAGGTGGCCGATTCGGTGCTGTCGCGGCTGCGCCCCACGGGCGGCTACGACGACGACGTCGCCATGGTGGTGTACCGGCAGCCGCCCAAGCCGCTGCGCCTGGACGTGCCCGCCGACGCCCGGGAGCTGTCGCAACTGCGGCGCGCGCTGCGCACCTGGCTGACCGCCGCGGCCGTCCCGCACGATCTGGCCGTGGATCTGGTGTCCGCGGCGAACGAGGCGTGCAGCAACAGCATCGAGCACGCGTATCTGGGTGGCGAGCCCGGCCGGGTGCGGCTGAGCGCCGACTGCGGCGTGGACACCCTCACCATCGAGGTGTCCGACACCGGCGTCTGGCGGCCGCTGCCCGCGGATCCGGGCAACCGCGGGCGCGGGATCGCCATGATGCGGGCGCTCACCGATCAGCTCGATATCGACCATTCCGGGCCGGGCACCCTGGTTCGGATGTCGGTGAGACTCGTGGCCGCGTCCTTCTCCGCGGCCGGGAGAATGTGAATCAGGGCCTGCCGTCACGGCTTCGGCAGGCGGCCCACCTGCGAGCCAGTGCCGATGTGGCAAACGATGCAGCACGAACGGACGGATCATGGCAGATTTGAACAACGTGACCACTAATTCCGCAGACGGCCACCCCTTCGCCGAAACGATGACCACCTCGGTCACCCGCACCGACGAGGCCACCGTCCTCACCGTGACCGGCGAAGTCGACCTGGCGACCGCCTCCGCACTGGAGAGTGCCCTCGACGCCGCCTTGGCCGCCGAGCCCGCCGCCCTCGTGATCGATCTGACCGCCGTCAGCTTCCTCGCCTCGGCGGGGATGGCGGCCCTGGTCAGCGTGCACAAGCGGGCGGGCGGCACGCGCCTGGTCGTGGTGGCCGACGGGCCCGCCACCGGCCGGCAGCTGAAGATGACCAGCCTGGACCAGGTGTTCTCGCTGCACTCCACCCTCGACGACGCGCTGGGTTCGCTGCGCTGAGCCGGTGCGCCCGGCGTGTGTGGCGCGGGCGCGTCCCTCCTCCGAATCCCCCGAAACGACGAAGCCGAGTCCGGATCACCCGGACTCGGCTTCGTCGTTCACGCGGAGCGGTCAGAGGAGCTCGCGCAGCTGCTCGACGAGCTTCACGCGCTCGGCGGGGGTGCCCGCCATCGGCACCACGTTGAGGACGGTGACGCCGGCCTCGCGGAACGCGGCGACCCGCTCCTTCACGAACCCGGCCGAGCCGATCAGGTTGATGTCGCGGACCAGATCGTCCGGCACCACCTTGGCGGCCTCGTCCTTGCGGCCCGCCAGGTACAGCTCCTGGATGCGGTCGGCCTCGGCGCCGTAGCCGTACTTGGTGGCGAGCGCGTGGTAGAAGTTCTTGCCCTTGGCGCCCATGCCGCCGATGTAGAGGGCCAGGTGCGGCTTGATGCCGTCGCGCCAGCCGTCCACATTGTCGCCGATGGCCAGGGCCGGACCGGCGTAGATGTCGAGGTCGCCCAGGGCCGGATCACGCTTGGCCAGACCGGCTTTCACCGAGTCGCCCCAGACCGCGTCGGCCTTCTCCGGCAGGAAGAAGATCGGCTGCCAGCCCTCGGCCATTTCCGCGGCCAGCTCGACGTTCTTCGGGCCGAGCGCGGCCAGCAGCACCGGAATATTGTCGCGCACAGGGTGATTGATCAGCTTGAGCGGCTTGCCCAGGCCGGTGCCCTCGCCCTCGGGCAGCGGGATGTTGTAGTACTTGCCGTTGTATTCCAGGCGCTCGCGCTTCCACACCTTGCGGCAGATCTCGAGCACCTCGCGGGTGCGGCCGATCGGCGCGTCGTAGGGCAGGCCGTGGAAGCCCTCGATCACCTGCGGGCCCGAGGCGCCCAGGCCGAGGATGTAGCGGCCGTCGGAGACGTAGTCCAGGCCGGCCGCGGTCATGGCGGTCAGCGTGGGGGTGCGGGTGTAGAGCTGCAGGATGCCGGAGGCCAGCTGCACCCGCTCGGTCTTCGCGGCCAGGTAGCCCAGCGCGCTCACCGCGTCGAACGAATACGCCTCGGGCACGAACACGATGTCCAGGCCCGCCCGTTCGAGGTCGGCGACCTCGGCGGCGATCTCCTTGAAGCCGTCGGTGTAATTGATCGACAGTCCGATACGCATGACCCGGACAATACCCAACTATTTGCATACCGACAGTGGGCGGGTCGCACTATTGGCAATCCGACAGCGGGCGGGTTGCCGAAAGCTGTCCGCCGACCGGTAGCGTGGGCGGCGAAATCACCCGAATTCCGGGTATTGCCAGCAGGACTGCCAAGGGAGGCCACCCCGCATGACTCAGGACACCACCACGTTCGGTGACTCGACACTGCGGGGGTACCTGGACCAGCTGGCCGCCAAGGTGCCCGCGCCCGGCGGCGGTGCGGTCGCGGCGCTGCACGCGGCACAGGGAGCGGCCCTGGTGGCCATGGTGGCGCGCTACACCACCCGCGCCAAGGACGCCGACAATCGCCCGGTCATCGACCGGATCATCGCCGCGGCCGACACCGCCCGCGAGCGCTCGCTGGCACTGGCCGACGCCGACGCCGCCGCCTTCACCGCGGTCGGCGCCGCCTACAAGCTCCCCAAGGAGTCCGAGGCCGAGCAGGCCGCCCGCGGCGAGGCGATCACCGCCGCGTTGCTGCAGGCCGCCCGGGTGCCCGCCGCCGTGGTCGCCGAGGCCGACGAGATCGTCTCCCTCGCAACCGAACTGCTGCCCATCGGCAACCCGAACGTGGTGACCGACATCGGCGCGGCGGCCGACTGCGCGCGCTCGGCGGCCGGCAGCTCGCAGCTGAACATCGCGATCAATGTGACCTCGCTCGAGGCGGGCGCGGGCGCGGAGTTCGCTCCGGTGTTGAAGCAGATCGAGGAGGTCATCGCGCGCGCCGATGCGCTGCACAACGACGTTGTGGCGGCCATCACACGCTGAGCGCACAGATCCGCTCGTCGCGGTGCCCCGTTCCGGATCCGGAGCGGGGCACCGTTTCGTATCGCCACCTGCATTGTCGCCGGTCAGCGCCACTACCCCGAGGGGCGAAAAAGACAAAATACCCACGCCGGTACAATTGTCACGAACCGGAAACGTTTCCGGATGGTAGTCAAGATCAAGTCATACGCTGAGGAACCAGCCCCACACCCTCTCGAAGGGACGGAAGAATGCGGAAAGCGATTCGCTCTCTGTTCGTCGCAAGCCTTGTCGCCGCGGCGGCCGCGTTCGGTTCCGGAGCCGCCGGCGCGGCACTCCCGGCATCCAATCTCCCAGCGGTCCAGGCGATCTCGCCGGGCCCCGGCCAGGTGGTCGGTATCGCAGCTCCCGTGACCGTCCAGTTCGCGGAAGCCGTCACCGATCGCGCCAAGGCCGAACGCTCGGTCGACGTGAAGGCCGAGAACTCCCTCGCGGGACAGTTCTCCTGGCTCGACGACCGGCAACTGGTGTGGACCCCCGCGCACTATCTACCCGTGTCCTCGCCGATCACGGTCTCGGCGGGACGTGACCACATCAAGTTCCAGACCAATGGCGGCACCACGGCCGACGCGGACATGTCGAACCACACCTTCACGGTCTGGGTCGACGGCGTCGCCCGCACGATGCCCGCGTCCATGGGCAAGCCGGGCCGCGAGACCCCGGTCGGCACCTTCCCGGTGATGTCGCGTGAGCGCTCGGTCACCTTCGACTCGCGGACCATCGGCATCCCTCTCAACGATCCCGAGGGCTACCTGATCACCGGTGAGTTCGCCGAACGGCTGACCTCCGGCGGCGTGTACATCCACTCCGCCCCCTGGTCGGTGGACTCGCAGGGCAACTCGAACGTCAGCCACGGCTGCATCAACCTCGCCCCCGCCGACGCCGAGTGGTATTACGACAACGTCTCCATCGGCGACCCCGTCACCACCCACTGGTGAGGCACCACCCCTAGATACGAGATCAGGGAGCTCTCAGCGCGGAAATCCGTCCGATTTCCCGCGGTGAGAGCTCCCTGATCGTCGTTCGTCAGCGGCCGGATTCGGCGGCCTGGACCACGTGGCGCATGAGCAGCGCGGTGGTGACCGGGCCGACGCCGCCCGGGACCGGACTCAGGGCCGCGGCCTTGCCGGTGACCGAGTCGGCGTTCACGTCGCCGGTGATATTGCCGTTGTCGTCCTCGTTGGTGCCGACGTCGATGACGACCGCGCCCTCGCGAACGTGGTCGGCGGTGATGAGGCCCGCGCGGCCGACCGCGGCGACCACGACATCCGCGGCCGAGGTGACCGCGGGCAGGTCGGTGGTGCGGGAGTGCGCGATGGTGACGGTCGCGTTCTCGGCCAGCAGCAGCTGCAGCAGCGGCTTGCCGACCACGTTCGAGCGGCCGACGACCGCGACGTGACGGCCTTCCAGGGGCACCCGGTGGAACTTGGCCAGTTCCACGACCGCCTCGGAGGTGGCGGGCGGGAACCCGGCCGCTCCGCCTCTCCGCGCTTGCCCCGCGGCGAGCAGGCCCAGCGACAGCGGGCTCACGCCGTCGACGTCCTTGCCCGCGGCGATGGCGGAGCTGACGTCGTCGAGGCCGACGCCCTTGGGCAGCGGGGTCTGCAGCATGATCGCGTCGACCGAGGCGTCCTGGGAAAGCTCGGTGAGCTTGGCGCGGATCTCCTCGGCGGTGGCGTCGACACCGAGATCGATGTTCTCGCAGGTGATTCCATTGCGCTCGGCGGCGCGATTGAGCGACTTCACATACCAGGCGCTGGCCGGGTCGTCGTTCGGGATCACGAGCGCCAGGCGCGGTGCGGCGCCCTGCTCGGCGAGGGCGGCGGCGCGCTGCTTGGTGTCGGCGTTGATGGCGGCGGCGAGTTCCTTGCCGATGAGCGAAGTCGTATCCACGGGTGCACAGCTTATCCGGCGCGGGGGCTGTCCCGTCCGCGTGAGTCCGTATCGCTCATGCCTGTGTTCCTGATTGTTTGCCGTACACCGTCCGGATTGTTTTGTCCCGCGTGTCCGGATTACTCGCCGCGCGCCGCGCGCGTTCCCGACGCCACGCCGGACCAGACTTGCGAAACCAAACGGGCAAATCCCCAACAACAGCTTTGGACAGTCGTATCGTGTCTCCATCCGACACTGGGCCACCAACCAGTTAATTGCGTGGCTCCGCCCGCAAGGCATGCGTGACACCCTCCGAAAGGTCGACAGCAGTGCAGATCGCCAGACGTTTTCCCACCCTGCTCGCGGTTGCGGCCGCGACCATCGCCATCCTCGGCACCGGCACCGCGCACGCGGATCCCGCGGCGCTGTTCAACTCCGCGCAGGACAACTTCACCAGCGGCAACGAGGCGGCCGGCCTGGCTGACCTGCGCCAATTGCTCAGTGAATCACCGGATGACGCGCAGGCGCTGGCCCTGCAGGCGATCTGGTCGGACTACGCCGGCGACATCATCACCCGTGAGCTGGCGATGAACCGCCTCAATGGCGTCGACGGGCGACTCGCCGACGGCACCCGGAACCTGTTCCGCGCCATCGGCGCCGCCGTCGGCACCCTGCCCAACCCGATCCCGGCCATCGCGGGCCCGCAGACGGGCATCGCGGTGCTCGGCTACGGCCTGCTCCCCAATGGGGCCATGCGCCCCGAACTGATGAACCGCTTGCAGGCCGCGTGGTTGCAGGCCATCGCCTCCCCCTTCTCCCCCATCCTGGTGACCGGCGGCAATCCGCAGAACGGCGTCACCGAGGCGGCGGCCATGGAGGGCTGGCTGATCGGCCACGGCATTCCCGCCAACCGCATCCTCACCGACCATCGCGCCGGATCCACCGTCCAGAACGCGCTGTTCGGCGTGCAGATGCTGCGCGACGCGGGCGCGACCAGCGCCATCGTGGTCACCTCCCCCAACCACATCCGCCGCGCGGTGGCCGACTTCATCGTCGCGGGCATGCCGGTCGTCGGAGCCACCACCTCCCTCGAGCAGCTCGTCTCCCAGCTGCCCCCGCCCGCGCGCAGCGGCCAGCGCGGCATCTACCTCGACACCGCCCGGACCCTGCGCATCCCCACCGAACGCTGACCTCCCCGTCCGGACCCGCTCGCGCACCGCGCGGGTCCGGACGTGCACAATGACGCGGTGACAGCTGCGGACACCGACATCCTGGTCGCACGCCTGCGTGCGGCCGGTTGTGTCTTCGCCGAGGACGAGGCCGCCCTCCTGCTCGGCGCGGCCGGCGACGCCGACCACCTGGAAGCGCTTATCGCCCAACGCATCGCCGGATTCCCTCTCGAACACCTGCTCGGCTGGGCCGAATTCCGCGGGCTCCGCGTAACCGTCGCCCCGGGTGTCTTCGTCCCCCGCCAACGCACCGGCTTCCTGGTCGAACAGGCCGTCACTCTCGCCCGCGCCCTCGGCGGCTCTGTTGTGGCGCTCGATATGTGCTGCGGCTGCGGCGCTTTGGGTTTGGCATTCACGAAAGAGCTGACGCAGCACGGGATCCGGGTCGAGCTGACAGCCACCGACATCGAGCCCGCCGCCATCGTCTGCGCACGCGAGAACCTCGCCCCGGTGGCCGCCCACGTCGTCGAAGGCGACCTGTTCGACGCGGTGCCAGCGAATCTGCTTGGCCGCGTGGACGTCATACTGGCCAACACCCCCTACGTCCCCTCCGACCACATTCGCGACATGCCCCCGGAGGCCCGCGATCACGAGCCCCGCCGCGCCCTCGACGGAGGCGCGGACGGCCTGGACGTACTACGCCGTATCGCCGCCGTCGCGGCCAACTGGCTCGCTCCCGGCGGGCATCTGCTCGTCGAGGAAAGCGAGGAGCAGGCGCCGGTCGCCGCGGAGATCATGCGCGCCCACCACCTCGCGGCCCGCATCGTCGAATGCGAGGACATGGGCGCGACCGTGGTAATCGGCACGCGGCCACCGAATTTCGCAACCGATCTCCGATAGCCGAGCGGCACGCAACTGCGCGCCGACTGGAGCGGGAGCGGCGTACCGCACCGTCACGCCCCCGCGTTCACCGACACCATTCCAGCGCTATTCCCCTCCGGCGATCCACCGGTCGTGCCGATGGCGCCGGACATCTGTGGGGGCTCGGGTTCGGCCCGGTCACGCGCGGGCCGGATCCGCCGCAGCCGGTACATCGCGGCCGCGCAGCCGAGGGTGATCACCAGGGCCATCCAGCCGGGCATCGCGGAGACGGCCCCGTTCGGATCCCGATACCAGCGCGGCGAGTAGGCGACCAGGCCGAAACTGCTGCCGCGCAGCGCCACCACCAGGCCCGGCACGATCATCACCGCCAGCGCCACGACGGTGCTGCCCACGGTCTCGGGTACAGCCACTCCGAAGCAGAACCCGACTATCAGTGCCGCGAGGGTCACCCCGAGCACTGGAATCACCGTGCGCTGGTGCGCCGCGTCGGCGGTGAGGGCAGCGAAGACGGCCAGTCCGCCGGTCGCGGCCAGCGCGATCCACGGGGAACGCCACCGTCGTCCGGCCGCCAGGCCCGCCACCACGGCGAGGATCGGGAGCGGCAGGCTCCAATCCGGCCGGGGCACCGCGATGATGGCGCTACCCGCATTGGCCGCGGCCACCGCCAGCAGGACGAGAGTGCCGTCACGTCCCGGCAGCAGCAGGGCTGCGACCATGGCCGCGGCGATGATGACGGCCGCGGTCACCCCGATCTGCGCGGGTGTGACCGCGTGCCGCACCAGCCATCCCGTGGACAGTGTGGTCGCGGTGACCAGCACCAGCACGGATAGGGTCGGGCCGATCGCCAGATCGGTGTTCGACTCCTCGGTCGCGGGCTCGTCATGCTGCAGGGCGCCTCCGACGGCCAGCAGCAGGGCGGTCATCACGAGCAGCCACGCCGGCAGTGTTCCGACCGAAACCCATTGAATGATCGGATTGCCGCCCGAGGACGGCAGCGAGGTCTGGTCGGCGACCTCGATCGCGCCCAGCGCCCCGATCAGGTACGCGCCGGTCGCGATCGGCTTGCCGAGGACCGCGACCGCGAGCGCGCCGAGCAGGATGCCGCTGACGATGCAGTCGATGTAGCTCGCGGTGGCGAGGTTCTCGGCGGTGACCGCGGCCCGATTCCAGGCCTGGTCGGCCAGCAGCACGATCGCGCTCCCGCACGAGACGATCCACGCGATGCGCTGCCCGAGCGCGACCACCACCGCCGCGGACACCATCGCGAACGCCGCCCCCGCCGCGGCGGCCTGCGGCAAGTCCACTACCAGCAGATCCGTTTTCCACACCGCACCGTCGGAGCTTCCCCCGAGGTTGAGCGGGGCCATCATCAGCAGACACGCCACCGCCGCCCCGAGCAGAGCGGCCAGGGCCTCGACCCGGATCGCGACCCTGCGGACCACGAAGGGCGGGTTATCGCTGTGGGTTTGTTGTGCCAGCGCGAACCTCACGCCCATCTCGTCACTATCTCCCTCGGTGATGCGCCGCCTTTCGAATGACAGCAATAGCAGCTATCTCTGAGCGAGGCTAACAGTTGCGCGCCAGCAGCCCAACCAGCCGCCAACAGGCCCTGACCTGGTAAAACGCCGCTTTGACGCGATATTTCACGACAATCACATGCGTGCCGGGGAGCGGGTTCGGCCACTCCCGATCGACGCAGTGATCCCCGCCTCGCATTCCGGCAGCCATCGCCGGATCGTGTGTACGGCTTCTTCGACCCGCCGGCCTGGAGCTATGCGATCGTCGCTGAGGCCGGCGGGTGGGCTGCTGCTATGGAACGCTCCAGGAAGGCGATCACGGCATACGGGTAGCCCACGAGTTCGGTCGCGGTCATCAGCTCCACACCGTCTCCCAGGAACCGAAGCCGCAGTACCGCACCGAGATTCGCGACAGCCACACGCGGCGAGAGCCACGCCACCCTTCCCTGATCCGGTCGCGCTGACCGAACCGGCCGGCGCGGACGCTGTCGATCAGTCCCTCATTCGCCGGTAGGTGAGGAGGGATCTGAGCAGACCGCTGAACGCGTAGCTGGCAGCCCACACTGAAATCACAACGAGGACAACGAACATCGGTAGCCAGCTACTCTTCTGATGATCGACGCTCCACCAGACCACCGTAAACAGAATCGCGCAGATGAATAGCAGGATGTCGCGCAAGCCGCCGCGATAGGAGGCGGCCGCCCTGCGCAGTGGCCGGTATCGATTGACGGTCGCGACCAGATCGTCGATGCGACCATCGATGCTCCGCTGCAGTGCGGCACGCCGCTCCACCGCCTCTGGAGGCATACGGTCCAGCAGTTCCATATCCTGCTTGATCGTTTTGCGGACATCCGGGCCCTTCAGATATCCCGCGGCCGCACCGAGAGCCAATCCACCAGCGATGGGCGCGATCCCCACGGCAAGGTCAACCAATGCGGGCATGCTTCCATCTCCTCAGCCACCCCAGCAAAATCGCGGCAAGAGCATTGCCCAGATCATATGCCCGGTCCCACGAATGAAGACCTTGGCCCTACCAGACTCGGGCCGATTACAGCTACCCTTAACTATCGGCCTTTTCCGAACGCCAGGGAAAGGACGTCGCTTCGGTCCCAGCACCACGGACCGGAGCTGCCAGGTCGACGGTCGTGCCAGTGCCTGGCGCCGGGCCATTACATACAGCGTCTGGTTCGGCAATGTGTTGTGTCCATCGCCCGCGATGCAGGACGATGACAACTGGTCGGGGTTGAGAACGAACAAAGCGCGTCATGGGCCGCATCCGAGGGCGGCGAATCCAGCGACAACAGTCAGACCACTTCCTGCTATCGCAGATTCCGCCACTCGATCACAGTGAGCAGCGCGACGGCAATCACCCGAGGTTGCCCGGCTGCACTGGACGCGCATCAAACCAGTCAGTCGATATCGAGCGAGGTACAGACATGTCCAGCACAATGATCAAACTCGTGGCCGCAACCGCAATTGCCTTGCCACTGGGCGTTATCGCAGCTCCGATGGCTTCCGCCGACTCCATCGCGACGGCACCCGCGAGTTCGACATCGATCGCGGTGACTCCTGTCGATGGATCAATTGCCCTCTGCTTCCCCCTGGGCAGTGTGGTCTGGTGCATCTGAGATCACGGTCTACCGTCTATCTGTAGGGAGGGGCTGACAGAAAACTATGACGTCCCCGGCCTTCCCTGGGGTTGGGGGCTTCGATCCTTCAGCGGCCATGGAACGAGTGCAGTGGTGCCCCGCTGTCGTTAGCCTGACTCGATAACAGCAGCCCGGTATGACCACCTACGCCACAACCACCATCCGCCGCAGCGTCACGGGTCAGCCGAAACTCGCGCACGAGACCACGGACCCACCGGTCGGTCGATGCGAGCGCTCGGCCCGACCTGGGGCCGAGCATGGCTGAAGCGCGCTGACCTGCACACTCAGCGAACACTGTCACATACCGCGCTGACCGAACCGGCCGGCGCGGGGGCTGTCGGCAGGGAACCTGGTGCGGTGCAGAACGCATGCTCATGCCGACGAGCGGCCGTAGAGCTGAGCGACGCTGCGGCGGATTATTACGCGCCTGCGCCATTCACGGTTCGTCTGCGAGATGACTGCGCGGACGGCCGGGCGACAGGAGGCTGTCCACGACGTCGGCCAGACGCTGGTAGTCGGTACGGCGCTCGCCAACGATGAAATCGTTCGGACGCTCGCGTGCCAGGCGTGCGTAGCGGTCCTGGAAGTCCGCCATCGCGTCGTAGACGTTTCCCTCGATCTCGGCATGGATTCTCAGAACAGCCCGACCCATCTGCCTGGTCAAGATGAGTTCGTCGATCGGTGTTTCGTCGAGGGGTACGGGATTGGGTTTGCTGAGCCGAACCAGCACCGGCTCGACCGATTGCAGCAGACACCAGTCGAAGCGGGCACGGTAGGGACGTCTGCGCCCGGACTCCGGGTCGACCGCCTCGAAGTCGATTCGGTTCCCGATCGAGCCAAGGTCGATGTCTTCATCGAACGGCCCCAGGCTGGAGCCCAGAAACTCCTCCTTCGTGCACGACCAAGGGATCAAATCTTCAATCGAGTCCAACTGCGGCACAGGCACTCCCGGCTTACGAAGCATTCGATGGAAGAGATGACGAGGCCTCATCGCCCTGAACTCGAACTGCATGCCAGGCCAGAACGGCAAATCCCACCGCGCCGAGCGAATCTCCCCCTCGCCGTAACGTTCGATGTCTTCCGAATCCGGTGCGCCCCAAGCAGTTATATATTCAGCGATCGTCGTGAAGTTGTTCGTGGCGTCACCAAACCACCACCGCGCCTGCGCGACGGCAGTGTCGGCGCTGGTCGCACCGATTCGATCAAGCAGTCCTGAGGCCTGCGTCGGGGCGCTCTCGCACATCGGGTGAAGCATCGACAATTGGAAGTCACGCAGTGTCGTCACAGGCTCGCCGCCCATCTTGCCCTCCCCATCGGCGCGATCGGAATCGAACATACCAGCGCGCGGAAACAGGCTGCTCGAACCGATCAGACAGGCGGAAGGCACGCTACTGCCGCATCTCGCGCTGCTCGGACCGGCCACGCCGCGGCCGGCCGAACGCACTGAACTGCCGATGAGCGTGTACCGCCCACACCCGCCGATGCTGGTGAAACTGCTTGTCGACGAGGCATATCGCGTCGGTGACCGGCGCCCGATACGCTGCGACCATGGCAGTCGTTGCGGTAGAGGCCCTGAGTGCCGGTGACACGATCAGCTACGGCGACGAGCCAGCACTGGTCCAGAGCCTCATCCGCCATGACACGCAGAAGGGCGAGCGCACCTACGATCTCAAGCTCAAGGTCTTGAGTTCGGGAGTAACCGTCGGGCGTTCCTACCGTGCAGGTACAGAGATCGAGCTGGTTCCTGTGGAGATCAAACCGGTAACGCTGGCATCGACCATCGAAAGAACCTGCGCGTTCGTGGATCCCGCAGGATCGCTGTACGAATTGGACGTCGCGGACTTCCAGCCAGCTCTCCGGTACATGTACGAAGGCACCTCGGAGGTCTTCTCGCTGAACCTGCTGAACGGCGAAGCCGTCACCATCCGGCCAGTGCGATAGTAGCGATCGAGTACACGCTCTCCCCCAACGCAAGACACCAACTCGGATATCCGCACATGCCGCATACCGCGCGTCCGCTCGGGCGGTTCGCCGGGATCGCGGCATCGTGAAGGATGGCTCCCTCACCCGACCTCGATGTCACCTTCGCCGCTGACGACCTCGTGCTCCGGCCGGCCGCCCTCGCCTACCTCGCCCGCTTCTCTGCAGTCTCACGCATCCACACCAAATCCGATCTGCGCCTGTACTTCTACTGGTGCACCGACCAGCACCTCACCCGCGCTAGCGGCCGCGCGGACCGAGGTCGAACGGTACATGCGGTGGATGCAGGTGGTCCGCCGCTTCGAACCCGCCACCGTCGCCCGCCGCCTGGCCGTCGTCGCAGGCTTCTACCGCACCCGCGTCATCGACGGCGTCCTGGACCGCTCACCCGCCGACATGGCCACTACGGCTAGCGTGAGCAGACGAGTGAGGAGTCGAAGCCACAGGTGTTCTCGAACCGCTGGGCTGACGCCGTTGGTCCGGGGAGCCACGATTCGCCTCGTGATCGCTGCGAGTGCATCGAGCAGGCCAGCACCAAGAGCCAGCGACCGACCCGCTTCCATCGAGAACGCCAGGACGTCACCGCACCGGGTTGACTCCGCCTTCTCGAGCTGGTCGAAGAAGCGGCCGCAGACGGACGGGAGGTCTTCAAACCGCTGGCCGAACTCACTGCGGAACAGCGGCGTCAGGTCGTCACGCTCCCAACCACGATCGCCAACCTCACCTCGGTTAAGCACCTCGTGCTCTACGGCAGCAACCTGGTGCGTATCCCGCCGGAGATCGGCGCTATGCGCAGCCTCGAGGAGTTCACCCCCTACACCTCCTACCGCGTGCACTGGTTCCCGTACGAGATCACCCGGTGCACTGGTCTGCAGCGCAGCACGGTGAGCACTCGCGCCCTCTATGGAAACGACAAGCTGCGCCCGCCGTTCCCGTCGTTGTCGGCCGCAGCAACCAGCACGCAAGGCATCGACCTCGAAGACCTCGACCCCGGCGTATGGGGTGCCACCGTGATCCGTACGTGCAGCGTCTGCGATCAGCACATCGAAGGCGCGCACCTTCGCCAGGCATGGATCTCACTCAGGACGTCGGGCGCTGACGTCCTGCCCTTGTTGGTCAACGCATGCTCGACGACATGCATCGAGGCGTTGCCCGTGCCGACCGAAGGCTACGTCCAGATGCCGCACTCTGGAGGACCAAGCGTCGAGCAACCGCCAGCTCGCCGACAGCCTCGATAAACGCGTTGCGGCTCAGATGAAGCCGTAGATCAGAAAGATGTTCCCGAGGATGAATGACCGATTATGTTGTGTTTACCCACGATAGATTCTGTGGTGCGGATCGTGGTTCCTGCCAGACTGGTCGGATGAGCTTTGATGGCCGATCACGGGCGCTGATGTCGCTGCGGGGCCTGGCGGTGGGGGACGCGTTCGGGTCGTGTTTCGACGATCCGATCAACCATGGCGCGCTTCGGGAGCGGAAAGTGCTGCCCGGTCCGTGGTTGTGGACTGATGACACTCAGATGGCGTGTTCGATCTTCGCAGTCCTGAGTGAACACGGCCGAATCAGTCAGGACGCGTTGGCCCAATCGTTCGCCGAGCACTACGACATCTATCGCCGATACGGCCCCGGAACGAGTCGGATCCTGCGGCTGATCCGCCAAAAGGGATATCACTGGCGCGAACTCGCCCAACAAACGCGCGAGGGCCGCGGATCCTGGGGAAATGGCGCCGCGATGCGGGTAGCGCCGCTGGGAGCCTGGTTCGCCGACGACATCGATCAGGCTGTCATCGAGGCCACGGCATCGGCGGAGATCACCCATACCCACCCCGATGCCGTAGCCGGAGCAGTCGCGGTCGCAATTGCTGCCGCCTTATCCCAGGCGAAACCGCAACTCCATGGTGCCGAACTCATCGATGTGGTCGCCGCTCAGGTGCCCGACGGACCGGTCCGAGAAAGGCTCAGGCATGCGGAGTCCATCGACGATTCTGGCACTGCCGCTGTGGAATTGGGCGTCGGCCACGACACCTCCGCGCTCGATACCGTGCCCTTCAGCCTCTGGGTCGTCGCCCACCACGGGCTTGATTTCGCCGACGCATCTGGACGGCCGTTGCGGCCGGCGGTGATATCGATACCACCTGTGCGATCATCGGCGGGATCCTCGGTGCCCGCCCAACCTCCGATCCCGTACCGCTCGACTGGCTCGAACGGTGCGAACCGCTACCGGAATGGGCGATCACGCTCACAAGATGATCCAGGTGCGAACCCTGCTCTTCCGCAGACGGCCGAACGCAGTACTTTGCCGTATACCGTGCTGACCGAACCGGCCAGCGCGGGGCATCGGAAGATCGAACGACAGAGCGCCGTACGACCGCGGCAGTGCACGCTCATGCCGAGGAGCGTGCGTGGTGCTATGCGGCAGTACACCGCATACCGCCTTGTGCCGGAACCGATTTCGACTTCACTGCTCATGAACCGAGCCGCTCCACGCTGAACCAGATCAGCCTCGGGGCGGGGCGGGCGCGAAGGTGATGGGTATGCCGTCGTCGGGATCCAGAGAATAGCCCTGGTCTTCGGATTCGACGTCGACCGGCTGGTTCGCGGGGAGCACGGTTACCAGCCGACGCGGCCGAGGCAGATAACCGGTTTCCAGTGGCGGGTCGAAGGTGTCGACGGAAAGTACGCGGACGATGGTCGGTGGAATGCCGATACGACAGATATCGCCCGGATTCAGTTGCGCAGGAGCCGGTTCGGTGCTGAAAAGTTCGCGTTCCCAGTCGTAGGACGAGGGATCAATCGTGATTGCCACACATCCGTTCCAGCTCGCACCCTGTGCCAGGGGATCCACGGTCCACCAAGGCCACTCGACTACGAGGTAGCTCGATGACTTCTCGACAACTCGGGCAGGGGTGGCGGGGCATGAGATCTGGAGCAGGTCACCGACGTGAAGGTCCATGTGCGCGTAACCTCCTCCCGTTCTCTGCACGGTAATCCAAGATCGGGAAGTATCGGGTCAAACACCGAGCTCGTCGCACAGATCGACGTACCGGTCGAGGTAGTCGGGCGTCGATCTATGAGCCGCCAGGCCGACCGTGTCGAACTCATCCGATCCAGCCGTAGCGCTGATGCCCAGCGCACGCAACGCCGTGTTGATGGTGTTCACCGACCGAACCGGACCACCGCCAACCGATACCGCTGCCCACTGGTCTCCGACGCCGCCGAAGTAGTCCGTGAGCACCACAGCGAATGCCGGGTCGGGTCGGGTCGCCAATTCAGCCGCAATCGTCGTCACGACACCCTCACGAGGGAACAGCCCTGGCGCTTCGGAAGGGAGTTCGAAGTAGCTCGAAATCCCCAGCCGTGCTTGCCAATACGCAGTGTAATAGTGGGTCACATGCAGTAGCGTGAGATCGCATCGCAGCGATACCGGCATCAGGTCCCATCGGTCCGCTGCTTCAGCACTGACAGGGCAGGGCAAGATCATCGCGGTGATGGCGTGCGGCACGCCAGAACCCTATCGCGCCACCTACAGCGGCCACCATGCCATTGCGAGAGGTAGCGGCTCCGCCTGGAACATCCGCTATTGCCGTTACCGCGCGGTCCGAATCAGCCAGACCGGACCTGCCGAAGATCAACTGCCCGTGTTCATCCGAGGAAGCCCGAACACATACGCGCGTCCTGCGCTGACCAATCCCACGCTCGTCTGTTTGCTTGCCGCTTGCCAGTTCAAGCAGACGGAATGGAAGGATCGCGGCCATCGAGCACCTCGATCCCAGTTACCGATCTTCCTGCGGGGTCGAAATTCAGCAATACGATGGGTTCGCCATCACGTTCCAGCTCCCGGCACACATCCGCTCATGCCGAGGACCGATCGATGATCAGGTTGCCGAGGCGCTGTGATCTTAGGATGGCCCCTGGGCCTGGGATGGCCCGTGCCATCGAATCGATGAGGAGCCGGTTGTGTCGGACACGTTCGTTGTTGCTGCTCGAATTCCTATGAGGCGGGCCGAATTCGAGCGGTGGTTGGAGACACCGGCGCCGGGCCCGGAGGCCATGGAGAATCACGGTGCGATGTACGACGGGTGGTTCTGGGAAGGGAAGACACCGGATTGGCGGCAGGCCGAGCAGGGTGTCACGCCTCTGGAGTATTTCGCCGACTGTTTCGACGAGGACACCGGTGGACTGACTTATGTGCTGAGGTATCGGGAGGCAGCGCTCGAGGCGTATCTGATGCACTTCGGGTTCTGTGAGTCGAACATCTACACCTCGCTGGTGATGCTCGCCGCGGCAGGTCGGTTGAGCTCGGCGGTGACGCCGAGCGTGGTGTTGTTCTGGGCCGAGACCAGCGGGGCGATGTTCGCGGCCGATTCGGACGCATGGCTGGCGACTCTGTCGGTGGGCGTCGATGGGGCGCGCTTTGCCGCCGATATCGATCTCACGGAGACGGTCGCGCAGCTACGGACGGCGGAGGCGAGCTACTTCGATTTGCTCGTCCAGTTGGCCGAGGTGGAGGAATCGGTTGGCACCGAGGGCGAGTCGAGGTTCGCTGCGATCGCCCGCGATCCACGGTATGTGGATGCGGCGGTCCTCGTCGAGCGCTGAACGGGGCGCGGTGTCCTTGCATGGCACGAGGCAGGATCGGGGTAAATGTACGACCCTGCGAACGCACCGACATGCCGCATGGCGCGCTGACCGAACCGGCCAGCGCGGGGCGCCGGCGGCCGGAACCTGGTGCTGTGCAGAACGTCCGCTTCTGCCGATGAGCGTGTGAATCCACACCGGCTTCGAGGTGGTGGCCGAATACGCTGTGCAGGTGCTGCACTCGTTGCTATCCTTCGCCGCGGTCGCTGGCTTACTCACCCTCATTCCTGGTCTGGATACCGCGCTCGTGCTGCGGGCTGCGGTGAGCCGTGGCCGCCGCTACGCGTTCGCCTCGGCTGTCGGGATCGGGTGCGGCACCCTGATGTGGGGCGCGGCTGCCGCCGCGGGGGTCTCGGTGCTGTTGACAGCGTCGGAGGTCGCCTACGCGGTGCTGCGGACTGTCGGCGCAATCTATTTGGTGTGGATGGGTATCGCCATGATTCGGACTGGCCTCGAACGCCCAATTGCGACCACTGAAGCCGCAGTGGACGATTCATCGCGAGGCGTGTTCGGTGCGTGGGCGCGCGGGCTGGGCACGAATATGCTCAATCCGAAGGTTGGTGTGTTCTACGCTGCGATGCTGCCGCAGTTCTTGCCGGACGGAGTGCCACATCTGCTGATGGGCTGCGTTCTCGCGGTGGTGCACAATGTGGAAGGCATGGTCTGGTTCACGGTCATCATCAGCGTTGCGGGCGCGGCGAAGACTTGGCTGAACCGAGAAAGCGTGCGACGTGCGATGGACACGGTCACCGGAGCCATATTGCTTGGGTTCGGCCTGAAGTTGGCTTCCAGCCACCGGTGACCCCCGGCCAAGTTGGTGCCAGCAACCGGCCTTGAAACGGCTAGCGTGACAACCTGTAATGCCGCATACCGCGCTGACCGAACCGGCCAGCGCGGGCGCCGGCGGTCGGAACCTGGTGCGGTGCAGAACGTCCGCTACTGGCCAGCCGATTACCGAGCACTCGATGTGGTCGATCGAATCTGTCGTTGGCCCGTAATACGGTGTGACAGTGGCTGATATCTACGAGCTCGTGATTTCCCTCGATCTTCGCGCCGACCTGTCGAGGGAGGACATCGCAGAGTTGCGCTGGCAGGTCGGCCAGGGGGAAGCGCCTGAGGATGAGCTACGACTCGGTAGGGGCTACGTCGCTGTTGTCGAGGATGAAGATGGGGAGCTGATCTGCACCGACCCGCAACCGTTTCTAGGCCAGGACGGTCCTGCGTGGAAGATCGACGGCATGCTCGGCTCTCGACTCGAAGAGACCGCAGGCGGGTGGCGTCTGGAAGCCCGGCAAGAGGTTCATCCCGAGGACTTCGAAGCGCTGGAAGGCCTGTTGGTCTGGCTGTATCGCCATGTGAATTTCGGCAGGGTCGCGGCAGATGGATCGGTGGAGATCGGGCGACTTCGTTGGTACGAGGATCTGGAATCGCAGGCACTCCTCATTCGAGATGACTGCGTCTTCTGGCCCTGACCGCATACCGCGCGCAATCCCAATGCGCACTATTCTGCCGCATGTCGCGCTGACCGAACCGGCCAGCGCGAGGCGCCGGAAGATCAACTGGCCGTACCGATCCGAGGCAGGCGGAACGTCCGCTACTACCGCTTATGGGGCTGTTCGAACCTGTCGGCGTTGCATCTTAGGACCAATGGCCCCGTGCTCATCTCGCGGCTTACTCGCCGCTCAATGCCCTTCTTAGAACGTCCAACCGGTGGACGGAGACAGCGTCGGGTTCGAGTTCACGACTCTCCAGAGGAGTCACGATCACCTGGCAGTTTCGCGATTCGTGCCAGAGCACCTGACCCTCGACAGCTTCTCCTTGGGTAGGAAGATCCGTGTCCCGAGGCAGAGCGGTAACCCTGACGAGACCGACCGCATCCGGCGCTTGATCGATGCTGATGAAGACGCCGAACTGCTGCCGCCCGATGACCTTGCCTGTCACATGGCTGCCAACCGGCAACGATTCCACCGTCGCTGGCCATGCATGATGTGCCCGTGGTCCCACCTCAGCGTCCGGCCAGAAGTACTCACCCACAGCCCGAGCATCGCATCTTCGAACTCTCGTCGCGACCGCAGGAAATCTTCCACCCGCCAGCTCGCCATCCAGATGTCCGCTACTGCCGCATACCGCGCTGACCGAACCGGTCAGCGCGGGGCGCGGGCGGCCGGATCCCGGTGCGGTGCAGAACGTCCGCTACTGCCGATTTCAGTGCGGCTCAGTCGAAGTCCTGTCCATCCAACGCCCAGGAGATGCCCTGCACCGGGTCTTCGATCGCCAAGTGCAGGTAGAGGCTCTCGTCGCAGGGATCGTGCCACGTCACGCACCGCACACGATCGACAAAGCTCGTTATGTCCGAAGCGAGGGGCGAGCCGGCGAGGACACTAAGCAGGCGCCACAGCTTGAGCCGTCCCAGCGCTTCGGAGACAGTGGCGCAGTAGGCCTGTTCGCCGCGGAGGATTCCGACCAGAGCCGGGTAGGCACTCGCGAAGTCGACAACTGCCGCTGGGACGCCATCCTCGAGATCGCCGCAACCAGCAACCTCGAACCGGTGGGCTGCCGCCTGCTCCGCTGTGCCGTGGACAACCGTTACCCGCTCGAGCCAGTTGGACAGCGCGAATGCACCGACTTCTTCGAGCTGCCGGATCCGACCTCGAAATTGTCCGGTAGGCAGCAGGATCGGGAACTTGAACTGCCTGGGAGGGAACCGGTTGGTCGCGCCGGTCCACCCCGCACTACCTCCTTCGTAGTACTCCCGCAGATCTTCGGCGTTCCACCAGCGCGCTTCCCAGGGCTGTAGTTCCAATGGCACCGACCAGAATCCGGCCTCGTCGAGAGTGGTATCTCGAGGCTGCTCCTTCACCAGGGACGCCGCCGAGATACTTTCGTATCGAAGCACTCTCGCGTGCGCCACCCGCAGTCGAATACGAGGATCGGTCAGATGCTCCCGGGATTCGACCCACGAGTGATTTTGGGCGAACATATCGCACTGTTGATGCTCAAACATCCACCAGCGATCACCCTTGCTGGCCTGTTCCAATGCACGGGCCGCTACGGGCGTGGGGGCGTTGAGGATGGTGTCCAGGTCAGTCATCAGCGACAGTATTACCAGGCAAGCGTCCAGGATCTCGGATGACCCTGCTCGAGTACGACTGCACTATTCTGCCGCATGTCGCGCTGACCGAACCGGCCAGCGCGGGGCGCCGGCGGCCGGGACCCGGTGCTGTGCAGAATGTTCGCTTCTGCCGATGAGCGGGTCAACAGCAGAAGGGAGGGTCTGGGAGCGACCTCAGTTCTTCGCGGTGACTTGTTCGGTGCAAGTCCAGACGCGATACATAGCGTCGGCGCCGTCGCCCCAGCCTTCTCCAGTCAGCCTCTCGATCATCTCGAAGACATAGTCCTCACTCAGAGGTTCCGGTGCCAAAGCTTCCTCGCGAAGCTGCTCCCCACTCTCATCGACAACTTCGCCCTCCGCATAGACGACACGACGAATCGGGGCTCCGTCGACGTACCACGCGAAGCCGTGCAGCGTGGAAACGCTGTTGGTCACCCATGCCAGAGCTCGTCCATTGGGCGAAACCTGAAGCACCGCATCATCGTTGAAGCTCACCCGAAACTCGGGGTCGGCGACAAAGGTCCACCCGCCGACTACGGCGATGCCATAATCGCAGGGGTGTTCGTAAACGGCGTCGATGTCGAGGGTCTGTCCTGTGTCGCGCGGTCGACCTGGAAGTCGAGCAGCATCCACTGGCCCCTCAACGATCAGCCCGTTCACCTTCCAACCCACGCCGAACTCCCTCCCCGCCATCACGATCAACCATCAGTGAGCTGAACCTAGTCGAAACCTCCGACATGGCCGTTGCTGGCGCGAAGCGGGGCCCACCGAAAGAACGCACTATTCTGCCGCAACCCGAGCCTTCGGCACCAGCGGCAAGCGCGGCCGGCGAGTGCACATACCTGCAGAGTCCAGGATGATTTGCAGGCCTGGCCGTATGGCGTCAGTCGG